>JAFDAS010000141.1 GCA_019313695.1 Deltaproteobacteria bacterium
CAGAACCCCGTCTTTGACACCCTGTTTAGCCACACCGAAATATGTCCTTTCAGTATAATGCGTCTTTTTCGCAATCCCCATCAATAAATCACGGGTGTCGCTATCGACGATCCCTTCCTCACATGCCGCATTCAAAGTTTCCCTTATGTTCACCATCGGATTTGAAACAGGTTCAAAAGTATCAGGATTGGTAGCCACAGCAACCTCGTCATCGGCTTCGATAACACCGTCACGGTACCATTCGTATATCTTGCCGACACCAATCATTCCATAGGTGTCAAGTTCGGATGCGCGGAGTGCTCCCATGCTGCAACCTCCTACAACGATAACTCCACTTTTGATTGCCTTGATAATTTCCTTGTGGGCGACTGCTGTCTTGTCAAAGAATATGCCGTCAATGATCCCTATGACATTGTATCCCCGTTTCACAGCCTTTTGGATATCACATCTGAAAACAGGTCGGCTATATTTGACATCAAGTATCTCTTTTGCGTCTTCGTGGCTGATACTTGTGCCTGCAAATACGATGGGGCGGAGTGCTTTGTTCATCGTAGTTTTCTTCCCTTTCTCCAAGGTCTGTCTTCCTTTGCCATTCTTTGTCTTTTCACTAACTTCATTCGCTTACCAATACGTTCGCGATCAAGAGTGTATAGTTCAAATGTTGGAATGATTACGCGCACAACAGGCACGTTCATATTTTCTCGTGAGAGGTCAACCACAACAACATTATCAACAAGGTTTTTAAGTTGATCAAGTACAATTCGAATGTTTCCTGCCGGTGTTGCTGTTGAGATGTCTTTGATCTCATCAAGTGATATAGTCTCTTTATCCTCATACCAGAACTTGTTCATCCGCTTCATCCGTTCGTATCCGATGTTACGCACGAACTTTTCACGGTCTGTGTCTTCACGTGCTCCATGGATTTGCACAACTCTTGATTGGGCGGCTTCGGTGATTGCCCGACTGACTGCAATTTCAGGTTTTAAATGCGAACCTGCACCCATGACAAGCATTGCTGCATCCTTCAATTTAATGTCATCAGTAACGGCAACGATTGTTGTAACCTTGGTATCATGCTGGAGCACCCAAAGTTTGATATCCACACCTGCATTCTTGAACTTCTGAATAAGTTCATAATTACTTCCATCGTTCTCAGTAAGAATGAGTTCTTTTCCCGTAACCCTGTTGAACTCGGCACTACTCAAAGCGTCCCTCTCGATAACTTCCAGCAATCCGTGGAATATTGCTTCTTCCATCACATTTCCTGCTGCAAGACCATTGGTGTTGCTTCGAAAGAGTTTCACACATTGCCCCGGTTCATTGTATGGGTGATAAACGGCATTTGAAGGGACAAATATCTCTTCGTTTTTCAGCAGGTCCCATCCTCCTGTCCAGTCAACCAATTTATCAGGCACAAGGGGTTCCGGTAAAAGTAGTGATTTCGGGTCAAGTATGTTGTGATCATTGGATGCTTCTTCAAGTGATTTCATAATCGTTGGAGCTGAAATGTCGGTGTCGATATTCTCATTGGTACCTGCTCTTTCAGCAAGACACCTCTCAAAACCTTCCATCATCGCAGAGATCCTTGCCTGGTCAGGATTTGCACCTTTTCCAGAATATATGGAAATTCCACCTTTGGCAGCACTCGGTCGAATAGTGGAAAATACCGGTATCCCGATCCTGTCAAGATCGGTTATGTCTGCTATACGGGTGACACCTATTGTCTTAAGTTGGCTCTTGGCGTTTTTAAGGGTTGTTTCTCCGTCATGTACTCTCTGGGTGCCGTCGATATAGGACAGTGACTCATCAATGATTATCTCAGTCATGGTTAGCAAACGTTCTTGCATATATTATATATCTTGCGACAAGACAGGGAGGGACAGCACGAAGGTCTAAGAACCCACTTGAACTACTTCGACCTGCGAGCCTTTTCCCCACATGGATGCTTTCCTGTCGTGCAGAATTGTTCAAAATACTTGAGCCACTGAGGATATTCTGGCGCGGATTTCACAAAATTAACCAGATTTTTAATCTGTTTTGTCGTAGTTTCATCCAGTTCATGCTCCATTGTGCATGCATCTTTCTCAGCAATTTTTTCAGGTACTTTTATGATCTCCAGAAAGGCTTTCAGGGTATCGTGCCGGTCCTTTATGATCAACGCGATCTCTCGTCCTTTTTCGGTCAGTGTTATACCGTCGTATTTCTTGTACACAACAAAACTCATTTTATCAAGTTTCTTGACCATTTCAACAACACTTGGCGACTTAACGTCCAGAGCAACAGCTATGTCCTTTATTCTGGCATATCCCTTATCTTCTGTGACATTGAGGATTACTTCGAGATAGTCTTCAGCTTTTCGCGTTAGCATATTTACACTTGATACCTACGTAACCGATGGTTTTTAATGTTTCCATGTGAAAAATGAGACTTTTTATTATTTTCTGGTCACACTTATCAATTAGTTCTGTTAACCGCGGATACACTCACTTCCTACGGAGTTGAGTGTATCTGCGGTTCGTTAAAATCCAAATGACCAGAAGAAATTAAAAAGTCTCTGAAAAATTCTGGAGTTATGAGGCATTACATGAAAGGAACTGTTCACCCTTCATTGTCAACGCATACATCTTTGTTTGCGAACCGCTTTTAGAGCCGCAGCATTTTTCGCACAGGTTCGAAGCCTGGCAAGAACACTGCAGACCTGTCATTTCCAGATATCCTGCATCCGCCAGGAAATCGATCATCGCCAAAAGAGTGGACATATTCATATCCAGCTGTCTGGCGAGCGCGTCGATAGTACCTCCTTTCACAACTTCTGATAGTACCTTCTTTATCGCAGTCATACTATTATCACCTTTACCTTACATTTCCGGTTTTCTTTTGTAGATGTAATATACCACCACGAGCGAGAATGGCAGCAATAACACTGCCGGCGCATAAGGCGGCGCATACGTTCCAAGGAATCCATCTAGTGTGTTGAACCACGTTCCATCTTCCCCGCCAGGTATCGATTCCGTGATTATCGCAAATATGTCGCATCCTGCCATGATCCAGATCAGTATGCTTCCCATCACGATCTTTGAAAACTGATGGATATCTTCAAAATTCCGGATGCCGGATAGATAGAAGAGTCCGGCAGACAGCACAATAAATCCGCCCCATACTCCTCTGAACAAGTCACCTGGTATCTCAAGTATCCCGAAGGCGAAACTACCTGCTCCCATTGTGACCAGTATATCTGCGATGCCGAATGCCGTGGTGATGATGCCAAGTATGGCAAAGTAGATGGCAGCAATTGATCTCTCAGCCATTTACGCCACCCCCAGCAGTATCCCTATCAGGTGTATCAGACCACCATAGAGGAAGACCACTGTAAAAAGAACAGCCAGAGCTCCTAACAGCTCTTTCGCCCCTTCCTTGATCATCATTGCAAACGTTGCCACGCACGGGAAGTATATCGAGACAAGTACTACTGCCGAGATCATCTGGTATGGCGTCATTTCGATCACGGACAACTGTGCAACTGCAAGGTCTTTTCTTAAGAAAGCTGCGATCAATGGACCAGCGGTCGCCTCTGGTACGCCGAACCAGACGACAAAGACCGGAGAGAGAACATTACCAACCCAATCGATAAACCCTACAAGATAGAGAACATTCACGATCCCGCAGCCGAGCAGTACAAAGGGAAGCGCAACCTTAAAGAACCCTACAATTCGACCCCACACCTTTTTCGAAAGATTGCTTACCATCGGTTTTCTATAGGGCGGTACATCGATCAAAAACTCCGGAGATTTCCCGGGAACGATCTTGTTCAGGATGTAACCAAAAATGAAATATCCTGTGATCAGGTAGAGCAAAACCCAGCCCATCGTATCCGGGATCACTTCCTCCATGATTCCGATCTGGGCGCCGCATGGAATGAAGATCGCGAGCAGCGTCATCATTATGAACCGCTGTTTTTTCGTTTCGAGAATTCTTGTTGCTGTTACACCAGGTACATTGCATCCCAGGGAAAGGATCGTTGGCACGATCGCATACCCGTGCAGACCGATCCTGTGCAGCACGGTATCAATGAGCACAGCGAGTCTTGGCATGTATCCCATATCTTCCAGTAACGCAAGCATCAGGTAGAATATGAATATAGCAGGCAGGACAACGCCGATGGCAACGAAGAGCCCTGATGTCAGCATACCAAACGCCTCGAAAGAGTTGTCTGCCAGGGGATCACCAACTATGATATAATACAACCATCCTCCTGCGCCAGGAAAAACATCCTGCATCCACGGGAGAAAATGTCCATCAAACAGCTTGACCATGAATCCATCGGTGAACAGTGTTCCTGCGAATGAACCGAATACGCTCCAGAAAGCATACATGACCGCAATCGCAATGGGTATGCCTGTGAACGGCTTGATCGTGAG
>JAFDAS010000029.1 GCA_019313695.1 Deltaproteobacteria bacterium
CATATCAACAATCGCCAGGTCGGGAGACACGGACTTGATCATGTCAACACCGCTCTCGCCATTCTCCGCCGTAAATACCTCATATCCGCTCTTTTCAAGTATCAATCTGGTCGCCATCAGGAAGTCCCTGTCATCGTCTATCAAAAGTATTTTTTTCTTTGTGGTCATGATCTGGTTCCCCCATCATCATTATCAATTTTAACACATACTGTGCAAGACCAGTGCCAAAATCCAACTCATTGTAATGCTTTATTAAAATAGAATTCCCGCATAGAAAACTTTTCTTCCCGAGGGGCGAAGATACCCACACACGAGGAAGATAACCCCACCCGAAGATTAAGGCCAATCCGGCGCAGTAAACTGATTGCAAACCTGATCGACTGGATCGACTGAAAAACACTGTTGATCATCTGCTTGAAGGTTCTGGAGTTGCGATGCGGCGGGATGGTGGAGCTTTTTAAGAACTTGTCAGTTTTAGATAATTGAGTTTTTGAATCTGTGCATTACCGTTCCGATCAGTTAAACCACCTTAGAAGCTATATTTGAAGGAAGTTATGAGCCGGTCATTCCGTTTCCACCTGCCATAGTAACTGTCACTCTTGCCATTGAAGAATTCAGTGGCTAAAATCCATTCGAGTCCCTCCCTGATTTTATATTTGGACTGGATTCTGTTGTATCGACCTGATGGATTGAACTCGAAATCCGAAACATACTGGAAGCTTAAATCTTCATTGTATTTAAAGTTAATACGGGTGAAGAGATTATTCCGTCCCAGCCTGCCTTTCCTGGAACTTGTCGTGTAACCTGTTGCTGATTGTTTTTCAGTTACTTCCTCTCGAGCATATTCGATGGTTATGTCTATTTTCTCCAGAAAGACCTTCTCGGCGTATTCATCGATAGTATACGTGAGGCCTCCAACGAGGTTTATATAATTATCGTCCTTTCCGTCATAACTGAGGTTAAACAGGCCTTCGCCGTGAAACTCAAACTTTTTGTAAGTGGTTGAGAAACCGGCTGCATAGTCGCCTACCTTTACATTTTCCTTGATGGCCACCTTTTTAATCCCACGGGTTTCTTCTCTCAGTACATGATAAGAATTGAGACCGTGGTAAGCAGAGGCAAATAGATCCCAGCCGTGGAGGGTTGTCTTGGCCCTGGCAAAGTAGCCGACGTTATTAATTGAAATGGCAGGGAAATCTTCCTCGATTTTCTTGCCGGAAATGTCTTCCCCGTAAAGCTCGTAATCTCCCCCGGCTCCGGACCAGCGGGAATGTTCACTGGGAGTCTTCCCGGTGTTGAATACGGGAAGTATCATCGCCGTGAAGGTATATTTGCCAAGATAGTAATCAGCCCTTGTCTGCCATATACCGAAATCTTTAGGATCCAGCGGGTCATTCGAATCCGCGGGACGATATCTGTCGGCAGGAGAGAAAAGTGTCGAAATTCCATCCTGAAAAATCTTTTTGCCCACGGTTACATCATAGGTATCCTGGGAAAGGGTAAGGTAAAGTTCATTCAATTCCAGATAGTGCCGTTGGCTATCCCTGTCCTGTGGCCACCTGAAAATGCCTTCATAGGTATCCTGTTGACTTCCCGCTTCCAGCCAGCCGGAAAGGTCCAGACGTAATGTATTGCCGCCTGTCCATGTGTTAAATCTCAAGAGAGCATCTCCAACAGGATTTTCCTTATCAAGACCTTCCTTGTCATCCGGCTTCCGGTAGAAATAATGGCCGCGCAATTGAAGGCTTCCCTCAAGGTTCTTGACGATCTGGGTGAGGTACTTAAATCGATCCTCCTTTTTCTCAGCCGGCGCTGCCTCCAATTCGCCTAAAAGATCAAGATCATCGCCGGATTTCTCTTCTGTGGTCGACATCTCTTGATCCAGAGCGTTTAACAGATCAAGATCATCAGCGCTCACAACCTGCTGAGAACTGAAGACCAGGAAAAGAACTAAGAAAAACGCGGCAAAATATTTTGTCCGGCTCATAAGAACAGATCTTCCTGACCCTATTTTGTCTGGAGAAGGAGCTTGTCCGCCTGTACCAGACGTCCCCCTAGAATCCTGGACAGATTGAGAAACAGACGACTGGCGATTCGGGGATAAATTCTCTGAATCCTCTTGAGGCTGTTCCAGTCAATCTCAAGATACTTGATCGGTTCCAGGGCACGCACGTCGGCAGACCGGGGACCGGGTTCCACAAGGGCTATTTCACCGAAAACATCACCGGGATTGAGGTTGGCAAGAAAAAAATCCTTTCCTGCCTTTCTGTCCCTCACCACCACCTCGGCCCTCCCCTCAAGAAGGAGGTACATGCTTGAACCCTCTTCACCCTGTACTACGGCCAGATCCTCTGCTTCACTGGAAAGAACCTTGCCCAGCAAAACGATCTTTTTTATCTGCCAGGCCCTGAGATCCCGGAATAATTCGGCATCCCGCATGACTGCCCGTTGCAGATGCAGACCCAGCATATCCCAGAGAGTTATCAACTGAGTGGATGAGAGCAGGATCGGCGTTATGAACAGATCGCCAATGATAGCGAATATCATAACCATTGATGAAAGCAGGCCGAAACTGATGACAGGGACAAAATTGGAAAAACCGAGCACGGCAAACCCAAGGGCCAGGGCTACAGACGTTGAAATGACCGGTCTCGTTTCAGCGCGTATGCACACCTCAATGGCCTTGTCCTGGCTTTGCAGTACACGCATCTCCGTATTATAACGGCTCATGAGATGTATGGTGTCATCCACGGCAATTCCGATGGCGATCGCCGCCACCATGGCGGTTCCGGTATTTAAGGGAATACCGAAAATGCCCATAATGCCGAAGTTAAGAACGATTGGAAACAGATTCGGAACGAGGGATAGAGCGCCGGCCTTAACATTGACGAACAAGATTGACATAATGATAAAGATGAAGACAAGCACCAGGGAAAGTGACTTTGCCTGTCCCGCGGCCATACTGTCCGCCGCCGTATTAATGAGGATATTCTCACCGGTAAGCCCCCACAGGAAATGAGGATTCAGAGTTTTTCTAATGTGTTCCTCAAGGTCTTCGATCGCTTCGGCAAGTTCGTAGGAGGAACTGATATTATGCCTCACCAGGATATTTGCTTCACTGAAATCCGCGGTCACGTAACGGGAAATTTCATCCCTGTGTAAGAAGAGGAGGTACTGGGCGATAAGATCAGCCGAATCAGGCAGCTTGAAGTATTTCTCATCACCGTTGTTCATTTCTCTGTGTATGAGGGAGATATCATCCGCCAGGGACTTTGTTTTATCAAACAATCCTTTTTCGGAGATGTATTTTTGTATTTGAGCAACCTGAGCAAGGTTTTCCGGCTGCTTGAAAGCACCCGGGAAACCACTGTTCACAGAGATGAAAAAGGCCTGAGTACCCGATAAATTTTTATGAAGTATCTCGCTGCGGGTACATATTGCGGAGCTTTTCTTGAAATAACCGAGAAGATCATTATCTACATTGACCTGCACCGTAAAAACCCCGATGATAACAGCCAGACCAAGAAAAAACCCGAGAACCAGCGGTTTATTGCTGTAAATAATTTTTATTATATTATTGGCAATAATGCCAAAAAAGCGGTCTATAGAACTTTCTTTGTGTTCCCCGGAGATTTTGACTTTTGTAGAGCCGAAGAAATGGAGATAAGCCGGAGCGAGGAGGCAGGTGGCAACAGGATTAACGAAAAGGCCAAATGCCGCCACAATACCGAATTGTTTAAGCAGGGTTATCTGGTTCAGTGTGATGGAAAGGAACCCGATAAAAGTCGTCAGAGAGGTGAGAAGGATCGCCGTGCCGACCTTGCCCGTCATGATTTTAATAGCCTCAGCCCTGTTGCCATCCGTTTCTTCCACACCTTCAAGATATTCGGAAAGGATATGTATGTCCTCTGTCGAGCCTATGACAATGATAAGAGAAGGCACTATAACTGTAAGTACATTCAGAGGGATACCCACCTGGGCCATAAAACCGGCTGTCCAGACGATACTTGTGCCTGCCGTAAGCATGGGCAATACAGCTCCGCTGGCAGAGCGCATGAATATGATCAAGGTTAGCAGGAGAACAAGTGCCGCCATGGGAGCTAACCTGACCGTATCACTTATGATATTTTCAGAAATCAAACGGCGGGTATAGGAAGGACCAATTTGGAATATGGTACCGAACCGGTTCTGGAACGGTTTTATGATTTCATCTACTCTCCTGGAGAATTTGATATTAAAATCGGGATCATCAGGATCTCCCTCTACAAAGAGGTTTATCGCTGTAGCGGTACCATCTTTTGAAATCAGGTTGCTGAGAAAGATGGGATTCCGGAGGGCGTCTGTTTTTGCCCGTTCGGCCTCTTCCCGGGTTTCGGGGGGCCAGTCCATCAAGGGATTGGTTTCAAGCGCCCCGTCCACCCCCTTAAAGTTGGTTACGGAATAGAGACTTTCAACCTTGCTGACTCCGTGTAATTCCTCGCACTTGAAAACCAGCTCATCCAGCATTTTCAGTTTTTCAGGGGTAAAGAGATTTTTATCCTGGACAAAGATGGCGGTGATATTCTCAGTTCCAAATTTTTTCAGGGTGGCTTGATAATAGTCCTGGGCGGGATCTCCCTGGATCATCATGCCTTCCGTCGAGGCATCGATCCTTATATTGCGGGCGCCGTATAAGGCAAAAATTGTGACGATGGCAACTACAACAATCGCAATCCACGGGTGAGCCTGACCCCACAGCATAAATTTACGCATAGATATAACCTCCGACTATCAGTATCCTGGTGAATTTCCGAAGTATTTCCAATAGAGGGCTAAATGTCCCGCTCCAAAATAATCGGGGACAGGTTTAAACCTGTCCCCACTGGTTTATGAATGTATTAATGTTACTTACCGTGTGTGCTTGCCGGAAAGTATAAAGCGTTCCGTGAAGACAGATTTCTCTACAGGCGTGTTGATCTTTCTCGACGTAATACCCGTGAGGGTTTTATGCTTTCTCCCCAGATGATTCATCAGAGTTTTTTTTGCGCGCCATACCGTTCCCGAGACATTTTCTAACGCGTGATTGGTTTGTATCTTCTGTAACCTGCCTCTGCGATCGTAAAACTCTGCCTTAAGGGTGTAGAGGTGTTCCTTTTCTATCCACATAATCCGTTTGGAATAGCCGCTTTCCCTCTTTTTTTCCTTGTTGGCCGGAACCGACTCGATCACATAGCAGTCAGAATCCTTCTTGTCCTGATTCAGCTTTTCCGAACGCAGAATCGTATAGGTAAAGTTATCAATATCTTCCGGTTCCATATCTTCATATGTAAAGTCCGTGCCCATAAAGTAATTTTTCTTGCTTCCCTTGGCGATACGCTGCATTTTTTTCTGTGCCGGAAGGTACAGCCACTGGTCGTTGTCCCGTTCTTTCTGTTCCCATGTAAGGAGGGCTGTCCCCCTGATATCGGCAGGATCAAGGAATACGATCAGATAACGATGAATATCGTCTCCGGTTTCTTTCGAATAGCGTTTGATCAGCCTCTTTTCCTTGCTGCCGTCCTTGTCCACGAGGAGCATGATTTCGTCTCCAATTTCACTTTGTACTTTATGCAATTCTTTTTGTTTTTCCATAACCTCGCGTCCGGTCATCTCTGCGGCCTGTGCCACCAGTGGAACGATCAGCCACAGTATAATCAAACCTAATATCCAGAATTTTCTGTTCATAACTTTCCCCTCGAGACCTCTGAATTTTCCAGTAAGTGGTCAAAGCTCATGATTTCTATTAAATTTTTAAAATGGTTATTGTGACGAACTCGTAAGAAGTCAAATTCAGTGAATCTGTCATCTCGACCATAGGGAAAAATCTTATCTTTTCAGCATGTTACGTTTTAAAGATTTCTCGTCCCGACCCGTCGGGATGACAAGCTGAGAAGACTTTTGACGAACCCATCGATCGTGACATTTCCCGGTTTGTTCACCCTTTGACCCCGTTTGTGGCCCATCCCCTAATCTGTCAAAAGTGTCGGTCTGACCCCGTTTTTTACTTTTATGGTGTTACTATTTGCTCCCCCTTGTCCCCCTGGAAGATGCCGACGACTCCTTCGTCCCCCTCATCCATTCCCCATGCGCCGCCTATGGAGGCAGCGTCGGTCCCGTAAAATGACCCGTGGCACATCGTATGATCGGGCGGGCCCTCGGCCCCGTCGAGATTCCATGTTCCATTTGCTATCGAGAAGGTGCCGTCACTGTTATAGATGCCGGAACCATCATGGATGTAGACTGTTCTTTCTCCGCCTAAAACGTCTATATCAAAATCACTGATTTCAGCAGTCCCGAAATTTACGTAGCAGCTAAACTCACCCGTCATGTCGGTGCCGCCACCTGCTATCCAGTAGGTGCCATAAGCGTCTCCGGAATAAGTGGCTGTGGTCGTGGTCGGCATGGAAGAGGTGTCGTCACCGCAAATATAGTAACCTTTGTTATTTATAAGGTAGGTCTTGTCGTCGACAGTGATACTGTCGGCCATGGTCCAGTAACCCCACTCGAGATATTCGCAATCAGCGCTGCCCGGCAGCTCGGCATGGGTTATAGGCTTGCTCTCTCCAAGGTCTGTCGAGCTGTTCGCCCCGGAATTAAAGACCACCCACTTCGCGTAAGCAGTCTCTGTGAAATATTCAGGATCGGCTCTCAGATAATCGGCCGAGGGGTCCTTGCTGCCACGCGCCCACATATTTTCACCATCGAAATCCTGACGCTTGGTGCTGACAAAGAACTCCTCCAAGCTGGAATCGGATTGGTTGGTGAGCATTCCGGAAAAATAACCAACGCCTGTTCCAGTTGCGTTCGTACCGGGATCTCTGACAGGGTCGGACGGTTTCTCAGCTGCTTTTGTCGTCTGATCCTGTGTTATATCTGTTGTATCGGGCGTTTCTTCAATAACATCCGTTTCACTGGGTTCAGCCTCTGCGCTGGTTTCCGCCTCTCCGCCGGTTTCACCTTCATCTGCCCCGGTTCCCTCTTCTCCTTCAGGGGTCGGCGCTTCTGTAGTGCCCTCGAACTGTCTGGCCTCACCGGGAGGTGTGGGCTCAACCGCACCCGCCCCCTCTCCGGTACAGGTGAGCATGTTCCCCGGTTCCAGGACCTGCGTGGTTCCATCCACAGGCGAGTGAACCTCTATCTCACCGTCGAACGCGTATACTATGGTTTCCGTAGCGCCGGGGTTTGCCCGGGCGAGGTAAATCCATCCCGAATCGGACGCGTCCGCAAGGTAAACAGGCCTTGAGGCCACAGATTTTCCCTGCACCTCTCTCACCGCTACACCAAACTTGGTTCCCCGCACACCCGCCACGGCTGTCGGGGTCTCGACCGACATGGATACCTTCCCGTATTTGAACAGTTTCAGGGCATAGAACATCGCCTTGCCTTTAGCCATGCCGAAGATCGACCTCTTCTCCTTCATTTCAAGATCGACGACAAATTCCTTTATGTCTATACTGGTATCTTCGGCCATGGTTATCAGATTATCATCGAGAAACTTGACGCGGCAGCGGGATTCTTTCAGTGTAAAGATGACATCCTTTTCAAAGATCTTATCTCCCGGGGCCGCGAAGTAGGCCTGATCCGAGTCCCCGTGGATCACGGCCGCATGGCCGGTCATGGTCTCTATGACACCTGCCTCCCTGACATCGGCGCCGATGAAGTAATCTTTTATATCCAGACCCTGCAGTTCCCCGGGAAGCATCTCTGCCGGCACCATATTTCCCCTGTCCGGGGCGGCGGCCTCCTGACCAAGTATGGCCTGTGAGCTTCCTAACAGAAAAATCAGAATAACAAATACTGTGAAAATGCGGTGCTTCATGATAGCCCTCCTGTTTAAGCTAAAACTTAAACCCGACATCAAAGGTATAAGTAGTCTTGTCAAATTCGTAAAGTGATGCGTTTGAGTCATTATCCGTATAGTTGAAAGTGACCGTTGCAAAGAAGTATTCCAGGAATTCCTGACTAAGCACCGCCATTATGTTGTGTTGTTTGTCTTTCCGGTCCTGGCTGTACAGCAGCGGTTTTTCTTTGTAGTCCCTTTCGGTCCACTTGTACCGGACAAAGAGTTCCGTCTTCGCTGAAAGCCTGGTAAGATAGGACAACGAATAATACCAGGCATCGTAACAGTACCTGCGCGCCTCCGCGTTGCGATCTTCAAATCCCAGTGCCGCGGAGATAATATGACGTCTGTCGGCAAGATAGATGCTCGGGTTTATCTCGTACCGGTATTGACTGTTGTCAAGGGAAGCATTTGTTGTGTTGTAGTAGAACTCTTTGTTGAAGGAATAAGAACCGGCAAGACTGAAATAAGGGCTAAAATAATGTTCATAAGACGGATTTATGTGAAATACGTGGGAAAGCCGTTCACTGCCATAATATTGTTCCTTATATCCCACAGGGCACTTCACGATATCGCGCCGGCCCACCCACCAGGGACCGGTTGTAAAATCGACCATCATAAAATTGAATTTGGAGTAGCTCTGGTAAGCGCTGTTGTAAAACGCGCCCGTTGTGTTCCACATCAGCCCCTGTCTCTCACCAAAATCATACACCACGTTGCCCATCAGGTTTGTGATCAAGGCCTCGTCACGCAATTTGACGGATTCGTTTCCAAGGGTTAGCGTTCCCCCGGTAACGGCAAGTTCCCTCTGATCGGGTCCCGAGCTTGCGTTGTCATCAAACTGTAATCCCTGGGAGAAACGGACATGCCACACGACCTTCCTTGTACTCTCATCGATTGCGGCAAGGAGTTTCTCTATGTTTTTCCGGACGGCTTCAGGGGGTTTTGCCGCCTGGACGGTTTCAAGCTCCTGGCGGGCTTCATCGTAACGCTGCAGTTTGAAATAGGCGGTTGCCAGTTCCAGCCTTACCCTGTGCAGATCAGGATTGATTTCCAGCATCTTCTTGAACTTTTCGATGGCAAGCCGGGTTTCCCCAACCTTCATGGCGCTTGTTCCGAGCCACCACATGATGTCCATTGTTTCCGCCTGGCCGGCGACCTCCCTGAAGATCGGCAGGGCCTGGCCAAATTTCCTGTCATAGTAAAGGATTAGCGCCTCGGCCAGCTTTTTATCCAGGGCATCGATCTCTTCCGGTGTCATCTCGCGAAGCTTTTCAATGGCCTCATCATTCACCTTCTCGCTGATCTCTGTCTCCGGACCGGTTGAAAAATCTCCGGCCTCAGCTGAAACTGCGGGAAAGAGAAGGAAAGAAAAGATAAAAAACAGGATGATTCCATGATAAAATCTGGATGTGAAATGCATATTTTTCTCCTTTTTAGAGCAAAACGGTTAGAGCTTGATTTACGATCTAAGGAGACCATTGGAAGTATGATTATTAGATGCTCAAAACATTCTTTCGGCAATTCTAAATCTTGATTCGCACCCAGAATCATATTCCCAAAACCCTGTGCAATTCTCGGGTAGTTCTACAAAGCTCTCTATAAGACATTTTCGCTAATTCAACATGAAATAGAAATAATGTCAACAAAAAACCGCACAAAAAAACCGTACTTTAGCAATAACGCGTAAAAAAAGATGACAGGCAATTGCCAACCCGATCGACCGAAAAACACTGTCGATCATCTGCTTAAAAACTCTACCGTTACGATACGCCGGGATAGGATTAAGGATTATAATGGAACAGGAAGTAGCCTGCTTAAGTAAGAAAAGAGGAAACAGGGATATAGCGTGCCAGGCTATACCCCTGCTCTCAGCAGGATGCGTGATTAACACTTACAGACACAGACAGGCACCTGCTCATATTTTGTACAGCATCCCGGCAAGGCTCCGCCACCCCCCGGTGAAACAGAACCCTGCATGGGATTTGAACCCGTTTTCTGACACGGGCTGCTGAATCTTCTCAATCACACATACAACACACATACAGCAATTTTGATGCCACAAAGATAACTAATTGATATAATTTATTATATTCAGAGCACCAGCGGCGCGTACAAGCTCGGGATCGGGTAGTGCCGCCCCACCCTCGGGGAATTCTTACCCATTTGCAATCCATAATTAACGCCTTCGCACTTTCGGCGTCATATCGGGATTTTATGCTTGATTTTCAGAGTTAACCGCTATACCGTTTGACATGGTCACAAAGGAGGTCGCAATGGACACATCGGCAGCGTGGAAAGCACAATACCCGATCAAGGAACCGGGCAATCTCTCTCCAAGGATCGAATGGCTCAGGAATTACTATTTCAGGGGACTGGAACGACCGTGGAACAATGAGTTCACCTCCTGGGGAACGGGAGAGCCCTGGGATGTACAGTACGATGAAACAACATTTTACATAGTCCCCGAGACCTACGCGTTTTTCAGCACACTCAGGGCGTCATTCATCCAGGCAGCTCAACCGGTCGAACTGCATGAAGATTTCTGGTCGTGGAGTCTCCCTGAAAGAAAGGCGTGGTTTATAAAGGAGGTTATGGTAAACCATCTGCCGCAGGAGATACTCCCGGGGGACCTCATCGCCGGAGCGCGCTTCAACATTCAGGCATCCAAATGCTGGACAAGGGAAGAGACCGCTCAGAGAGACAAGCTCATGTATGGCAGGAAAGGCGCCCGCTCAAAACTGAAGTGGTTTTACAACCGTGGATACGGAAACGCCGGGGCCACCAGCGGACATATTATACCCGGATACGAGAAGGCCTTGCGTATCGGGTGGAAGGGAATACACGCCAACCTGCAGGCGGCATTTGACGCGCTTACCCAGAAGGAACAGAAAACCAGAAAAGGCGCCCAGATAAGGGCCATGATGACGGCCGCAACCATGCCTCGTGAACTGGCGGCAAAGTATGCCTCCCTGTGCAGGGATATGGCGGAAAAGGAAGACAACCCCGAAAGAAAGACCGAACTTTACAATATAGCCGGGAATCTGGACAGGGTCCCCTGGGAGCCCGCGACAACCTTCTGGGAGGCCGTCCAGGCCCTGTGGCTGACTCATATGCTGGTCATGAGCGATGAAAACTACCCCGGACCGGGAGTGTCTTTCGGAAGGATGGATCAGTACCTGCTTCCATACTGGGAGCACTCCCTCTCTTCCGGCATGGACAGAGAATCCGGAAAGGAAATCCTGAAATGCTTCTGGGTGCATGCCAACTACGCCTACGACGCCCTGATACGCATGGGAGATAACCAGGGCATCACAGCGGGATACGGCCAGTTGATCAATATATCGGGCATGGGAAAAGACGGCCGTGACATGACCAATGACCTTACCTACGCCATCCTTGAGGTCATAGACGAAATGAGTCCCATACTGGAGCCTAAGCCCAACGTCCGACTCCACAGGGGCAGCCCAGACCAGCTCCTCGACCGGGTGGTGGACATGATTTCCACCAGCCAGGGTTCTCCTTTCCTGCTTAACTTCGACGAGAGGTCTATGGCCGGAATGATGCGTGAAGCGAAAAGAGCGGGGTGTGAAAACCTTATAAATAAAGATAACGTTCACGATTACGCGTCCGTCGGATGTCTCGAAAACACCATGGTGGGCAATGACCGTTCCGGAACGGTAGACAACAATCTCAACCTCCTGAAGGCGGTGGAGCTGACCCTGACGGGCGGGAAAGACCTGATACCCGCCGTGGATCCCATCACAGGCAAACAGGAAAAGATCGGACAGGACGGTCCCGCCACTGGAGATCCCGCCACATTCAAGTCATGGGGCGAATTCTGGGAGGCCTACAGCAGGCAGACCGCCTATATTATAAGCAAATGCGTGGACCTGTACGAAGCGACGGAGTCCGTACGGGCCAGGTACTGCCCTACTCCATACTTGTCCTGCCTCGTAAAGGGATGTGCCGAGAATGGACTCGATGTCACACAGGGAGGAGCGGAGCTGAACTTTACTACACTGGAGGGCGTTACCTTCGCCACCACCGTGGATTCTCTGCTTGCCATAAAGTATCTGGTTTTTGATAAAAAAGAATGTTCCATGGAGGAGCTTGTCCGGGCGCTCAGGGATAACTGGACAGGGCATGAAGTGCTTCAGGCCAAGGCAAAGAACAGGGCGCCCAAGTACGGCAGGGATGACGACGCGGCCGATGATATGGGGATGAAGGCCATGGATCTGTGGACTGACGAGGCATGGAAACACAAAACCTTATCCACAAACAGACAGTTCAGGCCCGGGATGTTGAGCTGGAACTACTGGATAGGATCCGGGTACATCATGGCGGCAAGCGCGGACGGAAGACCGAAGGGACAGTTTCTGTCCAACGCCATCTGCCCGTCGAATGGCACGGACACAAACGGGCCCACAGCCAACATTAATTCCGTGGGAAAGGTACTCGGCGGGAAAGCGGGCAAAGGTAATGGCGACTGGGGCGAATATTTAAACAGTCTTCCGAACGGTTCAAGCCACACCATCACCCTTAATCCCTCGCTTCTGCGCGACCCGGAACACAGGGAAAAATTCAAGGCGTTTCTGCGCGGCTACACGGAAAATGGGGGCACATCACTGCAGATAAACATACTGGATGCCGGCATGTTGAAAGACGCGCAGAGCCATCCGGAGGATTATCGTACACTGCTGGTAAGGATAACTGGGTATAACGCGTATTTCACCACCATCGGCAGAGAACTTCAGGATGAGATCATTGCCCGTGAAAGCCACGGATGTTATTAAAACAGGTATGGCAAAAAACAACTCATCATCCGCGGCCACAATACTGGAAATCCAGAGATTGTCCACAGAAGACGGTCCGGGCATAAGAACCACCATATTCTTCAAGGGCTGCCCGCTCAGGTGCACCTGGTGCCAGAACCCGGAGAGCATATCCATAAGGCCTCAACTGCAGTGGACAGAGACAGCCTGCATCGGCTGCGGCACATGTATTGATGTCTGCCCGGAAAATGCCCTCACTTCCGGTGCTGAAGGCATCACAATCGACAGACATCTCTGCACGTCCTGCGAAATGTGCAGCCGGGAATGTCCATCTGCGGCGATGAAAATGCTTGGAAGGGCATGGAACCTGGAAGAGCTGATTGCCGAAGCGATAAAGGACAGGGTATATTTTGAAAAGTCAGGAGGAGGGATTACCCTCTCCGGGGGTGATCCGGCCATGCAGGCAAACTTCGCCGCCCTCCTTCTCAAAAGTCTGAAGGAGGAGGGGATACATACCGCGCTCGACACCTCCGGACAGTGCGCGCAGGATGTCCTTGGCGCGCTCCTGCCACATGTTGACATGGTGCTGTATGATATCAAGGAAATAGACCCGGACAGGCACAGAGAATTTACAGGCGTCTCCAATGAAAAGATATTAGACAACCTTGTCTATCTGTGCCGGTACATGGAAACACATGAAACCCCGGCAGACCTGTGGATACGAACCCCTGTTATCCCGGGAGCCACCGCGTACGAGGAAAACATAAGAGGGATAGGCCGTTTCATAGCATCCAGACTGGGCAATTCAGTAAGTCGCTGGGAGCTCTGCTCCTTCAACAACCTCTGCAGCAGCAAATACGAGCGTCTTGATATGGACTGGCCCTTCAAAGACCGCCCTCTCATGAGCAGGGAATGCATGGAAAATTTCGCCGGCTGCGCCAGGGGTTCGGGAGTGGACCCGGACATCGTGCACTGGAGCGGACCGACAAAAATGGAGGTAGGGAATAAATGAAGTCGTTCAGAGAATTCGATATCAATAAAGCGCAAGATCGGATTTTCATTCTTGACAAACAACATGGGGAGGGGTCTTGACTGGGGATGTTCTTCTGACAAAAATGAAGTCCTCACCTTGAATGGGTGCCCCCTGCTGTGCCCTTTTGTTATAAAGTGCGTTTAACCGCAAATGCTGGAGTTTTGACATGGACGACCGGCAGGATACACGACCGGAAATAGAACCCTGTTTCTGGGATATCGCCAATTTGAAATGGCCGATAAAAGGTAAAACCAAACCGGATCTGATTATTTTTGATCCGCCCTATTTTAAAAAGCAATCAAACAACTACAATCCTGATGGCATATCCGGAATGTCCAAAGCGAACTATCTGAAACTTCTAAAAGACTTTTTTGCGCTGGCACACCTGAACGCCAAAAAGAGTACACAGATGGCCTTCATCAATGCCGACTGGCGCGATTTTCAAAACACCCCTGCCAGAAATGAGACCCGGACAAATTCGATTTTAATCAACGATTACCTTCGGATTTTAAACCAAAGCGGCTGGCAGGAAACCCATATCATTCAGGCGCCGCTCTCCTCGGAACGTTTTCAGGCCAATGTTGTATCCGCCATGCAAAAGAAGAAAATAATCGGTGTAACCGGCAGGTACGTCATCATGTCAAAGAAAAAATAGGTCTTTAAACGTATCAAGATTGATGGACTCGTAAAAAGTCGAAATATACACAATTTTGTCATTCCCGTGAAAACGGGAATCCAGTGTTTTTAAGTAGTTATGCGCTTCTGGATTCCCGCCTACGCGGGAATGAAAGTCCGGCATGACGTTTTTGGGACTTTTTACGAATCCATCAATGATTAAAGGAGGTATGTTATGCAGAAAGGCCAAAACATCTTATTGCAAAAAATCTGTCAAGAGGTTAAAGAAGAAAAGGGGTCTGACCCCTTTTCGCTTCTTTTCGCTTTGAATCAATAACTAATCGTTCCACCAGAAGACAAAAGCCATGACTTGCTTCCGACAATTCAAAGTTTTCGTGACTTTAGCGTCTGGTGAATTTTTGATAGTAGAAAAATAATGGAGAGAATAATTTAGGATGGAAAATGTCGATTTAGATAAGACTGTAAATAATGGACGGGTTCTGTCTATTGATGTCCTCCGCGGCTTCTTTCTTGTTTTAATGGTGCTTGTCCATTTTATTTTATACTTTGGTGATGAGGAAGCAGCCAACACTTTCACATATTTTTTCTTTGACGAGATGCTGGCTGATTGGGGAGCAGCGGCATTTTTGATGATGATGGGAATGAGCCAGGTACTGTCATCAAAAAGAGTCACAAAACCCGACAACTGGATGTTGTTTAAAAGGGCACTACTTCGTGGCGGCTATATTTTTGCAGCGGGACTCTTGATGCTTATCCTTGCATGGGGTCCTGACAAACTGTGGTGGTGGGATATCCTCACACTTATGGGTTTCGCTACTGTTGCCCTGTTTTTTTGTCGTTTTCTGCCTTCCTGGTTTTTGATTGTTCTTTGCTGTGCCATCGCGCTTTCAACCCCGTCTATTCGCGACATTTTTAACATTGCGGCTGATTGGGGATTTGAAGAATCTTCGTTTATATCTAAATACTTGCCGGGAATGTTTTTAGAGCCTCTCAGCGATTATCATCCGGCGATAGTCAAGGGTTTTTTTCTATCTGGTTATTTTGCGGTTCTGCCATGGATAATATTCTCAATTATCGGTTTTGTTCTGGGCAGAAGAATTGTTTTGGGGAAAATACAGCGTGACTTGCCGTTTTTGTTTATCACAGGTGTTCTGTTTTTGGGTCTTGGATTTAGCCTGGCTTACTTAGGTCGCCCTCATCTTCCCTCTTCGGTAATCTATGGATTAATATCTCCTTTATGCTTCTACCCGGATTCGTTTTCCATGATAAACATACAGGTGGGCATGTCTATAATTGTGTTTGCCATGGCATACTTTTTTTTAGATGTAAGGAAAAAAGATAAAACAAATATTGGTACTATAAACCGGCTTTTTATCCGAACAAGCAACTTTTCGTTAACTTTCTATTTTCTTCATTACATGTTGGTGGGGTGGCCCCTTGCAATATTGTATCTTATTACTGGCAGATATATGCTCGGTGATATGCTGAGTATTATACCTGCTTTGGTTTGTGGCATAGTTGCAGTTGCTTTGCTTGAAATTTTGATATTTTTCTGGGGTAAAGCTGGTTCCAAATGTAGCCTTGAATGGATCCTTGCTAAGCTCACAACGTTTGTGCTTCCTGGTTACAAGCGCAGTATTAACAAGATGAGCTGATATTTTCTTTCGCATGATTTTTTGAGATAAGTAAATTATAACTCTCATATTGTTGTTAAGATTTAGTAAGTTACAGAAATTTAAAAAATTGTGAAGAAAAGGGGTCTGACCCCTTTTCGCTCTCTAAAACATGCGGCCTGTGGGCCGGGCCGTTGGTCAGGAAGAAAGAGGACAGAAGATCATGGATATGAACGTAGTCATCAGAGACGAGACGAATGCCGATGTTGAGGCGATAACTGAGGTGACAGTCGCCGCGTTCGAAACGCTGGAGATCAGCAACAATACAGAGCAGTTCATCATCATGGCACTACGTGCAGCCAAGGCCCTCGCAGTGTCTCTGGTTGCGGAACGGGATGGCTGCGTCATCGGGCATGTGGCTTTCTCCCCCGTGACCATTTCTGACGGCACACCCAACTGGTACGGACTAGGACCCGTCTCGGTGTTGCCGGCGCATCACCGGCAGGGCGTTGGCTCTACTCTGATCCAAGAAGGTCTGTCCCGACTCAAGAACCTGAATACTGCAGGATGCTGCGTTGTGGGGCATCCGGAGTACTATAGGAAGTTTGGGTTCGAGAACGAACCCGGTCTGTTGCTTGAGGGAGTGCCACCAGAGGTCTTCTTCGCCCTATCCTTTGATGGGCGTGTTCCTCAGGGCACGGCCGCTTTTCACGAAGCATTCAAAGCAGATGGACAACAAGACGATGGACAACTATCATTTGAAAGCCCGCTTTCAGATGAAGTGTCATCGTAGTCGTTAGCCACGAAATAGGATACAATAATGAGTTTGGAAGTCTGGATTACCTACATTTTTGCTACAACGCTTATTTTGATAATACCGGGGCCAACAATCATTCTGGTTGTAAGTCAAGCTGTGACACATGGACGGGGGCCAATGGGGATCAAATCTTTATTCTTGAATCAAGATTTTCTGAATCCCGGTTACAAGCTGGTTGCGCCTCCTCCGCATAAGCCAGGCCTTCTTCCCCGGTGGCTTGGCGAAAAGGGTGTGAATATTATCAAAGGTCGGAGGAGGTCTTCATTCTTGACAAACAATATGAACTGGCTTATTTAAAAACAACGCTCTCATGAGCAGGGAATGCATGGAAAATCTCGCCGGCTGCGCCGCGGGTTCGGGAGTAGACCCGGATATTGTGCGCTGGAGCGGACCGACAAAAATGGAGGTAGGGAATAAATGAAGTCGTTCAAAGAATTCGATATCAATGACATGAAAGCATTTGAACCGGAGGCGAAGGTTGGATTAATCGCGACCATAAATCCCGAAGGCCTTCCCCACATTACCCTGATCACCGCCCTCCAGGCAAAAACCCCGTCACAGATGATCTGGGCCCAGTTCACGGAAGGCATGAGCAAGAAGAACGTCAGGACAAATCCCCATACGGCTTTTCTTATAATGACTCTGGACAAGGCGCTCTGGAGGGGAAAGGCCACCTGGACCCACCTCGCAAAAGAGGGGGAAGACTATGAGATGTTTAACAAAAAGCCCATGTTCAGATATAATGCCTACTTGGGCATACACACAGTGTACTACATGGATCTCGTGGAGACATACGGCAGAGAAAAGCTGCCCCTGGCGAATATCGCCCTCGCGTCTCTGCTCACCGGAGCCGCGAAATCGGGTGCCGGGACAGGCGCGGGGGAACAGATACTGAGACCCTGGGGGGAAGGGCTGTTCAACGGGTTGAGTTCTCTGAAGTTCATAGCCTGGGTGGGGGAAGACGGCTTTCCCAACATTACTCCGTTGATACAATGCAAGGCTTCGGACAGCAGAAGACTCGTCTTTTCCACAGCGGCCTACGGGAAAGAACTGGACGCGATAAAGAAGGAGACATGCGTGGCGGTGTTCGGCCTTACCATGGACATGGAAGACATCCTGATACGCGGAACGTTCACGGGAATCAGACGGTATCGGGGAATAAAACTGGGCGCGATAGACATAGAATGGGTGTACAACTCCATGCCGCCAAAAGCGGGTCAGATTTATCCCGAAGTGCGGTTAAAACAAGTCGTGGATTTCTGAAAGGACTTTTTACAAAGCCATATAGCCTATCTGTCCGTGTCTATACCGTAGTTTTTTATCTTCGTCCTCAGGGTTTTTCTGTCAATACCTAAAAACTTTGCGGTCTTGCCTATTTGAAAATCAAAATGGCGCAACGCCCTTTCTATATGCTCCTTTTCGACATCCACGAGGGTCATCCTTCCCGAATGAGAATCCACCACGGGAACCTTCATATCCTTATGTTGCCCGAAGTAAAGGATATCAGACTGGTTTACGATCTCATTTTCGCAAAGCACGCATAGCCGCTCAACTGTATTCTTCAATTCTCTGATATTGCCCGGCCAGTTATACAACATCAAAGACTTCTCTGCCTCCTCCGAAAAACGCTTTACCTTGCTCTTGTGCTTTTTTATATATATGTTGAGATAGTGTTGCGCGATTGGAATTATATCGGACCTGTGTTCTCTTAAGGGTTTTATATCTATCGGAACTACTGATATTCTGTAGAAGAGGTCTTCCCTGAACTGACCGGAATCCACCTGCGCCCTCAGTTCCTTATTAGTCGCCACCAGGAGCCTCACATCGACCTTGTCGGCTCTTGAACTGCCGACCCGTGGAACTTCCTGTTCCTGGATAACCCTCAACAGTCTGGCCTGGGTGGCAAGACTGATATTGGATATCTCATCCAGAAAGAGCGTGCCTCTGTCTGCCATCTGGAAACGTCCCTCACGCGACTGGGTCGCGCCGCTGAACGCGCCCTTGACATGACCGAAAAGCTCACTCTCCATCAGATTCTCCACGAGGGAAGAACAATCAACGGGAACAAACGGTTTGTCTTTCCTGCTGCTGAGTTTCTGTATTGCGCCAGCCACAAGCTCCTTGCCCGTTCCACTCTCGCCGGTAATAAGAACCGTGCTGTCTGTGTACGCCACCCTTCTGATCGTATCTTTTAATTCCTCCATGTAACTACTGTTCCCTACCAGGTCAGGGATATCACCCTCCGGTCTTTCCGCGCTTGACGCATTCAGAGCGTTCTTCACCGCCTTTCTCAGCTCAGTCGCGCTGAATGGCTTCGTCAGAAAATCAAATGCCCCGTACTTCATGGCCTCAACAGCTATTTCTATGCTTCCGTACCCGGTGATGATTATGATATGCGCGGATATATCGGACTCCATTTTAAGTTTTCTCAGGACATCCAGACCGCTCATCTTAGGCATCTGCACGTCCAGCAGAATGATATCATAAACATCTTTAAGGGCCATTTCAAGACCGCGAACCGCATCGCCCACCTCTTCAATACGATACCCCTCGCGTGACAATATCTGACGGCAGCCATCACGTATTGATTCCTCATCATCGATGATAAGTATTTTTCCGACTCTCTCAGCCAACCTTTATATCCTCCGCAGATTCGTCCCGCTCAGGGTTGTCAAACCCTTTTGCCGGCAAAAAAATAGAAAACGTCGTTCCCCGCCCGGGTTCGCTCTCCACATCGACGAAACCATCGTGTTTACGAACTATGCCATAGGCGATGGACAGCCCCAGACCGGTCCCCTGCCCCGGATCTTTCGTGGTAAAGAAGGGCTCAAATATATGGGCCTGGTAGGTCTTGTCTATCCCTCTGCCGGTATCCGAGATAGTGATCTTGATGGTATGAGGGCTGGCCAGAAGGCATATCTTCTCCATTTCCGTACTTTCTGCCGCATCGGATGGAAATCTGCTGATCAGTTTTGTCGCTACTGTCAGCTTACCACCTTCAGCCATCGAATCGGAGGCATTGATAAACAGATTCAGAAAGACCTGTTCCAGCCGTAATCTGTCACCATTAACCTCGGGAAGACCTTCCGTGAAGCTGGTTTCTATCTCTATTCCGTGAAACATGGATTGATCCTTCACCAGGCTGAGGGACGTCCAAAGCACATCGTTTATATCGAGCGGCATCATTTCGCCCGAAGGAGTCCGGGCAAAATCCAGGAGATTCTGAACGATCTCTTTACACCTGTTTGTTTGATATACGATTTTGTTCATATTTTCCCATGCCGGGCTGTCTTCCGGAAGTTCCTCCAACACGAGATTGCTGTAAAGCAATATGCCGCCGAGAGGATTGTTCATCTCATGGGCGACACCGGCCGCTATTTGTCCAAGGGAAATCAGCCGTTCCGTCTGTGTAAGTTGCTGGAGGGTTCTCTTGAGCCTGTCATCGCGATCCTTGAGCGATCTGACCATGTCATTGAACGCCTTGTCCAGCACGCCAAAATCCGATGATTTACTGCGTGGCAATTGATAGTCGAGGTCACCGGTCGCGATTGTCTCCGCGGCCTGCTTCAGTATGCGCATCCTTTCTATAATGGTATGTCCCATCCAGAACGAGATAATGAAGGCTACAATCATGCCGAGTGTCGTTATGCCCAGGAATATCCACATGGCAAGCAGCTTCATGTCTCTGTATTTTGCCTCCAGTATTCCAACGTAGAGCATCCCTATTATGGTATTGTCTATACTGTACACAGGCACATATGAACTGAGATACCAGTCATTGACCACAAACGCCCTTCCAGTCCAGTCTTCGCCATCTTCAACAACCTTTTCATACACCTCCCTCGACACAGTGGTGCCCGTTGCCCTTTTGGAATCCTTCGTCATCACATTGGTGGATACGCGCACGCCTCCCTGGAATATTGTGGCAAACCCCATATCAAGATTCTTGTATTTTTCGTCGCGGTATACTGTTTCTTTTATCTTGTCCACTATGGCATAATCCCCGTTAAGCAAAACACCTCCAACGAGGGCGCCTCTGAAATCCCCTTGCGCGTCAAAGACGGGATAGGCCGCTCTCAGCACCATCCCCTCAGACAATTGTTTATCCCCGGTCTCCATGGATCGGGGCGTCTCTACTATGACTACATCAAGACGCTCCGAAAGCAGGGGGTTCTCCCTCTCTATTCTTTCCGAAGAAATCAGTTCGGTTGACGACAGTGGCGTTTTTTTATCAAGGCATTCCCGTATGACCGGATCCCACAAGACGTTATCACCTTTTACCGTCGGGTTAAAGGCCCTGTACAGCACGGTGCCTTCGGCATCCACCAGGAAAAGCATGTCAAGCCACATACCCCCTGGTACCTGCCCATCTTTCCCCTCCGCTCCCGCGCGTATCAACCTCTTCAGGTCTTCCAGCGCGAGCGTATCGCCGGAAGAAGTAGCACCGTCAAGATGGGATCTCAACGCGATACTGCGGACCTGAAATGCCAGTCTTTCCATGTTGTACTCATAGATGAGTCTCGCGGTATTTATATCCTGCCGCACTCTTCTCTGCGCCTCATCCATGGTATTTCTGCTGATTATTTTTATGCCAACGAACGTAGCCACAATACCGGTAATACAGGTGGCTGCCAGAAATCCCAGCACAAGACGTTTTTGCAGGCTTTCTTTGAAGATATATCGCAACAATCACCTTGCCCTCATCGCATGGGTGGAAAAGGAAAACTTCGCGGTCCCTCTCCTACACCACTCTCTCGATGTCTTTCCTGTTTATTCCTGAAATTGAAACTTTTTTATTCTTTGATCTGTGACCGGCTATGATCTCTATTTGAGATTTCTTTACACCCAGCACACCTGAAAGGAATCTTACGCACTCCTTGTTGGCCGCGCCTTCAACGGGAGGAGCCGTTATCCTGAGCTTCAGAGCGTCACCCTGGACACCCGCAAGTTCGCATCTGGACGCGCGTGGAATAACCCTGATATTGAATACAACGCCATCCGCTGTCTCGCCGACCGGGATCATGACTCCCTCTTGTTCCACGTATCCAGGAGTTCAATATTGAATCTGAGAAACGATTCAAAATAGGTATCAAGTTGCTCTTTTGTCTTTTTCAGATGTTTAATTTCTTCTTTCAGTTTATCTGCTTCCACCTTCATTCCGTCAAGGACGCCTTCCATCGCGGCCTCGGCTTCCTGGAGCATTGAGGTCTTCATCGTTTCCGCTCTGTCAGGAGATTCATCACCTTTTGGAGCAGGCGTTATGTCCTTCAATCGCTCCACCCGGGATTCAAGTTCCGTTACTCTTTCTTTCAGCCGCAAATTCTCTTTAAGCTGCAGTTCCAGTTCCCCCGCCACAGCCTGCAGGAACTCATCGACCTCCCTGACATCGAATCCCCTGAACTTCGTTCGGAACTTCTGGTTATTTATGTCCAAAGGCGTAATCTTCATAAACAGGCACCTTTCATTTACCTGAAATTAACCGCGATCTGCAGCATGGTTTTTACGAGGAAACTCTGCAAAAACACAATCACCAGAATCACAATAATCGGAGAGAAATCCATGCCGATACCTCTCAGCGGGATCAATCTCCTGACCTGGTAAAGCACGGGCTCAGTGACTTGATATAAGAACCGGACTATCGGGTTATACGGATCGGGATTCACCCAGGAGAGCAGGGCCCTTATGATGATGAGCCACATATACAAAGTAAGCCCCATGTCGACAATCCTGGCGAGAGCCTCTATGAAATTCCCTAATACAAACATCTCTTCCCCTTTATATTAAAATAGGTTATGAATAGTAATTGCTACCTCAAAAGTCAAGATTTATGTTCCAGGAAAGGCGGGAAGTCCATGCCGTTTTCCGCAAACAGGGAGGTTATCACACTGAAATGCCGGAAAAAAAGATATGCATCATAGGCGGGGGGAACATGGGCGAGGCGCTCACCGGAGGGATCATTTCAAGCGGCCTGGCGCGTGCGGAGGACATAACAATACATGACATAGAAAAGGAACGGCTTGCGTACTTCAGGGACAAATATCATGTATGTGTGTCGGCCGACATCGCGGGAGCCATAGAGACCTCCGACATCGTTATCCTGGCAGTAAAACCCCGGAATATGGAAACCGTCTTAGGGGATATTGCTGATGCCGTCGCGGACAGGCTCGTCATATCCATCGCGGCGGGTATCACCCTCGGGTTCATGGAGGAACGTCTGGGTGGGAATGCACGCGCAATCAGGGTAATGCCGAATACACCCGCCCTCATAGGCGAAGGCGCGGCGGCCCTTGCAGGCGGAAAGAACGCAACGGACAGCGATATCGCCACAGCCCGCCGGATATTCGATTCCGTGGGAATTACAGTCGTTGTCAAAGAAGAACTGATCGACGCGGTTACAGGCCTGAGCGGGAGCGGTCCCGCCTATGGATTCATTATCATAGACGCGCTTGCAAATGCAGGTGTCAGCCAGGGGCTTGAAGCCGGGACCGCGTTAAAATTAGCGGCCCAGACCATGTTAGGTGCCGCGAAACTCTGCCTCAACGGAGACAAGACGCCGGCACAGCTCACAGACATGGTAACATCCCCCGGGGGCACCACCATAGAAGGCATAAAGGCGCTCAAGGCCGGGAAAATCAGGGAAGCCCTCGCGGCGGCAGTGGAAGCCGCGACAAAGAAATCGAAGGAATTGGGTGAAAAATAGTCAGCTACTGACATGCGGCGTTCCACCGGCCCAGCGGAAGTCATGCCATCAGCAAAAAAAGGGGGAATGCTGAATTTTTCGTATTACAAACCGAAGTATATTACTATACGAGGCGACAATGACCTTAACTGTCAGAAGATTACCGAATAAATTTTACCCGGATCCAGCAAGGGTCATCTCCAGATTTTATATGCCTGGTTCTGAGGATAGGGTAAGAAGTATAATCAAGCGAATATTGGACTTCTCCGACCAGGAGGTGGGTTCAACTCTTAATGAGGTGCTCTCGGATTTTTCAAAGCGGCATCGCAATATCTCAAAAGTTTTTGAGAAAAATTTTGATACCGTAAAATACGTCCTGACATCGAACCTTAGAATATCCCCGGATACACTGTCTCTTGAAAGAAAATTGCTGATCGGTTCCTACTTTACATCGGAATATGCGATCGAGGCAGCCGCCTTCTTTAATCCCTCGATCGTCGAGGACCCGAACCAGGGGAATCTGGAAGAAGGACAGGAACGCGTCATTGTAAGCTTTCGCGCAGTCGGGGAGGGACATATCTCATCCATCGTATTCAGGGGGGGCATAATTACCCGGGATAATGAGCTGATCTTCAAACTGGCCGGAAGGTTCGTTGATTTACCGGAAACCGTAAAGCGTCATGTATATGATAAGAAACATTTTTTGGAAAAATTACAGGAGATGCATGTCCAGAAGGATATCATTGGATTTGTTATGAGCAGCCTGGGAGATAAATTTACCTACCGTGAATTGCAGGAAAGTATTGCCGAAATCAGCAAAAAGATAAAATTAAGCTACAGTAAGGAAAAGGTTATAAATGCAATGAACTGGCTGGCCAGTTCCCATTACGAAATAAGCTTTTCCCTGGACACCGCCATATCGGAACGCGTTATCTTTCCGGTCTCTACCCATGAAAGCAATGGTATCGAAGATGCGCGATTTGTAAGATTTACCAATGGTGACGGCAGTGTCACCTACTTCGCGACATACACGGCGTATAACGGATATACCATCTTGCCGAAGTCCATAGAAACGAAAGATTTTTATCATTTCAAGATATCCCCGATCTACGGTAAATACACCCAAAACAAAAATCTGTCCTTGTTTCCGAAAAAAATTAGCGGTAAATATGCCATGCTCTCGCGCCATGACGGGGTGAATAATTACATTATGTTTTCCGATGACATCCATTTTTGGCGCCATGCGCAAAAAATACAGGAACCCAGATATCCGTGGGAATTTATTCAACTGGGCAATTGTGGCTCCCCCATTGAGACCGAAAAAGGCTGGCTGGTGATTACCCACGGAGTGGGACCGATGAGAAGGTACAGCCTGGGGGCGGTGTTGCTCGACCTGGAGGACCCCTCCAAAATCATCGGCCAGCTCCGGAAACCATTGCTGATGGCCAATGAGAAAGAAAGAGAAGGCTATGTGCCAAATGTCGTTTATTCCTGCGGATCACTTATTCATAACGGTGATCTGATTATCCCTTACGGGATGTCCGATTATGCTTCAGGTTTTGCCACAGTGCCGGTGAATGAGCTTTTGAACAGCTTGTTGAATGATTGAGGGTGTCGGTGTCTTTCTCTAATGCGGCAAAGCCGCAAAGGTAAAAAGGTTCGGGGTTCAAGGTTTCTCATTCCAATGCTCCAGCATAGGAAGGCATATCAAAGATTAACGTCCAACATCGAACATTGAGCGCCGAACGTCGAATGAAAAACAAATACCCAATACTGTTACCTGTTATCAGTTACCTGTTGCCGCTGGTCAACTGCAAATTGTAACCCCCTGATCCCATCCCATTCAACATTTGATGTTGGACGTTCGATATTCGATGTTCATTTTCGATTCTCGATACCTGCCGCCAACATCTGCGCAAAAAACGCAGTTATTGAGGATAAAGACTCTAAATTGCAGAAGTATCTCGGTTTTGTTTAAAAATGCCTGCGATGACCGGCAAACACTTATTAGCAATAATATGCATGATGTATTTGATGAAGTGGGATGTAACCACTGAGAGACGGGGGAATATAGATGGGAGAACAAAGCGTCTACGATGACTTGGAGCCCAAAATTCATAAGAAAATCGCCGAGGCAGTTGCCGATGCGGTTCCGGTTTTAGATGTTGCCTGTGGTGATGGCAGGCTGACCGGTTTCATTGCATCGGGGTCTGGCTGCAAGACTTATGGTATCGATATCTCCGTATCTCATCTGACTGAAGCCCGGGAAAAAGCGGAGGCTCGGGGCGTCTCGCATCTTGTGTACCTCGCTGCCGGGGATGCACGGAAACTCTGTTTTCTTGATGGATCTTTCGGTTCTCTTATCATGCTTTACTCTTTGCACGAGATTCAGTATCTGCCGCAGGCACTGGAGGAGGCTCGACGAGTATTGAGACCTAACGGGAAGTTCATAGTAGTGGATCCTGTTAAAGGCGGCAAAGCTGAAACGCTCTGGAATGAGAGTTACTATGGTCTGGAGGAGATCGAGTCTATGTTGACGCATGCAGGATTCAGCAAGCTGACCTCCGACTTCCTGTACGATGATATCGTGTTTGTTTCGGCAAAAAAGGTTCCGATTTAAACTGATAAGAATCCCCTTTTTCGTAAAGGGGACCAGGAAAAACGTCTTTGTGTGTCAATGGAATAATGACTACTAAGGATAGTTATTATCCAGTATCTTGTGATAAACTTCAATATAATCATCGACCATTTTTTCCTGACTGAAATGCCTTTCTGCCCACCTCCGGCAGTATTTGCGGTCAATCTGCCTTATATTTTTTAAGGCAGATACGGCTTCATCCACCGTGTCAACCAGAAATCCGGTCTTTCCCTGGACGATCAGCTCCGGCATGGAACCCTTATTAAAGGCAACCACCGGCGTTCCGCAAAGCATCGATTCAGCCACACTCAGGCCAAAGGGCTCGGCGAAATTGATGGGATGAAGCAGGGCATACGCATGGCCGAGCAGGGTATCTCTTTTTTCCGGGCCTGAGTTGCCGACATAAACAATCTTATCATTTAAAAACGGTCTTACCTTTTTTTCATAATATCTCTGATCCTGGATAAATCCGGAAATAATGAGCCTCATGTTAAATTTCTTAGCAATTTGAATGGCTTCATGGGTTCCTTTGTCCGGATGAATCCTGCCGAAATATAAAAGATACCCACCCACGGCTTCCTTCAGAGTAAAGCCAGCCACATTGATGCCGTTGTAAACCGTGGCGACATACTCCAGTTCCGGGCTGCGATCCGCATTGCTGATGGATACGAACCAACTGTGATCATTATACTGTTTGAAAACCGGGATGATCCTGGGTGAGGAAAATCCGTGGATGGTGGTTACCATCGGCGTGTTAATAAGACGTGAATAGGTCAACGGGAGAAAATCATAGTTGTTGTGGATGATGTCAAATTCATCGGCACATTCCATCATGTGCGCAATATGCAGGCACTCCCATACCTTGGGATCGAGCGTTTTGTCTTCTTCATAGGGCCGCTCGCATATGTATTTTAGTTTTGCCCGGGTCAGAGAATCACCCGTCGCAAAAAGCGTTACGTCAAATCCGCGTTTGACAAGACCCTCTGTGATATTAGATGCAACCTGCTCCCACGGGCCATAATGCCGTGGTGGAGTCCTCCAGCAAATCGGGGCCAAGACTGCGATCTTCATCTTACACCGCCGCCCTGGGATTTTTCAGACAAAGGTCAACCAGGTCATTTATGTCGGCCGTACCCACGCACATCACTGTATCAGCCGCGCCCCAGTAGATTTTAAGTGTGCCGTCGCTCTCGGGCACCGCCCCGCAGGTAAAAACGACATTGGGGACATAACCGGTGATTTCATATTCTTCTTCCGGCTGCAGGATCCAGCCGTCACTGACCCCCCTGATTATAGAGGGATTTGTTAAATCATGCAGGGCAACCCCCAGGCGGTAGACGCAACCGGCCATGGTCTGAAAGACGCCGTGGTAGATATTCAGCCAGCCCTGATCGGTCTTAATGGGAGGGGCTCCTGGCCCTATTTTCATCTCATCCCAGTGATATTGAGCCGGTTTCATAATCAACCTGGAGCCCCCCCAGTATTTCAGATCGGGAGAATAGGATATCCAGATGGACCAGGGGGTTATCCCCGAATGGGGTCTGTCCAGACGGGCATACCGGCCGTCGATCTTTTCAGGGAAAATAACCAGGTTGCGATAATCTGCCTCCGTAATCAGGGCAAACCGTTCTATCTTGTTAAAGTCTCTTGTTTTGGCCAGCGCGATGCGCGCGCCATACCTGGAATACGCACTGTAGGTGATCAGATATTCACCATCGATACAGGTGATGCGAGGATCTTCGATACCGTACTCTTCATATACCTGAAATATCCCTTGCGTCGCCGGGGTCATAAAGGGCTTTTCGGTAACCGTAAACCGGAACCCGTCATCACTTTCAGCCAGCCCTAAAATACTGCGGCCGCTCGTCAGATGCGAGCGGAAGATCATTATGTATCTGTCGTTATACCTGGTTATCCCGGCATTATGAACCGTTGCCACCGGATAGGGCACATCCTCTTTCGTTAAGATTGGATTCTTTTCATATCTTCGAATAATCGGCATTCATAAACTCCTTACATTGTTGTGCGCGGCAGGGCTTTTCTCGGCATAATCCCCTGCGGGAACAAGACCTGACCGGGTTATTCAATTAGAATATCGCCGCCATTAAGTCTCATGCTCATGGGCCCGAAGGACTGTCAGGTGAGCAATGAGATACGCCAGGATACTTTCCGCACCCTGGTTCCGGTTTACACCATGGCTTTCCAGACCGTCACAACAGCCACATGTCTCAAAATCATATAACGGGATCCGCAGATCATTTTCACCTAAAAACCACATAAAGGAAGCAAACATCCGGTCGAGATAATGTTTATCCATGGTCACGACATAGGCCTGGTAGAACATCATAACTGAGGCCATCACATCAATGGCTTGCTGTGCATACTGCGCGCATTGTCCACCCTTCTGATACCAGCCCTCGGTCCCCACCGGTGCAAGATACTCGTCTCTAAAAATGATTTTTTCCAGAAAGTCCGCCGTCTCACGGGCGACGGCCAGCGCTTTTTCATCACCGGTTATTTCATGAGCATGGAACAGGGCCAGGGGGATAATGCCGTTGTCATAGGTAAGCGCCGGTTCAAACCACCGCCAGTCCTGATCACTTTCGTTTTCGTACGATACGACGATCTTGTATGCCATATCTCTAAGGGTTTTATTCATGCCTTCATCGCTCGGATAGCGATGGAGATAATGACAGATGCCGATGATCGTATTGGCAATACCGCGGATAGAATGCATGTTCTGAAGATTTGGATACGCCCTGGAGAACAGTTCGTTGGCCAGCTGAAAGAAGGCGTCATTGGGAGAAAAATGAATAAGATATCCCAGCGCCCATATGGTTCTCCCGAAAGAATCCTCCGATCCGACCTCATCCAGAAAGTTTCGATTGTAGCTTAAAAAATTCCTGAATGAACCGTCCTCGTTTTGCATGTAATCGGTATAACTAAGATAAACGGGGAGTAGCTCCAGAGTCGCCGGGTCTTTTTGCTGGCGATAGGCCATGGTCGCCATTAAAAGCCCCCGGGCATTATCATCCAGGCAATATCCTTCCTTCCGGTTTGGTACACTGTATCTTGCATGCTGGATAATACCGGTATCATCGGTTAACCGCCGGACATGGGCCAGATTAAAGGGAGGGAGAACCAACGGATCGACGACAGATTCTTCTTTAACGTTAATCACCGGGTAGGACTGCACCACATCTCGGATGAGCCTGGTATATTTTCTCCCGATAATGGGCCATGTCATCCGGCGGCCGTAGTCGTAAGCCTTCTGTCGCAATTCGAGCAGGGCTGAAGGGTCATCCAGCAGTTCGTTGAGGATGCCGGCCAGTGCATTTGAATCGTGAAAATCAAAAAGCCTTCCCCTCCCGTCCGCCAGGAGCTCCTGCGCGTGCCAGTAAGGCGTGGAGATTACGGCAGCGCCCGCTCCGACCGCGTAGGCCAGGGTCCCGCTGGTAATTTGGGCTTTATTCAGATAGGGGGTAATGTAGATATCGGTAGCGGACAGGTATTCAAACAGTTCCGTCGAACTGACAAAACTGTCATAAAAATAGACATGCTTTCTCAGATTATTCTTTTCGACCAGACGTCGCAGATAATTCCTGTACTCCTCGCCGGAAACTCGCACCACAGCCGGGTGCGTTTTGCCTAACACGATATAAATGAGATCCGGATGTTTCCGGACAACCTCAGGCAAAGCCTGGATTACCGTTTCAATCCCCTTGCTCCTGCTCAAGAGACCAAAGGTCAGCAGTGATTTTTTCTTTTCCAGCTTAATTTTCTTTTTATAATGATTTCTCTGGACAGGATCGAAATCAGGGACCCCGTGCTCAAACAGCTCAATCTTATCTCGCGGTACATCGTAGGTTTCGGTTAAAAAATCTATAGCGAGACGACTCATCACTACCACTTTTTCGGCCTCTTCACCGATTTCATGGATAATGGCCCTTTCATTGTAGGAAGGTTTTTTAAGCACCGTATGCAGTGTAGCAATAAAAGGTATCTCCAGCCGATGAATTAACGGAAGGATATAAATACCGCTGTCACCGCCGAATATGCCGAACTCATGTTCCAGCACACAGATATCGGCATCACTGTGATTGATAAATTTAACCGCTTTCAAATAATCCTGCTGATAATCCTGCCGGATCACATATCTTACTTTTTCAGGGTAGGAATAGCTCTGGCCCCGATCGTTCATGGCGATAATGTGGCCCTCAGCTTCATTGGTTCTTTCCACCGAATCGATCAGATCCCTCGTAAATGTCGCAATCCCGCATTCCCGCGGGGGGTAATTACCGATACAGGCAACTTTGAACTTTTCCATTCGGATCTCCTTTATAATTTCTTCTCGAGATTTTGTCTTATACAATCAATAAACTCTTCAGTGTAAACCCGTCTGTTATTTGAATCGGGATCAGCGACAAGCATAAGGTCACCCGTCATGATCCCGCTTTCAACGGTCTCTAATGCGGCATCTTCTATTTTTCGGGCAAACTCGCCGACCTCGGGGGTGCCGTCAAGTTCCGCTCTCTTTTTCAGACATCCGGTCCAGGCAAATATAAGCGCCATTGAGTTCGTGGATGTCTTCTCGCCCGCGAGATGTTTGTAGTAGTGCTTCTGGACGGTCCCATGAGCCGCCTCGTACTCAAAGTATCCTTGTGGAGATACGAGGACGGATGTCATCATGGCAAGGCTTCCATTGGCGGAAGCCAACATGTCCGACATGACGTCTCCGTCGTAGTTCTTGCAGGCCCAGAGCATACCGCCTTCCGACTTCATCACTCGCGCAACGGCATCATCGATCAAGGTGAAAAAATACTCTATCCCTGCCGCTTCGAATTTATCCTTCCAGTTCGCATCGAACTCTTCCTGAAAAATATTGCGGAACTCAGCATCATAAGTCTTGGAGACTGTATCCTTCGTGCCGAACCAGCAGTCTATCTTCTGGTCGTATGCGTATGTAAAGCACGCCCGGGCAAAGCTCCTGATGGACGGCTCTGTATTGTGAATTCCCTGTATAATCCCGGGGACAGTAAATTCATGGATGACTTTTCTTATGGGTTCCCCACCGCCACTGGGTGTAAAAACTAACTCCCCGATACCGGGCCCCGTAACCTTTATCTCCTGGTTTTTGTAGATATCGCCATACGCGTGCCTTCCGATATGGATCGGCTTTTTCCAGTTCGCGACCGCCGGTTTTATGTTTTTGACCAGAATGGGTGCCCTGAAAACGGTCCCATCTAACATCCCCCTGATGGTTCCGTTGGGGCTGTCCCACTGCTTCTTGAGACCATATTCCTCGACCCTGTCCGCGTTGGGTGTAATGGTAGCGCATTTGACGCCTACCTTGTATTTCATGATGGCGCGAGCAGAATCGATGGTGACCTGGTCGTCGGTTTCGTCCCTGTTCTTGAGTCCAAGGTCGTAGTACTCGGTTTCCATGTCGAGATACGGCAGGAGCAGTTTATCCTTGACCATCTGCCACATAATCCGGGTCATTTCATCCCCATCCATTTCTACTATCGGTGTTTTTACTCTGATCTTTTCGCTCATTCCTGTTTCTCCTACTTTTTATTCTTGATTAGTGACAACATTCCTCCGGCCAGAACAATATCCTTTGCCCTTTCAGAGAGATCACAGTCAACCTCAAACTCCACTCCTTTGGTGGCATTCTTGACAACCAGAGTCTTCCCCAGGCTGATCTTTTCTCGTATATCCGGAATTTCCAGTCTGTCGCCTTGGTCTATCTTGTCGTAGTCGTCTTCGTTCCTGAATGTCACAGGAACAATACCGAAGTTTATCAGGTTCGCCGTGTGTATTCTTTCGAAGGACTTGGCTAATACCGCCTTCACTCCCATATACATTGGGCAAAGCGCCGCGTGTTCCCTCGATGATCCCTGCCCGTAGCTGAGCCCGCCTACGATGATGTTGTGCATTCCGGAATCCCTTATTTCCCTGGCCCTGTTGTAAAACCCGGTGTCAAGAACTTCGAACAGGAATTCGGAATACCTGGGCACGTTGGACCTGTATTTCATCCTGGAGCCGGCCGGTATGATGTGATCCGTGGTGATATTGTCCTCCACCTTTATGGTTACGACACCGGTCACAGTTTCGGGCAGCGGGTCATTGCTCGGCGGTTCTCCAATATTGGGACCCCTGTAAATCTCGACACTGTCCGGATCGTCGGAAGGGGGAAGTATCATCGAATCATCTATTATGAATTCATCGGGAATTGCGATCTCGGGATACGGCATTCCCAGGCCCCTCGGATCAGTAATCTTTCCCGTTATTACTGCCGCCGCCGCCGTCTCCGGACTTACCAGATAGACATTAGCACTCTTCGTTCCCGATCTGGCCAGGAAGTTTCTGTTGCTGGTCCTGAGGGATACGGCACCGGTCTGTGGTGACTGACTGTTTCCTATGCAGAAACCGCAGGCGTTCTCTTCCAGTCTGACACCCGTCTCGATGAGATCGGCCAGAGCGCCATTCCGGGCCAGCATGTCCACCACCTGTTTTGAGCCCGGAGCCAGGACAAAACTTACATTCGGGTGCACTTTTTTACCCTTCAGGGTCTTTGCAACAACCATTAGATCCCTGTATGAAGAGTTGGTGCAGGAACCCACACACACCTGGTTAACATCCATACCCTCAAGTTCCTTTACGGCGGATATGTTGCAGGGACTGTGAGGGGTTGCCGTCAGAGGAACCAGTTCCGACAGATCGATATCTATGACCTTGAAGCATTCGGCTCCAGGGTCTGCATCAAGTTCCTGCCAGCCCCCTTCCCTGGCCTGAGCCTTGAGGAACTTCCTGGTCTCTTCGTCACTCGGAAATATGGATGTTGTCACGCCGCACTCAGCGCCCATGTTGGCAATGGTTGCCCTCTCGGGTACGGTCAGTGTTTCTACACCGGACCCGCCATACTCGAACACACACCCTACATTCCCCTTCGTTCCAAATATCTCCAGAATCTTGAGTATCACATCCTTGGCGCTCACCCAGGACTCCAATTTGCCTGTCAGATTGATCCTGATTACCCTGGGACAGGTCAGGAAGAACGGTTCACCGGCCATGGCCAGCGCCACATCAAGGCCGCCCGCCCCGATGGCTATCTGTCCGATACCACCGCCTGTGGGAGTATGACTGTCGGAACCCAGGAGAGTTGTTCCGGGCTTTCCAAACCTTTCCAGGTGCACCTGATGGCAAATCCCGTTTCCCGCCCTGGAATAATCCAGGCCATACCTGGCTGCCACTGTCTGAAGATATCTGTGATCGTCCGCGTTCTCGAACCCTATCTGTATAGTGTTGTGATCAACAAAGCTCACCGAGCTGTCTGTTTTTACCCTGTCAAGGCCCATGGCCTCGAATTGCAGACAGGCCATTGTTCCTGTGGCATCCTGGGTCAGGGTCTGGTCTATGCGAATACCGATTTCATTACCCGGTTCATATTCACCCGAGACAAGATGTCTTTCCAATATTTTTTGTGTGAGAGTCTTTGTCATCTAAGTTTCCCCTGCTTGAAATTTGAATATACGTACAATTGAACATACTCGAATGAGCGTAACGATCGGGTAACGAATAATACGCCCGTAGCAATAATTGTCAAGAAATTTCAGGAAAAGTGTTGGCAATATCAAAAAAAGCTTGACATAGCATATTTTATTAGTTTATTAGAACTAAGTTAGAAGATTCTAATATTATTGTTCCAGGGTTTTATGGATGGGCAGGAGATTATGAGTACAAAAGCATTAAGCTCTACAATGGAAGATTATCTGGAGACTGTTCTCAATCTGGAGAAGGATAAAAAATTTGTCCGGGTCAAAGATATAGCCCAGAAGATGGATGTAAAGCTGCCGACGGTTACCAGCATGTTGAACAATCTTGTAGAGAGGGGTCTGATCAATCATGAAAAGTATGAGTATGTCGAATTGACAAAGAAGGGTGCCCATATAGCAAAGGATATCTACCGCCGACATGTTATTTTTCGTGATTTTCTGACAGGCATATTAAACATAGATCCTAAAACGGCTGAAGAAGATGCCTGTAAAATGGAACATGTTGTCAGTCCTGTTACACTGGAGAGGTTTGTCAAGTTTATGGAATTTGTTGAAAGCTGTCCGAGGGGTGGTGCCTATTCCGATGATTCCGCCATGTGATTCCGAAGGAAGCCGCCACCCTGTTCCGATGCAAAGCGCCAGGGTATTCCGATGATTCCGCCACCCCCCAGTCGGAGCGTAGCGA
>JAFDAS010000142.1 GCA_019313695.1 Deltaproteobacteria bacterium
CTTCATTTATCAAAAATTCTTGAGGGGGTTGGGCCTGGTATATATTGAACATCAGGCCCGTATCTGACACTCCGCTACTGTTGCGGCTCTGGCAGAGTCGTTCGGACGCGGTGCGATGACCAATCACTGGATAGATATCAGAAACAGTGATTGTATTTTGATTATGGGAAGTAATGCGGCTTCCAACCACCCCATTTCATTCAAATATGTCACAGAAGCTATGGGGCGGGGCGCGAAGCTGATCAGTGTGGATCCGAGATTTACGCAGACCTCCTCGAAGGCCGACATCTATGCCTCCCTGAGATCGGGAAGCGACATAGCCTTCCTGGGCGGTATGATCAAATATATACTGGACAACAACCTTATCCAGGAAAAATATGTCAGGTATTATACCAACGCTTCATTCCTGGTAAATCCAGAGTTCAAACTTCCGGGAGATAACGAAGGTGTTTTTTCCGGCCTTATGGACGCAAAGTATGATAAATCCTCGTGGTCCTTCCAGAAGGACGCGAGCGGTGTCATCAAAAAGGACAGGAGCCTCAAAGATCCCAACTGTGTTTACCAGCTTCTGAAGAAACATTATTCGAGGTATAATCCGGATATCGTGTCCAGGATTACCGGTACGCCGAAAGAGAAACTCCTTGAGGTCTATAAGGAATATTCAAAGACCGGCAAGGCCGAAAAAGCCGGAACAATTATGTATGCCATGGGATGGACCCAGCATACGGTAGGCGTCCAGAATATCAGGACCATGGGCATTATTCAGCTTCTCTTGGGCAATATGGGCGTGGCCGGCGGCGGCGTCAATGCCCTCAGGGGCGAGTCCAACGTGCAGGGTTCCACAGATCATTGTCTCCTTTTCCATATCCTGCCGGGATATCTAAAAACTCCGAAGGCTTCTCAGCCTACACTGGCCGCGTATGACGCCAAATATACACCCAAAACGGATGAACCGAAGAGCCTCAACTGGTGGAAGAATTACCCTAAGTATTCGGCGAGTCTTCTCCGGGCCCACTATGGGGCGGGTGTGACGGCGAGAACTACTCCTGGCTCAGCATCTTTGATGCGATGTATAAGGACAAGTTCACCGGATTCTTCGCGTGGGGACAGAATCCAGCGTGCAGCGGCGCCAGTTCCAACAAGACCAGGCAGGCCATGACCAAACTGGACTGGATGGTTAATGTCAATATCTTCGACAGTGAGACAGGATCTTTCTGGAAGGGACCCGACATGGACCCGAAGAAGGGCGATACAAGGCGGTCGATTCTCCCGGGGTGGCCATGCCTGATGGTGAGATCATCTCGGATCTCTTCTACAGGATCAAGGAACTGTACGAAGAGGAAGGCGGTCCGCTGAAAGAGGCCGTCACAGAGATGACCTGGGATTATGGACCCAAGGATGTCGACGGCAAGGTACGGCACCTGGACGCCCATTATATCGCCAGGGAAATCAATGGATACTTCCTCGAAGATAAAGAGATCAAGGGCAAACTTTATAAAAAGGGCACTCTTGTTCCCAGTTTCGCGTATCTTCAGGATGACGGTTCCACCTCTTCCGGAAACTGGCTCTACTGTAATTCATATACGGAAAAAGGCAATATGGCCGCGAGGCGCGGAGGAAAAGACTCTTCCGGCATCGGCCTGTATTCTGAGTGGGCGTGGTGCTGGCCCGTGAACCGCAGGATCATATACAACGGAGCTTCCGTTGATCCTGAAACAGGCAGACCGTGGGACGAGAAACATCCCGTTATCTTCTGGAACGGTTCCAAGTGGGTTGGCGATGTTCCGGACGGCGTTGCAGCACCCGGCTCCGGAAGGCCGCCCTTCATCATGAAATCTCATGGTGTTGGCAGCATCTTCGGCCCCGGCCTGGCAGATGGTCCATTCTCCGAACATTACGAGCCATTGGAATGCCCCGTTGAAAAGAACATTATGTCACCGCAGCTTGTCAATCCCACGATCAAGAGATGGGACAAGGAGGGAACGGGAACAAGCGTGGACGCGAGGGCTACCTGCGATCCGAGATTCCCGATCATCTGTTCAACCTATCGTGTAAGTGAACACTGGCAGACCGGTCTTATGACAAGGTGGTGCCCCTGGCTCGCGGAGATGCAGCCCTCCATGTTTGTGGAGATCGGCGTTGAGCTTGCCAAAAATAAGGGGATCAAGAACGGCGAGATAGTCATCGTAAAATCTGTAAGGGGACAGGTCGATGCCGTGGCGATTGTTACAAACAGATGGAAGCCATTCAATATAAACGGCAATACGGTTCATGAGGTCGGGATTCCATGGCACTACGGCTGGGTCACCACAAAGATGAGAGAATATGTGCATGGTGACAAGAAGCCGGAGGTCTTTACCTTTGGTGATTCCGCCAACATCGTGACTCCGTTCATCGGAGATCCTAATACCATGATCCCGGAGAGCAAGGCCTTCATGGTAAATGTCGAAAGGAGGGAGGTGTAAGCCATGTCTGAAAAAATCAAACTGTGCGATCTTTCCAAATGTACCGGTTGCAGAGGCTGCCAGCTGGCATGCAAGCAGTGGAACCAGTTGCCGGCAAAACAGACTGTCAATACCGGAACATACCAGAACCCGCCTGATCTGCAGCCCAACACCTGGAACATCATAAGATTTCAGGAGATATCCGATGGCAATGGTGGAGTTGACTGGCTGTTCAGGCATGATGCCTGCATGCACTGCACCGATGCCGCCTGTGTGAAGGTGTGCCCGAGTGGAGCCCTTCATTATACGAAATACGGCACGGTTGCCCTTGACAGCGGCAAGTGTATCGGATGTAAGGAATGCGTCTTTGCTTGTCCATTTGAGGTGCCCAAATATGATCCTGAGACCGACAAGATTCTCAAGTGTGATATGTGTTATTCCAGGATAGACAACGACATGGAGCCGGCATGTGTCAAAGCCTGTCCGACCGGAGCCCTTATGTTCGGCGACAAGACCGAGATACTGAAGGTGGCATATGAGAGGGCCAGGGAGCTTGGCGGCGATGCCTCCGTGTATGGAGACAAATTTGTGGACGGAACCCACATGGTATATGTCCTTCCGGAGAAGGCAGGCATCTATGACAAGCTTCCCGAAAAACCGAGAGTACCGCTCTCAGTTATTGCCTGGAAAGACTGGCTCAAACCGCTCAGCCTGCTTGCGGCGGGTGGCGTAATTGCGGGATCCTTCTTACACTACATTACCCATGGCCCCAAGGACACAAGCGGTGATGGGGATCAGGTAAGCAAGGAAGGAGGCGAATAAGATGAAAAAAGGAATGATAAAAGTATCCGACGGGTTTGAGAGGATAGTACACTGGTCGATGGCCATTTCCTGCCTGATCCTTATGATTACCGGTCTGGGGATGATGTTCCATTCGTTCAATTTTTTAGGGATTCCCGTTGGAGGATTGAAAAACCTGAAGCTGATTCATAACTTCTCAGGACTGGCGTTCATCCCGTCGCTCTTTTTCGCCATATTGATATGGTGGAAGGAGGCGGGTATATTCAAGTTTCCCGAGGATCTGGAGTGGATTATGGTGGCAGGCGGTTATCTGTGGCATGTCGACAAGGTTCCCGAAACGGGGAAATATAATCCCGGTCAAAAGGCATTCTTCTGGGCGGTGGCATTCTTTGGAGTTGTCATGTCGGTTACCGGGTTGATTATGTGGTTTCCTCTTAGTTTTCCTGTGGAGCTGGTAAGGTGGATGTATCCCCTGCATGCCCTCGGGTTTTTTGTTTTATTCCCATTCTTCTTTGTCCATTTGTATCTGGGTACAGTTGGTGTCCCCGGTTCTGTGTCCGCTATCCTGACGGGATGGGTCACAAGATCCTGGGCGAAAAAACAGTGCCCGAAGTGGCTGAAGGAGATGGAGGAATCAGGAAAGCTGGAAATTTCAGAGTAGAAACAATATCCGCGCTGAACACCGGCGTGGAGATCTGTTAAAATAAAGGGGCCTGTTCGATTGGGAACAGGCCCCTTTTGCTGAGTCGTCAAGGAAAAATGGCTCGCACAACTTGTTTTCCCTTGCCTCTTGCAGAAGAATTACTTGAGTTTATAGAGAAAAGAATATATAGGGGGCTTTCGTTTTAAAACCCCAAAAGAGGTGGAGCATGGCAGAAGTGCTTAAAGATACCCTGAAGACTATTGACAGATACAAAAATATGAATCCCCATTACGAAGAACTGCTGGATATCCTCGAAGAGGTACTTATCCTGAGGGAGAAGTATCGCCGCAAGATGAGTGGAGATATTTTCAACGTGGATGAATCGCTCATAGAGAGAAAACTTGCAGGGGGCCTGCCTCTCGTTGACTTTCCCGAGGGCAAATTTGACCTTGAAGAACCAAGGGAATATTTTATTGCTCTGCTGGAGATAGCCCATAAGAGGGCACTGGAGGAAACTGGTGGGATAATACAAAGGATGAAAGATGGAGAGCTGAACTACATGGAAATGGTCCGCAAATCTTTCATGCTCCAGCCGGATGAAGATGCCCCGGATGATGATGTGGAAGAAGGCGTCTTTGATCTGCTGGGCTTTCTTGTTGAAGAGAGCCTGAGGCCGGCGCTGGAGGTACTCTCTGAAAAGTACAGAGCCATTATCACGGGATCACCGTGGTCTGAGGGTTACTGTCCCATATGCGGCAGGGAACCAAAGATATCGGAGCTCAGGGAAGAAGGGGGGAAGAGATTTCTTTTCTGCGGTCAGTGCGGATTTGAGTGGCAGTTCAAACGTATTCGGTGCCCCTTCTGCGGGAATGAAGATCAACAGACGCTGGCCTACTTCACCATCGAGGAAGAGGAGAAGTACCGGGTCGATGTGTGCAATGTCTGTAACAAGTACATAAAGGCGGTGGACTTCAGAAAAGCGGAGAAAAAACCCAACCTGGATGTGGAAGATATAGCGACCCTGCACCTGGACATTTTGGCCGATGAAGAGGGATACGAATAGAGACCTTTGCAAAACACCCCCCTTTCGCCCGATTTCGGCGTCAGGCTCAAATTTCAATCCTCGAAATACTCAATGTATTCCTGTGGTTAATCCCGATAGAATCGGGATCGCCTTCCTTGAACTCGAACGAAATTGAGTATTTTCCAAAGGTCTCGAGTAATCAGAGATCAGGAGCTAAACTGCTCTGAACCCCTGATGCCAGTCACTGGTAATCGTAGCGCATGGAAGAAACCGACATAACAACAGTAGTTGAAACCCTCAAAGAAAACCTGAAAACCGAAAAGCTTCCCATAGTTTCCGAGCTTGCAGAAAAAAAATCAGATCCTTTCCAAATACTCATTTCCACGCTTATCAGTCTCAGGACAAAGGACGAGGTTACAGAGGTAGCCACCCGCAGGCTCTTTGCTCTGGCT
>JAFDAS010000143.1 GCA_019313695.1 Deltaproteobacteria bacterium
AAGACAGTACTGGCTGTATTGATATCCCTCCGGGTTGGCCGCTTTGTACTCCAGCCATAGAAGTCGGAGCGTCACCGATTTTCGGGCCAGTTCACGGTGGATATACTCCATGTCCAAAGCTCCCCGATGCGGGGAACCATCCATCGCTGGAGAGGAAAAGAGAAGGGCCTCAAGACGACTGTCGTCGAGATCGGACGACAACGGCCAGGACAGCCCGGCTTTCTCGGCGCGAGCCACATACTCCCTGATGGTGCTGCGGGCAATGTTGCAACTTTGAGCAACCTGCTTGTTGGAGAACCCTTTCTCCCACTTCAATCTCAATACTTCTTTTATGGTACGCATGGATAACCTTTCCGCCGCCACGATTACCTCCCGTTTTTTACCGGGGGTTCTAACGGCTTTTGTGGAGTTTATCCAGCGTCGCTTATGTCGCCTTCAGGGGGGTGGCGGAATGAATCATATTCGGGTGGCGCTTTCCATCATATTCTGGTGGCGGAATGCGTCGGAATAGCCAGGGTGAGAGCCGTATCCTGTATTTTCTGGAGGCATTTTGATATAGTGGCTGCATGAAACTGAGGAAATCAGCACATGCAGTTTACAAGACGCAGTACCACATAGTATGGATAACGAGATTCAGACGAAAAATCTTGGTTAAAGGGGTGCGGCAATATTTGGAAACCAAATTTCGCGAGGTACGGAAGTATTATTCTGAATGGGAGTATATCGCGATAGGGATAGATATTGATCATGTTCAGATACATATGGTAATACCGCCGAAATATGCGGTGAGTGAGGTAGTGGATATAATCAAGGCAAATACGAGCAAGGCATTGAAGGCGAAATTTGGTTTTTTGAGCAAGGTATATTGGGATAAAAGAGGAATATGGGGAAAAGGGTTTTTCGTCTCAACGGTAGGAATCGATGAGAAGGTTATTCGGAAATATGTTGAGATGCAAGGGGAAGAAGATACAGGACAAGCGGAGCTTGAATTTTAATTCCAGCGGGAAATCCCCGTTCGTAAGGGTGTGGAGATTCATCCAGCAGTTAGGTACGGGTGCGAAAGTTGAGTTTATATGTTTCACTCTGAATTCTGGTTTAAATCACTTATTGCTGCCTAATGATCCCATACACAACATTTGACAATAACTCAAGTGAGTTCAGAGCTTTCGGAAAGGTAGTGCGCACGAAGAGTAGGCGTCTCGTCGCCGTGGGTTCGGTAAGCTACAGCATCTTTTCCTTTTCCTGCACCGACACAGGTGACTTGTTTAGCGAGGATCGAGAATAATCTTACCCATTGACTTGCGACCGAAAACTTGGGCCAACGCCTTGGGCGCGTCGCTTAAGGGCATAGTGGCGGCGATGTGGGGTCGGACCTTGCCTGTTCTGTACCAACCGAGCAATTCGGCCATGTTTTCCCGATAGATATGGGGTTGTTGTCTGACAAATGATCCCCAGAAAACGCCAACCACGCTGAACCCTTTTACTAACGCCAGGTTCGTCGGGAACTTCGGAATCCGACCAGAGGCGAAACCTATAACCAACAGACGGCCGTTCCAAGCCATACTCCTCGAACAGGCGTCGAAACTATCGCCCCCGACAGGATCGAAAACAACGTCGACCCCCTGCCCAGAGGTAAGTTTTTTCAGACTCTCGCACAGATCGTGCTCCAGATAACTTACCGCTTGATCGGCCCCGTGGTCCTTTGCTAAGGCGAGCTTTTCTGGTGTGCTGGCAAAAGCAAGCACCTGGGCTCCCATCACCTTGCCTATCTCCACCGCCGCCAGACCAGTGGCTCCAGACGCTCCCAACACCGCCAGAGTCTCCCCGGGCTGCAAGCGAGCTCGCTGCTTTAGCGCATGATGGGCAGTGCTATAAGCACAGATGAGCGCACACCCATCCGCGTCGTTTACTTTGGCCCCGAGATGAATCAGCTGCTTGGAACTAGTTACCACCTGCTCCGCGTAGGAACCGGCATCTTGGCCGATTTGCAACACCGCAGCAACCTTATCTCCTTTGCGGCAGCTGTCCACTCCCTCACCCAGGGCGATTACCTCCCCCACCGACTCTATCCCGGGTACAAACGGGAACGTAGGTTTGCATTGGTACAATCCCTGTACGAGCAAACCGTCGGGATAATTGACCCCTATTGCCGTATTGCGAATCACCACTTGGCCGGGACCCGGAATAGGATCTGGCAATGTTGAAAACTTCAGTTCTTCAAAAGTACCAAATTTATTGCAAATTATAGCACGCATTGGTTGTTCCCTACCTTATGATCGTAAAAATGTCGGGCCAAAAAAACACTGGTTTTGGTACTAACGCAAGCACAACGTGTTCATGGACTCGATGAAGGCTTCCTGACCGCATTTATATACACTTGTCGAGTCAATCAAGAAATGTCATTTCGACCGCAGGGAGAAATCTAAGATTTCTCAGTCGTGAAGACTCCTTCGAAATGACAGGGTATCGTTGACGTGACACTATTCCTTGAAATCCTGCCGTTCCGTCATCAGTCCATCACCAAATGTGGGTTCCCGTTCAATATCAGGTGAATCGTCAAATTCCTTATCTATTCCGCCAAGGTATCGCGCAAGATTTTTTCTGGTATCATAATCATATTCAATGCCCAGCGCTATAGTCTCCATGATTGGCGAACCGCCACCATGTACACCGGCAATCTCGTACCAGGCCGTCATCGGAGATGCCCCCACGTTCTCTACAAGTTTCCAGACTTTCAAGGATTCTTCCGGCGTAAAATTCGGATTTCTGACAATAAACCTCTCGAGTTGCTCTTTTAACGGTGCATATTCAAAATCTTCACTAAAGGGCAGTGTCACACCTATTCCGCCTGCTATCTCTGTCAATGTATTGTATTCGTGATATATCAGCTCTCCGGTAAGTCTTCTGCCCACATTGGAATAGATTGTATTCGGGAAAAATACCCCGGATGAGGTCTTTTCACCAAAAACAGCCGCTGCGACACCTGCCGCAAATGCGAGCTCTGCCGCGCCAGCATACTCAGACAACTTTTCGCGGACATGAGATACTTTCTGAATGCCATTTGCTTCAGCTGCCAGAGCGGTAACTCCGCAGAGAATATCTGAGACGCCCGGCTTGCATCCGCTGTAGCTGTGTCTGTGCGAATCGGCAAAAAGCAGCGCCAGTCGTCTTCCGAACTCCCACTCTCCGCACATGAATACCCGTTCTTTTGGAATGAAGCAGTTGTCAAACACAATAACGGAATCAGAGACGCCATACTTGCAGAACGGGGCGCAATCGGGTTCATCCTTTTCCCTGAGCCATACGGGTCTGGTAATCAGCGTCATGCCTTCCCAGTCTCCCGGAACGGCAAAAGCAACGGCATAGTCCCTGTCATCTTCCATCAGGGCCCGGGTGGGCAGCACAAAAATTTCATCAGCATAGGCAGCCTGGGTAATTGACATCTTAAATCCGCTTACAATGATCCCATCATCGCGCTCCTCTACGATATGAACATATTGATCCGGATCAGCCTGCTGACTCGGTCTCTTGAGCCGGTCTCCCTTGCCGTCGGTCTGAGCGCAGCACCCATCCAGATCGTTTTCATGATACATCTTCATATAGTCCATGAACCGTCCGTAATAATCAGTCCCTTTGGCCATATCCATTTCTTTTGTGCATATCATATTGCCAGGGCGTTGATCGCGTCATGTCCCATGCATCTCTGTACGCATCCTCCAACCCTTCTCGCCGCTAAACGGATGAGCTTTTGTTTCTGCATCAGGTCATAGGGGTTTTGTGGAAGATGTGCCCAACGATTGATCTCTTCTCCGGTTACTGTGGATTCTGCCGTGGCCAGGTCTTTCCATTTCGGGTCCTGAGCCAGATCATATGTCAGTCCCAGAACATTCACTCCAGGGATCAGCCGGTGATCATCCCTGCTGACCATCTTGCCACCAATACATACGTTTGGTTTCATCTCGAATAATTTCCCCCGGTATTGCTCATTGGTACGCAACATAATCTTTCCCCCATTATGCACTCTTTTTTTGTTAGAATTTATTCACGGAGAATTATTTTCCTTAAAACCCTCCTTTTGATTTATGCTTGTCCGGAGGCGCTATTGTAAAGACTGGAACCGGGCTGTTACGCACTACTTTGTCAGCGACACTCCCCATTAGGACATGACCGATACCGGTCGAACCATGAGTGCCCAGAACAATCAGATCAACTTCCTCTTCGAGTGCAAACTTGATTATTTCCTGATATTCTCTGC
>JAFDAS010000144.1 GCA_019313695.1 Deltaproteobacteria bacterium
TTGCCATAGGGTCCATGGCCGAGACGGCCGAGGTCGCGGTTGATGAGCTTCGTGACAAAGGAATGCCGGTTGGCCTGTTGAAACTGAGGCTCTGGAGACCGTTCCCCTTTGAGGAAATCAGAGATGCAGTGAAGGGTTCCAAAGTGGTAGCCGTATTAGACAGAGCAGTCTCCTTTGGTGGTCCGGGTGGCCCGGTATTCTCGGAGGTTAGATCGGCGCTCTACGGCGAAAAGGATCGTCCCGTGGTTATCAGTGAAATTATCGGCCTCGGTGGCCGCGATGTCCCTGTTGGAGATTTTGTCAAGATAGCCGAGAAGGCTGCCGGAGTGGCGAAGACAGGGCCGGAAGAGGAATATGAAATTTTTGGAGTGAGGGGATCATGATTGACCTGTATGCCCCACGACTTGTGGATAAAGAAGAACACTTCAGCGCCGGGCACCGCGCGTGCCAGGGATGCGGAGAGGCGCTTGCCATTCGCCTGATGTGCAAGGCCCTCGGCAAAGAAACGGTAATTGTAAATGCCACAGGCTGCATGGAAGTGATATCAACCATGTATCCCACAACCGCGTGGAACCTTCCCTGGATTCACGTGGCGTTTCCGAATGCCGCGGCGGTTGGCGCGGGAGTTGAAGCCGGCCTTAAAGTCCTCCGTCGGAAGGGGAAGATAGCGGATCGTGATGTAAAAACCGTCTGTATCGGTGGGGACGGCGGCACGTTCGATATCGGTCTGCAGGCCCTCTCCGGCACCATGGAAAGAGGACACGATCTTCTCTATGTCTGCTTTGACAACGAGGCGTATATGAATACCGGAATACAGCGTTCCGGCGCCACGCCTTTCGGGGCTTCGACGACCACGGCACCCGCCGGCATCGCCAGCCCCGGAAAGAACGAATGGAAGAAGAATCTTGCCGCGATCATAGAGGCGCATAACGTGTCTTATGTCGCGACGGCATGTCACAGCTACCCGATCGATTTCATGAACAAGGTGAAGAAGGCAAGAGCGGTTAAGGGGCCAACATTCATCCACTGCATGGCGGTTTGTCCGACCGGTTGGAGGGTGCCTTCGGAGGATTGTATCAAGATGGGACGGCTGGCCGTTGAAACGGGTGTTTTCCCTCTGTATGAAATGGAAGAAGGGAAGTATCGAATGACCATCAAGCCGGACAAGCTAAGACCGGTAGAAGATTATATCAAATCCCAGGGGAGATTCCGCCATCTATCGGCGGATCAGATAGATGGTATCCAGGAGAGGGTTAACCTGGAGTACAACAAGCTGTTAGACAAGGTGGAGAATTTACATTCCTGGGACGAGTTGAAGGGATAAATGTAGCAGATAGAAGGCGGCGGGAGTGAAACTCCCGGTGTTTTTGGTGCTGACACTACACAGGATAAGGTGCTTGAGAATGAATAAAGTTGCATTTAGCAGTTGGAACGGCAAAATCGTGGATAACCGGAATGGGAAGGCAGCAAAGGCTGTGGAGGTAAGCCTTCCCGTGCCCGGTGGTAAGTTCGCGGCCATGATAGGATGGGGAGGCCTTGCGGTCAAGGATTCAAAGGCCGACATACTGTCACTTACCCTTAATTATCTTAAAGAGATACGCAAGATCTCATGCGGTGAGTGTTCCGTCTGCATGATCGGGATCGACAGACTCCTCGATCTTATGGAAGGCATGGCAGGAGGGAAGGGTAAGAAGGCAGATCTCTCAGAGATGCGCGACGTAGTGAAACAGGTGTCTGAAAACAGCAAGTGCAGTTTCGGCCAGTCGGCCCTCTTTCCTATGCTCGACGCGGTCAAGCATTACAAGTCCGATTTCATAGCCCTGATCGATGGTGAAAAGAAGCTGGGAGACAAAGAATACCTGTCCGCGGTGACGGCGCCCTGCATGGACGCGTGTCCTGCCGGACTTGACATACCTGGCTATATTGAACTGATCAAAAACAACCGGTTTGAAGAATCCCTCAACCTGATTCGCAAAGACTGTATTCTTCCCGGCGTTACCGGACGTGTATGCACCCATCCCTGCGAGGATGCATGTGTGCGCAAGGATATGGATGATTCCCTCTCGATCAGGCTGCTCAAGAGGGCTGCCGCGGACTTTGATCTGGCGAAAGGCGCAAGTCCGCTCGACACCCCCATAGAGGAGAAGAAAGAGCGGGTTGCTATTATAGGAGCGGGGCCGGCAGGACTTGCCGCCGCTTACAACCTCCGCCTGGAGGGCTACGGTGTCACCATCTTTGAATCTCTGCCGCATGCCGGAGGGATGGCAGTTGTAGGAATACCGGATTACCGCCTCCCGGAAGATATTCTCAGCCACGAGGTCGACCTGATAAAGAGAATGGGCGTAGAGATCAGGCTGAATACAAAGATAGAAAAACTCAGCATGAAGGGCCTCCGTAAAGATGGATACAGCGCCTTGTTTATTGCCGTCGGCGCGCACAAGGGGAATCCCATGGGCGTAGAGGGCGAAGAGGAAGGATATGAAGGTTTTGTAGACGGAGTCGAATTCCTCAGGGATATGAACCTCGGCAAGAAGGTAAAACCCGGGGATAAGGTCATGATCGTAGGGGGAGGAAATGTTGCACTGGATTGCGCCCGCAGTTGCGCGAGACTCGGCTTCAAGGATGTTGAGATCATCTACAGGAGATCAAGGACCGAAATGCCGGCAAGCGATGAGGAGATAGAGGGCGCCGAGGAAGAGGGCATCTCCATCAGGTACCTGGCTGTCCCCGTAAAGATCATCGCGAAAGACGGGATAGTCACAGGGACACAGTGCATCAAGATGAAACTGGGCAAACCCGATGAAAGCGGGAGGAGAAGGCCCGTTCCCGTCAAGGGCTCCGAGTTTACCGTAAAAACGGACATGATAATAGCCGCCATCGGTCAGCGTTCAGAGTTTCCTTCGATGACTGAGGGAATCAGTACGACCGACTGGGGAACCATAAAAGCGGATCCGGCAACCCTCGCGACAGACAAGGAAGGCGTCTTTGCCGGTGGGGATTGCGTGACAGGTCCGGCGACGCTGATAGAGGCCCTCGATATGGGAAACCGCGCCGCCCGAAGCATAGACTGTTATCTCCGGGGGGGAGACCCGGCAGGAGATGTATCGTTTAAGGACGTCGACCTGGCGAAGCAAAGGGGACGGGGATTTGTTGTTGCCGAACCCGCGGGCAGGGTTGACTTCCTTGATGCGAAGGAAAGAATCGGCGGATTTGGAGAAGTGGAAGGTGGATTTATCGCTGCTGACGCCATGAAAGAAGCGCAGCGCTGCCTTCGTTGTTACAGGGTTGTAGTCTGGGAAAGAGCTGTATAAAACATAGCGGATAAGGTGATAATGATGCTTAATATTGTAATAGACGGGCAGAAAGTTAAGGCGAAAGAAGGTTCAACTATACTGGAAAATGCCCGGACATTGAAGATAGAAGTTCCCACCCTTTGCCACCACGGCGAGCTTACCCCCTTCGGAGCCTGCCGCCTGTGCAGTGTGGAAGTGAAGACCAACGGAAAGTGGCAGATCGCTACATCCTGTGACACTCCTGTTGAGAACGGAATGGAGATCATGACCGGTTCGGACAGGGTAAGAGAGAGCAGAAAAGCAGCCGCGCGGCTCCTCTATTATAAATATCCAGAAACCCAGGCGGTAAAAGAGATAGCGCAGAAGCTGGAAGTGGAAGTGTCTCCCGGGAAAGCCGAAGGGCATGACTGCATACTCTGTGGACTGTGCGTCAGAACATGCCAGGAGATTGTGGGCGTAGGCGCGCTGACATTCCGAGACAGAGGCCTCGACCGGGATATCGATGAACCAGTAATCGACTTTGACCCGAATGCCTGCATAGGATGCGGTTCCTGCGCCTATGTGTGTCCCACCGGTTACGTAAAGATGGAGTACGATGGTGACGGCGAGAGGAGAATCATCTGGGACAAGGTCTTCAAGATGGTCCCCTGCCCGGTATGTGGAAGATTTTTCGCACCGGAAGACCAGCTCAAATATATAAGCAGAACCACCGGAGTGCCCTTCAGTGAACTGGCCACCTGCGTTGATTGCAGATAGGATTTTTCACAATTCAGTTGTAAAAGATTATAAGTTCTGATAGAAGCTCTTTTCGATTTTTAAAATATAGATATTTCCCAATAGCTCAGTTGGTAGAGTTCCGATTTTGTCGGAATTAACCATCAGACGAATGGGAAGTGCGTGAAGTGATTATTTGTTCCCCAGTAGCTCAGTTGGTAGAGTTCCGATTTTGTCGGAATTAACCATTGTACGAACGGGAGACGAGTAAAGTGATAGTTTGTTCCCCAGTAGCTCAGTTGGTAGAGTTCCGATTTGTCGGAATTAACCATCAGCCGAATGGGAAGTGCGTGAAGTGATTATTTGTTCCCCAGTAGCTCAGTTGGTAGAGTTCCGATTTGTCGGAATTAACCATCAGACGAATGGGAAGTGCGTGAAGTGATTATTTGTTCCCCAGTAGCTCAGTTGGTAGAGTTCCGATTTGTCGGAATTAACCATCATGCG
>JAFDAS010000145.1 GCA_019313695.1 Deltaproteobacteria bacterium
GACAAATCCCTGGGGTATGCATGATGCCGGATGGCTACTCATACGAAATCCGGGAAAGGGCACAGGAACTATATGTGACTGAGGGCCGGACCTATGACCAGGTGTCCGAGGCCACGGGCGTGTCCGTCGGGCAGCTAAAACGCTGGGGAGCGGAGGAAGGTTGGACAGCGGCACGAAAGGAATACCGGGAGGCCTTAAGCTCGATCAAGCGGGATACGGTACGCTTGCGGGCAAAACTGTTAAAGGCTGCGCTGGCGGCCGGAGAGCCTCAAGCTGTGTATGCGTTTGCCGCGATTGAAAAAGCGGCTGCAGCCGGGAAAAAGAAAACGGATCCGGAACCTGTTTTTGTGCCGGAAAAACTGAAAAATATCAACACGCCTGCGGATGCGGTTGACGCATTGCAGGAAGTGATTGAGCTCAAGCTCAACAAACTGCTGTCACAGCCGGACACCTTGCGACTGTCACAGGTCAAAGAGCTCAAGCAGACCATGGAGCTGGTGGACCAGATGCGAGCTAAATATAATCCCGAAGACAAAAAAGGGGACAAGATTATTAATGCGCAATCCATCAAGGATATCAGGGAGATGCTCAAATTATGACACGCGGCAATGCCAGACAGGTTCCTGCTGATCCGGGACGGGTGTTTCTGCCGTTTCAGCAGAAATGGATTGACGACAAATCCCGCCTCAAACTCATGCAGAAATCCCGGCAGATCGGGATCTCCTGGGGCACGGGTTATGCCTGTGTTGAGCGGACAGCACCGGCTGAAAACCGGCACGATCAATGGGTGTCAAGCCGTGATGAAATTCAGGCCCGACTTTTTTTGGAAGATTGCAAGAAATTTGCTGATATGCTGAACACGGCAGCAAAGGATTTAGGCAGTATTATTATCGATGAAAAGAAAAAAATCACCGCCCTGGTGCTGGCATTTTCCAACGGCAAGAGAATTCATTCCATGAGTTCTAACCCGGATGCTCAGGCCGGGAAAAAAGGCGGGCGCGTCCTGGATGAATTTGCCCTGCACCCGGACCCGAGAAAACTATATACAATCGCCTACCCCGGCATCACCTGGGGCGGGCAGATGGAAATAGTGTCCACCCACAGGGGATCTGCTAATTTTTTTAACGAGCTGGTGGAAGATGTGATCCACCGGGGCAATCCCAAAGGGTTCTCGTTGCACACAGTGACGTTGCAGGACGCACTGGATCAGGGGTTTTTGTACAAATTACAGGAAAACCTGCCCAAAGATGACGAGCGCATGGCCATGGATGAAACCGAATATTTTGATTTTATCCGGGTCGGGTGCGCGTCCGAAGAACAATTTCTCCAGGAATATATGTGCCTGCCCGCGGATGATGCCGGCGCATTTTTGACATATGACATGATTGCCGCCTGCGAATACCGGCCCACGGATAAGTGGGAAATGACCGGGGAAGAAAAAGAATTATATATCGGTGTTGATATCGGGCGCACCAGCGACCTGACTGTGATCTGGGTTATCGAGCGCATCACCGGGTCTTTTTTCACCCGCAAAATTGTATGCTTGCAGAATCGGACGTTTTCTGAGCAGGAAGCGGTTTTATATGATCTGATCGCTAATACGTCTATCCGCCGGGTCTGTATTGATTCCACCGGTCTTGGCATGCAGTTTGCCGAGCGGGCACAGGAAAAATTCGGCACCTACCGGGTAGAGGCTGTGCGATTTTCAGCGACGGTTAAAGAAGAACTGGCCTATCCTGTCAGGTCGGCGTTTGAGGACAAATCAATCAAGATACCGCACGACAACCAGATTCGGGCCGACCTGCGAGGGATCCGAAAAACAACCACTGCCGCCGGGAATATCCGGTTTGATGCCGATCGCGGCCCTGCCGGACATAGTGACAGGTTTTGGGCGCTGGCGCTGGCCATCCATGCCGCAGCCAGCCCCCCCGGAGAAGTGGAATACAAGACAACCATCAAGCGACGATTTGCAACCAAAGGAGCGTGGTAATAATGGTAATGCTATATGATCAGTTCAACCGGCAGATTCAACGTCCTGCAAAAAAACCGTCCACCCGGCCCCTGGCCTCGGCTCCCCTGACGGACGCGTGGCGGGAGTATGTGGCCGACGGCATGACACCGGCACGGCTGGCACGGATTTTAAAAGAGGCCGATGCCGGGGATCTGCGGCGCCAGGCGGAACTGTTTGATCAAATCGAAGAACGGGATGCGCATATCACAGGAGAGATCAGCAAGCGCAAAAATGTCATCCTTGAGGCTGACTTTGATATTATCCCGGCCGGCGATGATGCAAAGGATGTCAAGATTGCCGAGGATGTTGAGGCGATGATCGAGGACACCCTGGACTGGGCCGACGTGCTGGTATCATTACAGGATGCGGTGGGCAAAGGATTTTCCGCAATTGAATTGGAGTGGGATGTATCCGAAGGCCAGGCTGTTGTTGAAAACTTTAAATTTGTTGAACAGAAACGCTTTTTATTTACTGATGAATCCGGCATCCTTTCGACGGTGCCGAGACTGGTGACGGACACGGATGCCATGGGCGTCGAGATCCCGGCATGGAAAATTATGATGCACAAATATGGCGGCAAATCCGGGCATGCTGTGAATGCCGGGATATACCGGATCTGTTCCTGGTGGTATTTGTTTAAAAATTATGCGGTCAAGGACTGGGTGGTGTTCTGCGAAGTGTACGGCATGCCGCTGCGCCTTGGCAAGTATGACACGGGCGCCAGCGAAGGCGATATCAATGCCCTGGAAGTTGCCGTCAGAACGCTTGGATCTGATGCCGCCGGCGTGATCTCCAAGGCCACTGAAATTGAATTTATCACGGGCAGCAAGGGATCGGTCTCAACAGATTTATACGAAAACCTTGCCCGGTTCGGCAATAAAGAAATGTCCAAGGCCATCCTGGGCGCCACGCTCACGGCGGATTCGGACGGCAAAGGAAGCTATGCCCTGGGGAACGTGCACAATGATGTCAGGATTGACCTGATCAATGCCGACACCCGTGCGATTGCCTCAACGATCCGGACGCAGTTGATCCGTCCATACGTCGGGTTTAATTACGGGTGGGATGCAGCGATACCGAAATACAACGGCCGGTTTAAAAAAGAGGATCTCAAGGCGCATGCGGATCTACTTGATAAATTTGCAGACCGGATGGATATCCCGGTATCCCATGTCAGAGAAAAATATCATATTCCCGAGCCGGAAAAAGGAGAAGAGACGCTTCGCTCAAAAACAGGGCAAATTTCAGCGTCTATGGAAAACAGGCATCATTATGTTGCCGGCCATTCGAGTAGTGCGAGAAAAGAAAATCTCGACATTCTCGACATGGTTTCGGGTCGTCTCGGAAGCGATTCTGACGCATACATCCGGGACATGTTTGATTCAATCCGGAAAATTATGGCAAAATCAACGTCGTTAAGCGACCTGAAAGCCAACCTGGTTGATGCATTTTCCGGCATGGAACCCACCGCCCTGGGGGAATTAATTTCCAAGGCCATGACCGCCGCCGACCTGGTCGGCCGGTATGAGGTGGATCAAAATGCCTGATATCATCACTCAGCAATTTGTTGAGGGTCAGTCATTTGACGAGGCCAATGCGTTTTTCCGTCAAAAAATCAACATGCCGACACGGGTGTGGGATGATTTGTGGAAAACTATGCACAACAAAGGATTTATGGTCGCCGGCGCCATGCAGGAAGAATTGCTTGAAGATATGCGGACAGCGGTTGACAAAGCCATTGCCGAAGGGATCACTCTCCGTGATTTCCGAAAAGAATTTGACACGATCGTGGAAAAATACGGGTGGGCCTACAAGGGCGGGCGCAATTGGAGAACAAAAGTTATTTTCGATACTAACGTCCGCACCGCCTACCAGTCCGGGCGTTACAAACAGATGACGGATCCCGACGTGGTTGCAGCCAGACCGTTCTGGCAATACCGGCATTCCGGGTCCATCAATCCACGCCCGCAGCATCTGGCCTGGGACGGCAAAATCCTGGCACACGATGACCCGTGGTGGGACACGCATTACCCGCCAAACGGCTGGGGATGTAACTGCAAGGTGGTGACATTGAGCAATCGTGACATGACACGCCTGGGGAAATCAGGTCCGGACAAGTCCCCGGAAATCAAATACCGGGAATGGACGGACAGCAAGGGCAAGACGCATAAGGTACCGCAGGGCATTGATCCCGGGTGGGATTACAATGT
>JAFDAS010000146.1 GCA_019313695.1 Deltaproteobacteria bacterium
ATTCTTATGCGTGGCAATCTCCCTGCCCAGGAATACCTGCTCATCCATCTTTCCAAACGTCAGCGGCCCCATCTCTTCGCTCATGCCCCAGTTACAAACCATCTTCCTGGCAATTTCCGTGGCGCGTTCTATGTCGTTTCCCGCTCCCGTTGTAAAGTCTTTCAGAATCAGTTCCTCAGCTGCCCTACCCCCAAGAAGGATCGTAATATTGTCAATCAGGTATGAGCTGGGATAGGTATGCTTCTCGTCCACCGGAAGCTGCTGTGTCAGACCTAACGCTCTCCCTCTCGGAATAATGGTAACCTTGTGTATCGGGTCAGACCCCGGGATCAGCTTGGCCACCAGAGCATGACCGGCTTCATGATAAGCGGTATTCTTCTTCTCTTCATCGCTTATGACCATGCTCCTTCTTTCCACACCCATAAGTACCTTGTCCTTCGCGTATTCCAGGTCGGACAGGGAAACCTTGTCTTTATTCAACCTTGCCGCATAAAGGGCCGCTTCATTAATCAGATTCTCTATATCCGCTCCGGAAAACCCCGGCGTTCCCCGGGCAACAATCGAAAGGTCTACATCGGAGTCCAGAGGAACCTTTTTGACATGCACCTCGAATATCTTCTCCCTCCCCTTGACATCCGGGAGCGATACCACCACCTGCCTGTCAAATCTCCCGGGTCTCAAAAGAGCGGGGTCGAGAACGTCAGGACGGTTGGTGGCCGACATGATAATAACACCCTCATTGGATTCGAATCCGTCCATCTCCACGAGCATCTGATTCAGGGTCTGTTCTCTCTCGTCATGACCACCTCCTAATCCGGCGCCCCTCTGCCTTCCAACCGCGTCGAGCTCGTCAATGAAGATGATGCAGGGGGCGTTCTTCTTTCCCTGATTGAAGAGGTCTCTCACGCGCGAGGCGCCGACGCCCACGAACATCTCCACAAAATCGGACCCACTGATACTCAGAAAGGGGACTTCCGCCTCGCCGGCAATCGCCCTCGCAAGCAGTGTCTTGCCCGTACCGGGCTGCCCGACGAGAAGCACCCCCTTGGGTATTCTACCGCCCAGCCTTGTGAACTTCTTAGGGTCTCTCAAAAATTCGACAACTTCTTCCAGTTCTTCCTTGGCTTCGTCAATGCCCGCCACATCGGCAAAGGTGGTTTTCTTGGACTTGTCGGTCATCAGTTTGGCCCTGCTTTTTCCGAAGGACATTGCCTTGCCACCGCCCGCCTGCATCTGTTTCATGAAGAAGATCCAGACACCAACAAGCAGTAATATGGGGAGCCATGATATAATAATGGTCATATACCAGGAAGATCCCTCATCGGGTTTGGCCGCAATCCTCACCCCTCTTTTCTGCAGAAGAGAAACCAGATTGGGGTCCTGAGGCGCGTATAGCTTAAATGCTTTGCCATCGGAGAGTCTGCCCTCTATATTCTCGCCCTGGATGGTAACATCCGTAACCTGCCCCTTATCAAGATAAGCGATAAAATCACTGTATACAATCTCTTCCTTCTGAATATGAGGCTGATTGAACATCTGAAAGAGAAAAACAAACACAAGACTTACCACAATCCAGAGGGCAATATTTTTCTGTAATTGATTCACTTTTAACTCCCTGTCAAAAAATTTGGATTTTTCCTATCAAATAATTTTCGCTTTTACCACCTTTTCCGTCACATCGGTAATCCTGACCCTGTCGCTCAACTTCACGCCCGGCACCCACAATACCGACTTCCGGTCAACCAGGAGAGAAATCGATTTTCTCCCGGCCTTTGGAATCTTTTTATCTATCAAAAGTTCCGATATCTTTTTTGTTCCCTTCATCCCCAAGGGCTGTATCCGGTCCCCTGCCCTTATGTTCCTTACAACAAGCGGGAAAGAAATGGAATTATAATCCATAAACACAGAGTTGTCTGATTGGATATTCGCCTCATCCGCGTCAATCACGTCGAGAACCATCTTCCCGCCTGTCTCCACAATGTTTACGCTTCCCGGGATCTCCACTGTATATGAAAAGTTACAATCTTCTCTTCCATCCGGAGAATACTTTTTCGGGGTGTCCGGCGATCTGTCTTCTCCCTGTGAAATAATCAGTTCATCATATTCCCGCTCCGCCCTGAGATTGAACGGAAGATCCACGGAGGCGTTAGGTCTCAGGCCCTCAACCAGATCCACCACTGATTTTACATGTAGATAACCGATCCCATTTCTTGCCGGAGAACGATTTTCAAGGACAGTCTTTATAAGCCTCCATTGTAAAGCTGGGTGCAGTTTTTTCAGTTTCCGGATATTTATCCTCGCGTTGCCCCTGTCAATTTTCCAGTCAGCAATAATTTCTTCAACAGACCCCCGGATAAAATCGTCTTCAAGCCGGAGTATATCGGCCGTGCGGCTGATATTTTCTTCCAGCCTCACATTGTAAGATGCCTTCAATTCCGGCACCAGTATGTTCCTTATCCTGTTTCTCAGGTGTATATCATCCGCGTTGGAACTGTCTGTCACAAACCGTATATCTCTTTCCTCCAGAAATGAGATTATTTCCTCTCTTGTTGAATCTATAAGGGGCCTTATATAGATCCCGTCCCGCACGGGCAGAAAACCCTTCAGGCCTTCAAGTCCGCTTCCCCTCAGAAACCTCATGATAACCGTTTCCGTCTGGTCATTCAGGTTATGGCCAAGGGCGATTTTATTCAGTCCGTGTTTTTGCGACATCCTCTCAAAGAACGCGTATCTTTCTTCTCTGCAGATATCTTCAAGAGATCCGCCTTTTTTCTCTATTAACTCCGGGATGGAAACCCTCTCAGAGTCAGCGGGAATACCCATTGATCCGGCCAGTTCAACGACAAAGGCCTCATCCCTGTCGGATTCTTCGCCTCTGATGCCATGGTTCAGGTGAAGTATAAACAGCGCGAGATCATATTCGTCCGCAAGGATTGAGAGCTCGTACAGAAGGGCAACAGAGTCCGCTCCTCCGGACACGGCAATGCCCACCCTGTCGCCCGGATTCAGCATAGAATACTTCTCAATCGCCTTCCTCACCTTAAGCATGGGTCTGAACCTTATATTTTCCAAAAGCGCTACTCAAACAGCTCTTTCAACTCCGATATATCCTCGCAGTGATAATCCGGATCAAGAGAAAGAAGCCTGTCTCTATCCCCCAATCCGTTCAGCAGCGCGCAGCTCAATGTTCCGGTATTTTTCGCAAGCAGTATATCGTTAACTCCGTCACCGATAATCACCGTATCTCTCTTCTCCACGCCATATTTTTCCAGGAGGGGAATCAGAAGACCGGGATCAGGTTTCCTGCGAGGAACGCTATCCGCTCCTATGATATCTTCAAAATACCCGTCTATCCTCAACTCCGCCGCAATTTTCAGAGTATAGCTGTAAAGTTTATTTGTAACAATCAGCTTTTTTCTGTCCCTAAAATGCTCCAGGATGTCCGGCACACCCGGATAAAGACCCGTTGTATCGAGAAGATGTTCGGCATAATGGGCCTTGAATATCTCCATGGCCTCGTCGAACATATCATGGTGTTTGTCGCCAAGGGATCTTTTGATAAGTCTTCCCACTCCATCGCCTACAAACGCTATGATGGTCTTCCTGTCGAGGACAGGCATGCCAAGCTTTTTCAACGTATGATTAACAGAATTCGCAAGGTCGTCCCCGGAATACACAAGCGTCCCGTCAAAGTCAAAGACCATCAGATCAATTTTTTTCATTTTCCTCCTGAAGAGTTCGTAAGTAATGTAGGTTGGAGAAAAGGGGTCACACCTATTTTATATCCTGCCTCAGGCATTCGGAGGGCAAAGGAGGGTAAAATAGGTGTGACCCCTTTTCTCCCCTCAAGCTTTTTCGTAACAGTTTCAATCTGAGTAGAACTTAGTATAGTAACTCTCCCGATAATTACAAGGGATAAAAGAGGAAATCCGGACAAATAACCCATTGACAATCCCTTTTCCTGTGTGATAGGTGTTGCCGAAACCGCTTGGATCCGAAAACGCTGGACTGAGACGGAATGGCCGGAAACAAAGAATGCATTGATATATCTGAAGGGGCCTTTCCGACATCAGTCGGGAAAGCCCCTTTTTGGGAATCAAGGAAAAATAAGTTATACAGATTGCGCCGTAATTTTGTTTGTTTTCAAGGCGTGTTGAAGCGGGTATAACGGGTTATGTAAGCTTTGACACAACACAGAAAACAAGCAAAAGGACAAGCCTGACTTAGTTAAATGAAGAAAGACACAATCGCGATAATAGGACTCGGCAAGGTGGGCACTGCGGTAGGATATCTCCTGCGGCTGTCCGGTTACGAGATAAGCGCTGTCGCGGACCGGTCCGCAGACGCATTGAAGGACGGCATCGGATACACCGGAGGAAAGGCTTGCGCCGATCCCATTCAGGCCTCGTTGCCGGCAGACTCCATATTCATTACCACAACGGATGACTTTATCGAACCTGTATGTAATGAAATATCGGAAGGAGGAGGGTTCGGTCCCGGCAAAAGGGTCGTCCACATGAGCGGCGCCGGAGGGCTCGATCTTCTGGAATCTGCACGCAGATCCGGGGCGCAGGTGGCGAGTATTCACCCACTCCAGTCCTTTGTAGATGTCAAGGGGGTTATAGAAAACATCCCTGGAAGTACCTTCGGCATAACCGCCGAAGGAGAGATGAAAGACTGGGCAATACGCGTAGTAAGAGACCTGGGAGGCACGCCTTTCTTTGTGTCGGAAGAGGACAAGCCGCTGTACCATGCGGCGGCCTGTATGGCGTCAAATTACCTTGTCACCCTCATGAATATGGTAGAGGGCGTCTATCGGCATCTGGGAATGGATACCGATGAAGCGATCAGGGCATTCTGGCCCCTCGTCAGGGGAACCATGAAAAACATGGAAGACCGGGGAATTGAGAAATCGCTGACCGGTCCCATAGCGCGTGGCGACATCGGAACAATCCGCGGGCATCTGGAAACCCTCAAAAACAAGATGCCGGAACTCCTGGATATGTACCGTAAAATGGGGTTGTTTGCCGTGGACATAGGCCTTAAGAACAATACCCTGTCCGAAGACAGGGCCGATGAAATAAAATCACTGCTGAAAGGAATTTCAAATGAGTAAACAGGGCAAGATAAACAAGATCACAACCTCCGTAGTACAGAAAATGAAAACGGATGGAGAAAAAATCTCGATGCTGACCGCTTACGACTATTCCACCGCCGCGATGATGGATGAGGCCGGGGTGGACATAATCCTGATAGGAGATTCTCTTGGCATGGCAATTCTCGGCTATGACAGCACGCTGCCCGTCACCATGGAGGACATGCTCCACCACACAAAGCCGGTATCCCGCGCGGCAAAGCGCGCAATGGTCCTTGGAGACATGCCCTTTATGTCATACCAGATATCGGCTGGAGAGGCGCTTCGCAACGCTGGCCGTTTCATGAAAGAGGCCGGGGCCCACGGCGTGAAACTGGAAGGGGGCAGAGAGGTGGCCGAAACTGTAATGAAGATAACGTCTTCGGGCATTCCTCTCATGGGACACCTCGGTCTTACACCGCAATCAGTACATCAGCTTGGCGGATACAAGGTCCAGGGCAAGGATGATAAGACCGCCGGAAGAATGATGGAAGATGCCAGGATACTGGAAGAGGCGGGTGCATTTTCCATCGTCCTGGAATGCGTCCCGGCCCCGCTCGCGGGTGAAATCAGCAGGTCCCTGACAATACCCACAATAGGTATCGGAGCCGGTGTTGAATGCGACGGCCAAGTGCTTGTCGTGAATGACATGTTAGGGATGTTTGAGAAGTTCACACCGAAATTTGTAAAGAAATACGCCAAGTTGAATATAGACATGCGCGCCGCCATAGGGCAGTACATCGACGAAGTCAAGGACAGGAAATTCCCGGGAGAAGAACACTCGTTTTAAATAAGGATCATCTCCCTAAAGAGGGAGAAAAGGGGGAGAAAAGGGGAGAAAAGGGGTCACACCTATTTTACCCTCCTTTGCCCTCCGAATGCCTGCGGCAGGATATAAAATAGGGATATAAAATAGGTGTGACCCCTTTTCTCCCTTTTCTCCTCTTTTCTCCTCCCCGCATGATATTTCTTGACATATAACTGTAACGGGTTTAGTCAGTCAGTAAGTCCTGTCGGATTCTGAACATATTATGGCATGTTTTTGAACGACTGTAACCAGGAGAGGGATTATGGTCTGATCATCTAAAGCCCTGTTTTTCTAAATGAGAAGCAGGGCTTTTGTTTTTGGGGAAAGCTTAATGATACTGGCCCGTTAAGATTTCTCCCTGCGGTCGAAATGACAAATAATGATAGCCATTCAAACTTCTCAATACAAGGAGGGAGGCAGCGTATGGGGGTAGATACTGTACTTATACGAAATGGGTCGATTATCGACGGGACGGGGACGCCGGCTTTCAAAGGCCACGTGTTGATTGACGGAGATTCAATAAACGCCGTTTTCAAGGAGAATGAGGAACCGCTCACGGCAGATACCGTTATCGACGCTGCAGATTGCGCTGTAGCACCCGGGTTTATCGATATGCATTCTCACGCGGACTGGCTGCTGACGAGCGACGAACACCCCCAATTGATGAAGATCTTCCTCGAACAGGGAATTACGACTATCGTGGGGGGCAACTGTGGTTTCTCACCGGCTCCGATTACCGAGGAGTCGATACGGTTTTTGCGGGAATCTCCACTGCAATCGATTATCAGCGTCCCGCTTGATTACGAGTGGCGGTCGATGACAGAGTTTCTCGACCGCGTATCGAAAACCGCACCCATATTGAATATGGCGCAGCTGGTGGGCCATTCAACGGTGCGGTTCGCGTCGTCCGACACCCTGCGCGGCGCGATGAAACCCGATGAATTGAACCGGTGCCTTGACGCGGTCAGGCGATCTTTTGACGAGGGCGCGCGCGGGCTGAGTTTCGGTCTTGGATATGACCAGGGAATGTATTCTCCGCTTGAAGAGATTGAATCATTCTGTTCAGTCGCGGCGGAGGCGGGGAGAACGGTAACGGTTCACCTGAAAGCGCTCAGTAAAATCTCCCCCACCTATCCCCTCACCTACCTGAAACCTCACAATGTTCGAGCGCTGAAAGAAATGTTAGACATCGCGCGCGTCACCGGGTGCAGACTGCAACTTTCCCATTTCATCTTCGTGGGACGAAAAAGCTGGCCTGCCGCCGATACGTGTCTTCGGATGATCGATGACGCGCGACGCGACGGGGTTGACGTGATGATCGACGCGTTTCCATACACCTGTGGAAATACTACGATCAACGCAGTGTTGCCCTACTGGTTCCTGGCGATGCAGGGTGAGAGGTACAGGAGCAGATGGGCCAGGTTGAGGCTCCGGGCCGAACTCGAAGCAGGGTTCCGCCTCGTGGGATTTATGTACCATGACTTTCAGGTTATGGACGCTGCCGTCGAGGGATGGGAGGATCTCAACGGGTTGAGAATCTCTGAAATCGCGCGGAAATGGCAAAAAACTCCCTTTGATACATTGCTTACGATGAGTGAAGTCAGCGACGGCGCGGCGCTTATGCTGCTCCATACCTACAGTGGAGAACCCGGGAATGAAGGTCCGCTCGAGTCCGTTCTGGCGCATGAATCGTGTCTTTTCGAGACCGATGTGGTCTTGAGAAAGAGTGGTTATCCCAACCCCTCAGGACTGGGTACATTTCCGAGAGTACTGGGTTTTTACGCGAGGGACAGAAAACTCATGAGTATGGAGGATGCGGTCTCCAGAATGACATCAAAAAGCGCGGCGCGCTTCGGATTGACGGACCGGGGCACAATTGAGCCCGGGAAGGCTGCGGACATTGTTGTGTTTAACCCTGAAAAAATATCCGACACGCCGCCTCTCGGCCCCGAGCCTGCCGGCAGGCCTGAGGGAATAAAACATCTATTCATCAATGGCGCACAGGTGGTGAGAAACGGAACATATATCGACGGGGCACGAAAAGGCCGGGTTCTGCGAGCGTAGAAAAGGTAGAAAAGGGGTCACACCTATTTTATGGCTATTCCGACGCATTCCGCCACCAGAATATGATGGAAAGCGCCACCCGAATATGATTCATTCCGCCACCCGATTCCGACGGATTCCGCCACTGGGATATGATCATTCCGC
>JAFDAS010000030.1 GCA_019313695.1 Deltaproteobacteria bacterium
TGCCGGTATTTCCCTGAAGTTAGCGAGGATTTCCCCCTCACCCTCTTCAGCGGCACGCCGCACCGATGTCATCTTCCCCCGGATAAAAGCCTCCGAGGGGTCAAGAGAAGACCCCGAATAATAAATGAGCTCCACGAAGCGCAGGGGTCTTTCTTTTCTTATTTGCAGAATACCGCCGAACTTGGAATCCATGGGGATGCCGTGTTTCAACAGGACGCCGTTGATTGCGACACTGCAGATAGTGGCAAAGCCTACTTTGCCTTCCGGAATGAAAATTTCACCAAGTTTTTCGCCTTCTTCGGCAGATGATACGAGATCGCTGGAGCAAATACCTGCATCGAAAGCGGGGGCCATTGCATCCAGGGCATCCTTGAAACATGCTTTTGGTATAAAAGATATATTGACAGGAAGAAGGCCCTTCCTCTTTTTCGGATCAAATGTTGTTCTGAATGCGAGGTTTTCTATTCTGGAGATGGCAAGACCAACTTTATCATGAACCCTGGCGCTACTTATCTCCTCAACGCCCATTTCTGTTATGATTCTTCCGTCATGTCTGCCTATAAGCCTTGTAAGCCCGCGTTCGTCCATCAATTTCAGATGGTACCTGACGGCCCTTTCGCTCAATGAGATACCATAATCCTGCAGATATCTTGAAAGAAGTCGAGATCCCATCGGACCCTGTTCGCTACTTAGAATCTTCAGGATCAGAATGGTTTTCTTTTCTATATCATCAGTGGTGTGAAATATGGTATTCATACGGCAATCGGCAACCCCTTGCCGTTCTCTCTACCACCTGAAATATTTTTTGTCAACGAAACTTTCAGGGGTCGTTGCCGGTATCTGAATGAGGGAGAAAGTGTTTTTGGTCTTATGTCTCCACCACACAGGTCATCCTTGTTGGACAAGGGAGTGTCTGCCATAAGACGGAGCGGGACTTTCAGCTTTCAGGAATGCTGTCGACTTTATAAAAAAAGAGCTTTAAATCTACAGATGATTCTGCCATACTAAATAGCTTCAAGGGGGTAAATTCGATTTGGCTGAAACCGGAAACAGATTCATTACATTTTCAAAGATGTCCGGGCATGGAAATGATTTTATCGTTATAGACAAACACTCCGAAAATATCATTACAGACTGGAGTGAACGCGCCTCTGTGTGGTGCAGACGCCACACTTAGTAGCGTAGCCGATTTCATGTTGCGGATATTCAACGCTGACGGGAGCGAGGCGGAGATGTGCGGAAACGGCGCGCGATGCGTAGCCGCCTTTGCCGCGCGCGCGGGGATCGCGCAACCCCGGATGGTTATGGAAACGATGGCCGGACTGGTCGGCGCTTTCGTACAAGACGATGTGGTCGCCATCCAGCTTACGGACCCCTCTTCTCCGGAAGACAACGACTTTCTGGATATAGACGACACGCGTATACCATTCTATTTCATAAATTCAGGGGTCCCGCACGCCATAATATTCAGGGACAGGGTTGCCGAAATGCCGGCAGATGAAGTGGCAAAAACAGGATACGCGGTCAGATCTCACCCGGCATTCGAACCCGCGGGAACAAACGTTGATTTTGTGGAGGTTATCGAGCCGGGGCGAATACGCGTGCGCACCTACGAGCGGGGCGTTGAGGAGGAGACTTTAGCGTGCGGAACAGGGGCGGTGGCATCGGCCATTATCAGCAGCAGGATTAAGGGCGCGGGAGAACCTCCGATTCAGGTTGAGATGCCCGGTGGAACCCTCACCGTTGATTTCAAAAACAGGGGCAATTCCTTTGCGGACGTGTGGCTTAAAGGAAAAGTCGAATTTGTCTATGAAGGCAGAATAGCTCTGTAACGAAATAAATATGAACTGATCACAGGATACAATATGGAAGAAACCGTTGCGGTTTTTGATTTTGGTTCACAAACCGCGCAGCTCATCGCGAGACGGATACGTGAACTTGGAGTGTACTGCGAGATAGTAAGGCACGACACCTCAAGAGATGAATTGCTGGAATTGGGACCCGCGGCGATCATACTCTCCGGCGGTCCCTCATCCGTGTTTGAACCCAGGCATCCCAGAATGGACCGGCGTATATTAGACATGGGGGTCCCCGTACTGGGCATATGCTATGGCATGCAACTGCTGGCAGAAATAATGGGCGGCACGGTAGAGAGGGGAGAAGGGGGAGAGTACGGCCCAGCCCGGATAGATGTGGAAGATCCCATCGGTATTTTCAAGGATATGCCTTCCAGTCTTAATGTCTGGATGAGTCATGGAGATCATGTAACAAAAACCCCCGAAGGATTCAGGACACTGGCAGGCACCCCGACATGTCCCATAGCCGCGATGGCCGACAGCGGCGGCAAGATATATGGGATACAGTTTCACCCAGAAGTAGTGCACACACCGAGAGGTTCGGACATTATCAGAAACTTCCTGTTCAATGTCGCCTCCTGCCGGGGCGGATGGACGATGGGCAGATTCGTGGATGAATCGGTAAAGAGAATCAAAGCTCTTGTGGGGAATCATAACGTAATCTGCGGACTTTCCGGCGGAGTGGATTCTTCGGTTGCGGCGGCCCTGATAAACCGCGCTATCGGCGACCGGATGAAGGCCATTTTTGTAGATAACGGTCTTCTGAGAAAGGGTGAGGTGGAGGAAATACGCTCCATGTTCACCGATGATTATCCCTTCAATTTTCAAATTGTGGACGCCGCGGACCTGTTTCTTGATGAACTGAAGGGGGTAGTTGATCCCGAGACTAAACGGAAGATTATAGGAAAAACCTTTATCGACGTGTTCTATGACGCGGCATCGGATGTAAAGGGCGCAAAATTCCTGGCACAGGGCACGCTCTATCCGGATATTATAGAGAGCCGGTCGGCAAACGGGGGGCCTTCATCCACTATAAAGAGTCACCACAACGTGGGTGGACTGCCGGAAGATCTCAACTTCGAACTGCTTGAGCCCCTGAAAGAGCTTTTCAAGGATGAAGTGCGCCTACTCGGAAAAGAGCTGGGACTGCCCTCAAAGCTTCTTGCCCGCCAGCCCTTCCCGGGTCCCGGACTGGCGGTGCGCATAATAGGCGAAGTCACCAGGGACGACCTGGCTATACTGCGGGAAGCGGATCTGATCATGCGGGAAGAGATAGAGAGCTATGATGAGAAAAAGGAAATATGGCAGTTTTTCGCAGTTCTGCTGCCGGTCAAGAGCGTTGGAGTCATGGGCGATGAACGCACCTATGCCAACGTGGTGGCGCTCAGAGCTGTAACAAGCCTGGACGCGATGACGGCGGACTGGGCCAGAATCCCCTATGATGTTCTGGGACGCATATCCTCAAGGATAATCAACGAAGTAAATGGCGTTAACCGCGTCGTGTATGATATCAGCTCAAAACCACCGAGCACGATAGAATGGGAATAAGACAGAAATAAAACAGAGGACGGTTATAACTCGCAGAGCTACAAAAACACATAATTTGGGAGAACTTGATATGAATAAGATATTTTCTTTTACAGGAGCAAATAAGATAGTTTTCGGGAACGGGACATTTGAACAATTAGCTGAGCACATACGGGACCTTGGAGGAACGGCCCCGCTGATCGTCTTAGACAGAAATCTCTCCCTCGCGGGACTGGGGGAGAGGGCATCCGGTTATCTTGAAAAAGCCGGCATGGTTGCAGTTATCTTTGACAGGGTGGAGGGGGAACCTCCTCTGGAACTGGCCGATGAATGTGCCAAAACGGCCACTGATGGAAAATGCGACATAGTCGTGGGAATCGGCGGCGGAAGCACCATGGACCTTGCAAAAGCCGTGGCTGTTATCGTAGCCAACAAGGGAAAGGCCGAAGACTATCTGGGGCTGAACATGGTTCCGGGGCCGGGTCTTCCCACAATCATGGTTCCGACAACCGCCGGCACGGGGAGTGAAGTGACATTCACCTCTGTTTTCATAAGAAAGGATTTGAACAAGAAGGAGGGCATGAACAGTCCGTACCTCTATCCCGACATAGCCCTCCTCGACCCGGAACTGACACTGAGCATCCCATCGAATGTTACCGCGACCACAGGCATTGACGCTCTGTGTCACGCCATAGAATCATATACCTCGATCACGGCAAGCCCCATGAGTGAAATGGTCTCGCTGAAGGCAATCGACCTGATTTCATCAAACCTTCGGACATGTGTCCACAACGGGGCCGATCTGGAAGCAAGGGGGCAGATGCTCCTGGGGAGCATGTATGCCGGCCTGGGGCTGGCAAATGCCGGCGTTACCGCCGTACATTCCCTCTCTTATCCTCTTGGAGGCATGTATGGAATCCCACATGGACTGGCCAACACTCTTCTCCTTCCGGCGGTTATGAACTTCAATCTCCCGGGAGCGCTGGAAAAGTTCGCCGTGATTGCCGAAGTTATGGGCGAGCCCACGGATGACCTTTCTCTGAACGATGCCGCGGGTCTGGCCGTCGGCGCGGTAGAGGACCTGATCGATGACTGCGGCATATATGACAGTCTGGAGACGCTGGATATAGAGGAGGAAGATTTTCCAAAGCTGGCAAAGGCCGCGATGACCGTGGCCAGACCGCTCGCGAACAACCCCCGCAGGATGACGGAGGAAGACGCCATAGAGATATACAATGACGCGTACTGAAACAAGGTTCAAGGAGTCGAGGAGTCAAGGGGTCGAGTGAAAGGCTAAAAGTAACTGGTTGCTTAGGCTGAAGGTGTTTGGGGCAACTACTCAGCAAGAGTGTAGGGTGGATTAAGGAGCGTAAGCGACAAATCCACCAAAATCCCGACTCGTCGGGACTTCCGAATAGAAGAACAAAGAATACAAGACTGGAGGCAATAAAAATGGCAGGATCTGAACTTATAGGGAAAGAAGAAGCAAAGGAAGTCATGGATATACTGGAGACAGGGGTCTTCATGCGGTATGGATTTGATGAAGAGCGTAAGGGTGTCTTCAAGGTAAAGGAATTTGAAAAGGCATTCGCTGATTATCTGGGCATCGGTTATACCTTGGGCGTGACATCCGGGTCCTCGGCGCTGAAGGTTGCTTTGACAGCCATGGATGTGGGCCCCGGCGATGAGGTTATCGCACCCGCGTTTGACTTTATCGCCACCTATGAGGCGATACTGGAAGTGGGTGCAATACCGGTAATGGGCGACCTTGATGATTCTCTGAATCTTGACCCGGATGATATCGAATCAAAGATAACACCCTACACAAAATGCGTGATTCCGGTGCACATGTGCGGGGCGGCCGCGCGTATAGATAAAATCATCGAGGTTGCGAAGAAACACAACCTGCTCGTCCTCGAGGACAACGCTCAGGCCTGCGGCGGAACCTATCATGGAAAGAAACTTGGAACATTCGCGGACATGGGAATCCTGAGCTTCGATTACTATAAGACTATGACCACCGGCGAGGGGGGCATGGTCCTGACGAACAGCAAAGATCTCTATGACAGGTCCGACTGGTACCATGACCACGGCCATGATCATAACCCCAATGTAGGCAGGGGAGATGAAGGACGGTCCATTCTTGGTTTCAACTTCCGCATGAATGAATTTCAGGGGGCGGTCGGACTGGCACAGCTCAGAAAACTGGACTACATTATCAAAGAGCAGGGGAGAAACAAGGCCGTTCTGAAGGACGCACTGGGCGACATAAGCGCAGTCGGGTTCAGGAAACTCTTTGATCCCGACGGTGATACCGCGACGTTCCTGGGGTTCAATCTTCCCGATGAGGAAACAACGAAACGCTTCCAGAAGCTCCTCGGTGCAAAGGGAGTGAACACGATATACTTCAGAGACAACGCGTGGCACTACGTTCCGAGATGGGAGCACCTTATCGCGCGGGCAACCGCCAATTCAATGAAATTCCCCTTCACCAACCCCATGTACAAGGGAAAGGTTGAGTACCGCGTGGAAGACATCCCCCATGCGGAGGATATCATGAGCAGGACACTCTTCATGATAATACCGGTAAAGATGTCCGAAGAGGCACGGGCAAAGGCCCTGGTCGGAATAAAAGAAGCGGCGAAAGAGCTTTAAAGTCGCCGGACGGAAAAAGTTATGCCGAAAGTAATATGCATCATACCGGCGAGATACCAGTCATCGCGGTTCGAGGGAAAGCCGCTGGCGGATATATGCGGCAAGCCCATGATACAGCACGTGTATGAAAAGGCGGCCGGAATCGGCATGGTATCATACGTCGCGGTGGCCACCGATGATGAGCGTATATTTGACCGGGTGAGGGAATTCGGGGGAAATGCCGTCATGACCTCCGAACATCACCTGTCGGGGACGGACAGGATCGCGGAGGCCGCGGAAGACCTCGGTCTGAATGATACGGACATCGTCGTTAACATCCAGGGAGACCAGCCCCTCTTTGTGCCGTCCCAGATAGAGGAGGTGGCCAAGCCCCTTCTGGACGACCCGTCATTGAACTTCTGCACACTCATATACGAAATAAAGAGAGAAGAGGAGATACGCCATCCCAACGCGGTCAAGGTTGTTTTTGACAGGGATCACTACGCGCTCTACTTTTCCCGGGCGACGATACCCTGTGCCCGCGACGGAAAGAAAACTGTTCCCTATTACAAACACCACGGGATATACTCATACAGAAAATCATTCCTGGAAATTTTCACAAAGCTGGAAGCGGGACATCTGGAAAAAACCGAGTCTCTTGAACAACTGAGAGCCCTGGAAAACGGGTACAGGATAAAAGTCGTTGAAACCCTTCACGACTCCGTAGAGGTGGACACACCGGAAGAACTCGAAAGGGTGAGGGCGATCATCGCCGGCGAAGGCGACTGATCTGTCATCTTTTCCCACCGCACATGGCCTTCTGTCAGATGCCGCGACATATGCTTATCCAGAACAGTTATGGGGGTTTTGAAAAAAGGACGCTGGCCTTATTAAAGGAGCTATAATGAACGATACTGAGAGATTGATGGTCCAGCTCAATTCAATCTTCAACCCCGAATCCATTGCCATTGTCGGAGTACCAAAGGGAATGAAGGCGGGGAAACTGTTTCTCATGGCCCTTATCGATCAGGGTTTCCCCGGAATCATTTATCCCGTCCACCCCGAAGCAGATGAGATCGATGGACTGAAGGCATACCCCACTGTTTCATCTATCCCCGGTCCCGTTGATCTTGCCATCATTCTTGTCTCGTATGACCGCACGCTCCCCATTGTTCGGGAATGCGCGGGAAAAGGAGTCAAGGGGGCCGTCCTTTTCTCTGCCGGATATAAAGAAACGGGAACCGATGAAGGAAGGGAAATGGAAATGGAATTGACCCGCATCGCCCGTTCCTCCGGCATGAGAATCATGGGCCCCAATTGTATGGGACTTTACGCGCCCAGGACGGGCCTCTCCTATTTTCCGGAACTTCCCCATAAGCCCGGACCGCTCGGCCTTATTTCTCACAGCGGGTCCCTGGGAAATATTCTGTGCCGTATGGCACCCCAGAAGGGTCTTTCCTTCAGCAAAGCCGTAAGCCTCGGAAATGAATGCGACCTCAGCTTTGCCGACTTTTTAACATACCTGGGGAGGGATCCCGAAACAAAAGTGATTGCCACCTATATCGAGGGCATCAAAAATGGGCCACAGTTTCTCAAGACCCTTAAGGAGGCATCCCTTGAAAAACCGGTTATTGTGTGGAAGGTGGGACTCACATCGGAGGGAAGCCGTGCCGCCTTTTCACATACCGGTTCAATGTCGAGCTCCCGGGAGATATGGGAGGGGGTCGTACAGCAAACCGGAGCCATACCTGTCGCGGGATTTGAGGAATGGGTGGATGCCATGATAGGATTTTCCCTTCTCCCCTCAAATCTGGGTGATCGGATGGTCATCATTTCAGGGCCCGGCGGACTTGCCGTCTCCGCGGCAGAGGCCTGCGGAAATATGGGGCTCAAACTTGCCTCTATTGCCCCGGATACCCAATCCTTTTTGGCGGGTTTTGTGCCCCCCACAGGCACAAGCTTGAAAAACCCCATCGATGTGGGGCTCACCGCATCGCTCGATATCGATATTTATATTAATTCGGCCAGGGCAGTGGCCGAGGACCCTGGTGTGGATGCCGTGGTCATGATGGGGATCGGTCTCTCTCCCGAGGTAAACAAGGTTTATGCCGACGCCATGATACAAATACAGAAAGATACGGAAACACCCTTTGTTGCCGTAAATGTTCCCGGTCTCGATGCAAATGCTATTCAGACCTTTTTCGATGCCGGTCTCCCCTTTTTCGAATCGGCGGAGCGTGCCATGAAGACCTACGCCATGGTGCGGGGCTATCAACAATGGAAAGAAAGATTTTGTGAATAAAGGGCGTAAGCCCTGTTTAATCAGGAGGGAGATATGAAGGTTTTAGCTATCAATTCAAGTCCACGGGGTAAAGATCAGAGCAAAACAGAGCTTTTGCTAAATTCTCTTGTCGAGGGTATGCGCTCAGCGAATGCCGATGTAGAGGTTGTCCATCTTCGCTCCAAAAAGATCAATTATTGTATAGGCTGCTACACCTGCTGGACAAAGACACCTGGAACATGTGTTCTCAAAGACGATATGACCAGAGAACTGCTCCCAAAATTCCTGGAATCCGACCTTGCAGTATTTGCCACGCCGCTCTATCACTTTGGCGTAAACGCCCAGCTGAAGACATTCATCGAGCGCACTCTCCCGGCGATTGAGCCGTTCATAATCGAACACGACGGCAAGGCCTCTCATCCCCTGCGCGGGCGCCACCCATTAATGGTTGCTCTTTCAGTTGCCGGATTTCCGGAGTATTCCGTATTCGATCAGATGTCTTCACATTTGAGATACCTCTATAACGGAGCGCTCGTTGCGGAGATATACAGACCTGCTGCTGAAACCCTGGTTCAACCCGGCTTTGAAAAAGTTCGCGCCGACATTCTTGACGCGGTAAAGCAGGCCGGAACGGAGATCGTGCAAAATTTCAAGATATCAGATGATACAATGAAACGAATCAAACAGCCTGTCATCGATTTAAAGACGATGTGCGAGGGTGCCAATGTGATGTGGCAGACTTACATAGACGCGGGCGTCACTCCGAAGGAAGCAATGGGGAAAAATGTAATAAAGAAATAGTTGGTAGATGGGGCGTGCAAGTTTTCCCATGGACTGAACTTGAAACTATCAGTAACGGCTTTTTCCGTGGTGTACTTCCTGAAACAGGTAAAACTTGAATTGGCTTGTTCACCGTAGATTATAACTGGCAATCAGCAACAAGGGTCAAGAGCAGACCGGACCGGACCCCATAGGTCTTCTTGAGCAACTGCGGGCGCTGGAAAATGGGTACAGAATAAAAGTCGTCGAGACCCTGTCCCCAATTAAACCAATCAAGGCAGGCCGGACTGCTTCAAGCTTATGCACATGATCCTATTATGTAAATTCTTCTCTAATTTGATGTAACTTAATGTCTATATGCTTTTTATAGTTCGTAAAATCTTTATCTGTAGTGAAAATACTCATTTTTTTATTTAAAGCAACTGCACAAATTAAGAAATCTGTATGTGATCCCTGTATACCTTTTCTACGACAAATATTTGATAATTCAGCTGCAGTTTCATAATCCTCTTGAGGTATTGAAAGATCTTCAAATGGTTTTAGCTTTTCTTTGAGTAAGAAACACTTATACTCTTCAGATATCCCAGATAGCAGTTCCTGTCTTATTGGCCCAATTATTGTAACCCGTAGTTCATGGATTATTTCTTTAAATTCATCAACAATAGCTTGTTCTCTTTTTGTTAATTTCTTTTTTCTTAAAGCCAAGGACCAAACAGAAGTATCAACAAGTATTTTCATGATTTAGATCTTAAGGTTTTATAATCGTAGTCTTCATCGAAATCTATTTCGCCGAATATATCTATAACTTCTTCTTGTTTTCTTCTTTGAATAAATTCTTTTAATGCTAGATTAACTGTATCTTTCTTAGTTTTTATACCAGCAACGCCTTGTGCCAGTATTAGTAAATTGTCATCTATTGCGAGATTTGTAGCCATGATGTCCTCCTCAACCATGTTTATGTGTAAAATATAACACAATTACATGTGTGTAACAAGGCTAATATAAAAATGTGCATAACTCCGCGCTTCACCAGCGGCGGATTTTTGCCGTCTGAGTGAAAGCGTCTTGTTAGGTTTTCACTCTAAATGAATATCAACTCTATTATTACCGAAACAATTTCCAGACATTTTTAGACCACCGAAAGTTTGCCAATCTTCACCAATTATTAGAGGTGGACGATTAGGTAAATAAAAGGTTCCTAACAATTTAATAACGGAAGGATTCATATACTCAACATTTAGTATTTGAGTTGTTTCCTGGTCATATAAAATTAATTTATGGTCGTTTGGTCGTTCAATACGGAAATAATTGTTTGGATTGATATAGAATGTATTATCCTTTAGTTGTGCGACAATTTTACCATCTCTGCTGAAAAATTTAGCAGATATTGTTATTTTTTCCTTTTCTTTATTAATAACTAGCAATTGTTCATCTTTTACTTCAATTACTGTATGTGGAAATGTGTTTGTATAGGCGACAGAATTTCCAAAGAACAAAGATAGAGCATTAGAGGGTATATCCCCACAAGCATTTGATGGTGTGGTTTTATCGTCAGGGGTTAGTATTCCTGATAATTTAGATTGTGGAGGTATGTTCGATAGAAAGAATAGAATTATGGCGACAATTAAAGCTAATATTCCTACCCACATACCTATGTATGATGCCTTACTAGGAAGTTTCCAATTAGCCCATTGTGTTTTGGTAGGGAAAAGGCTCATTTTTAAACCTATCAAGTGATTATGCGGATATGGATATCATCACCTTTGTAATAATATCCGCCTTTAAAAACAGTGGCAGCAGCGACTATTTTTCGCCAAATACCTTGACTTGTTTTAAATAAAAAATATTTTCCCCATAGAAGAAGACAATACATCTTAAAAATATTATGTCAAGAAATTTATATGGTTGAAGATTTGTTTTGATAATTGATGTTTTTAACCATCACGCAAATCGGCGGACTTGCAGGTGCAAGCGATGTAAGTCGGTACGGACCACATATCTTCGGGCACCATCATTTCCAGTGCGTTGATATCGCCGCACTGGAAATGCATGGTCGGGACGACTTTATCCCGGTAGACTTCGCCTTGCTTGACGGTATCGTCAGTCTTCCGCGGGTCTTCCATTAAGTATCCTGTCGCAGGAATTTCCATTCCTGGAATTTCTTCGAAAAACCTTTTTTTGTTGACTATAAAATTCATTAGTAATAGATGGATGCCAGCAATTGCGAATGGAGAACCCATATGGATCTTGACAGTTTGTTTTATCCGAAGAGCATCGCGGTAATCGGCGCCTCGGCAAAGTTTGGTGGAGGCAAGATTCCTTATTATCAGATATTGAAACTCAGGGGATATAAAGGCGATCTTTACCCCGTAAATCCGAAGTATGATGAAATTGACGGTGTAAAATTTTACTCTTCAATAGACGACCTTCCAGAGGGAATCGATCTGGCAATTGTTACCGCGCCGTTCCGGGAATCTCTGAATATAATGAAGGCGGCGGCGCGAAAAAAGATAAAATTCATACATTTTTTTACAGCCGGGTTCGGTGAGACAGGCAACAATAATCTCGAAAAAGAACTTCTGGATGTTGCAAAAAAGAACGGGACAAGAATCGTCGGCCCAAACTGTATCGGAATATACTGCTCCGAGGCGGGGGTAAGTTTCGGGTTCAGCGTTCAAGAAAACTCTTCAATGAACATCGGCTTCTTCGGCCAGTCCGGAGGTGTAACGAGCAGCTTCGTGAAGTCTGCAATATCAAACCGCATAGGCCTGAATAAGGTTGTGTCCTATGGAAACCAGATCGACATAGGGGCGGAAGACTATCTTGAATACTTTGCAAAAGACGAAAAAATCAAGATCATTGCAGGGTATGTCGAGGATCTCAAGGATCCGCGGGCCTTCTTGAATGCCCTGAAACGCGCGACAGAAGCCAAGCCGGTTATCCTCCTTAAGGGTGGAATGACGGAAGTGGGTGCAAAGGCTGCGGCAAGCCATACGGGGGCCATGGCCAGCAATTTCCTCATCTGGTCATCGGCTATGCGCCAGCACGGGGCGATCCTCGTAGAAAACTTTGAGCAGATGATGAATCTTGCCATGCTGGGAATATGCGAAAAACCGCCCCAGGGACCACGGGTCGGCTTTCTGGTCGCGGGAGGTGGCGAGGCCGTCACATTTACAGACCTGGCAACTCTCGGGGGGTTATCTCTTCCTGAATTGCAGAAAAACACACAGGAGCTGATCAGTCAGAAAATCAGTGATGTCAACACATCTACCGCAAATCCCGTGGACCTCGGGATGTTCGGATTCGATTTTAACATAATGGCCCACACCATAATGGCAATGGATCAGGATGACTGTATTGATGTTATTATTCCATTTCTTTCGGTGGACTTTATCAGCACGTTTCAGAGAGACCAGATAGAGGATGGACCGGGAATTATAATAGAGGCGGCGAAGAAAGCAAAGAAGCCGGTTATTCCCATTTTATCAAAATGCTCACAGGATGACATTGACATGGAGAAGACGCGAATTTCCATGTTTTCTTCCTTCAGAGACGCTGGACTTCCCGTGTTTGCGGCCACACAGGATTGTGTCTATTCGATCTCAAAGTATCTTGAATGGGCCGGCAGGCATAGATAGAAACCGAAGAGGGCCCTGCCCATTGTCGAAAATGGCAGGACCCTGCTCAGCCTAAAGAACTGTTCCCCATTAAGTCCATTCTTCCCGAAAAGAGACTTGGCAGGATCCTACCTGAAAAGTTCCCTCGCTATGATCAGCCGTCGTATTTCGGATGTCCCTGCGCCGATTTCATACAACTTTGCGTCCCGCCACAGCTTTTGAATCGGATATTCAAGGCAGTAACCGTATCCACCGTGGATCTGAACACCATCGCAGGCTATCTTTGTGGAAGCCTCGGCGGCAAAGAGAATGGCGGCGGCGGCCAGCTTGTCGAGTTCCGTCCCCTTTCCGCCACTCTTTCCTTCCGGTCCGTCGGCGAAACGGGCTGCTCTGTAAACCAGTCCTCGCGACGCCTCCACAAGGCAGTACATGTCCGCAATCTTTTGCTGAATCATCTGGAAGTCCTTAATCGGTCTTCCGAACTGTTCCCTTTCCTTCGCATACTGAATCGAATATTCGAGGGCCTGTTCCGAAATTCCGAGAGAGCCTCCGGCAAGCACAATCCTTTCATACGCAAGACCGGACGTCACAACGGCGACGCCACTGTTTTCCGCGTGAAGCAGATTTTCAGCAGGCACCTCCACATCTTCAAAGCTGAGTTCACATGTCGGGGAACCTCTCATTCCGCATTTCTTCAACTTTTTTGACACCGTGACACCCGGCGTGTCGGCCTCTATAATAAACGCGCTTATCCCGTGAGGTCCCAATTCAGGCGCCGTTTTCGCGTAGACGAGCAAAGTGTGCGCAATATTTCCGTTTGTTATAAACATCTTTGTGCCGTTGATAATATACTTGTCACCACTTTTTTTCGCCACCGTCCTCATCCCCCCCAGGGCATCGGAACCGGCATTCGGTTCGGTAAGGCATAATGCGCCGATGTGCTCACCCGTGCACATGGGCGGCAGGTATTTGCTCTTCTGCGCTTCAGTGCCGTTCTTGTAAATATTATTTGCGCACAGATTCGAATGGGCGCCGTATGTCATACCCAGGGCGGGCGATATCCTGCTCAGCTGTTCAACGGCAAGCACCTGCATCATAATGCCCTGTCCTACTCCTCCGTATTCTTCATCAATAGTAATTCCCAGCATACCCAGTTCCCCGAGTTTCCTGAAGAAATCCTCCGGAAGCCAGTCCTCGTCGTCGATCTTCTCCTGCAGAGGAGCAATTTCCTGAACAGTCCACTTATACATGGTTTCCGCCAGCATTCGTTCCTCGTTTGTTAATTCCATCATGTTCGTCTCCTTTTTGTTTTCTATGATATGCTCAGGCCTTCATAGAGCCGTGAACGTTGTTTTTCCGCCATTCTGTTCATCAGATCCTTTACTGGCATCCGAGGTAAAGAGCAACGTTCATCCGGCCTGTTACCTTCAGAAAAAGAGTTGACCCATATCAACAGAACTTAACCTGTATGTCAATAATTAATTGACATCAAATATTAAGTAATGATATATTTTTACCATTACACAATATTAATGCTGATGGGGGCGTGATATAAATATGAATCTGGGTTCGATATTAAGGGACAAAAGAAAGAAGAAAAGGCTTACACTGAAGGTCGTGGCTGAAAAGGCTGGTATTTCGGAGGGCTTTCTCTCTCAGGTCGAGAATGACGTCAATTCACCCTCGGTGGATACCCTGGTAAACATATGCAACGCCATAGGCATCCATGCGGGTGATGTTCTTAAGCGGGCTGAAAAACAGGATAGAGTTATAGTAATAAGAAAAGCCGACTGGGGGGATGTAGAGATTCCCGCATCCGGATTCGTGACAAGGCGTTTTTTCCCACCGGAAAACAGGAGGATAATCGACAGCTCGGTAATGGCCATTGAACCGGGAGCAAGCATCCCCGCGAGGAAAAATGTGAAAAACACCCAGGAGGTGCTCTGTGTCCTGAAGGGGACGGTGGAGATTTTCCATGGTGGAAAGATAATAAGACTCGACGAGGGTGATTCCGTTCATTACTGGTCAATCCAGCAGAGAGAAACCATCTCGAACCGATCAAGTGGGTTGGCTGTGGTTCTGTGGGTAGGCACCCTGTAAAAATTGCGGCATATCCCACCGGGCACCCCTCCACATTGAGGCCCGCGTGAAACTATGCGTTCTTCCCCTCGGTTTTCTCGTATTCCTCTTTTAGTGTCAGTTTCATAATTTTACCCACGGGTGTCAGGGGGAGCGATTCTCTGAAAACAATCTGTTTTGGGACCTTGTAATCAGCAAGATGCTCCCTGCAATAGGCCTTGAGCTCATCCTCCGTGGGGTCCGTTCCCGGCTGTGGAATGATATAGTAACGCCCGACCTCACCCAGAACCGGGTCGGGAATCCCGATCCCGGCAGCCATAAGAACTTTGGGGTGCTTGGTAAGAAGGTTCTCCACTTCCGCGGGATAGACATTGAAGCCACCCTGCAGGTACATCTCTTTTTTGCGTCCCTTCAGGGTGATATATCCTTCTCCATCGACATATCCCATATCGCCGGTGTGGAGCCATTCTTCGCTGTCGAAGGCCTCGTCTGTTTCTTCGGGCATGCGGAAATACCCCCTGCACACCGCATCACCCCTGAAACAGAGTTCTCCCGTTTCTCCGGAAGACACCTTATTTCCTTCTGCATCCACGACCATAACTTCGAAGTCTCCGATAGGCTTTCCGATGGAGCGCACCGTTGTTTCAAAATTGCTCCCCCATGGGCTCAGGACCACGGCGCCGGAGGTTTCACTCAGGCCGTAAAGATTCATGACCATCGCGTTGGGGAAGACTTCGTTTATCTGTGTAAGAAGGGCCGGTTCCGCGTTGGAGCCACCGGATATCGCGACACGCACGTTACTCAAATCAAGTGATAAAAAGTCCTGATACATGAAAAGAATGGAATAGAGAGTAGGAACTCCTCCGTAGATATTCGGTTTATAGGTAGCCGCCTGTTTTATTATATCATTCATGTCAGGTTGAGGAATGAGGATGCCAGTTGCTCTGCCGATCAGACTCGAAAGCACGGCACAGGTGATTCCGCCCACATGATTGAGAGGAACAACTATGAGCATGCTGTCTTCACGGGTCACCTTCGCGTGTTCCGCCTGGGCTACGGCCGAAGCCAGCTGGCTTTTATGCGATATGGCAGCGCCCTTGGGTTTTCCCGTCGTTCCCGAGGTATAGATGATAATTAGCAGATCATCGGGTTCGACTTTCGCTTTGGCCTCGTCCAGTAATTCACGATCAACAGGTGTATTTAAAAGGGAAACAAAACTGATGCTTCCGGAAAAACCTCCGTCTCCGATAAAAATGAAATCGGTAACAGTAGGTATTTCAGGTCGAAAGGATTCGAAAAAATTTACGTAATTGAAATCTGTTGTTTCAGAAAGGCATACAACCGTACGCGCTCCACTCTGGTTCAGCATGTAATCCAGTTCCGTGTCCCGATAACGGACATTGAGCGCAACGATAATCGCACCAATCTTGGCCGCGGCAAAGTACGTGTATATCCACTCAGGCTGATTATGAGCAATTATACCGATTCGATCACCCTTTTTGAATCCCAGCTTCAAAAGACCTGATGCAACGTGGTCTGATGCGTCATCAACCTGCCTGAAGCTGATTTTCTCGCCCTTGTAGATGTACATGCCTTCATCGGGCATATCTTTGGCGGCCTCGTCCAGAGCCTTCCATATCACCTGCGGATTCGCAAACTTACCCATTAGCTGACCCCCTCCTTTTTAATTAAGATGCCCCGGCTTGCAGGCGGGGTAATTCAATATCGCATAAGGCACTTCTTGTTACCACAAATAAATCCTCAAGATTTTCCGTGGCAACATACATCAGGGTAGCAGAGTTTGTTGTTTTTACACGGTTGTCATAGATCTCAACTCAGCATGCCCCTGCCGTGCTCCTGTTGCAGATTTCGCTACATTTTTTGCGCATTAGATCTGAATTATTGAGCAGGCTCTATTTGTCATTCCGGTTAAGATAGTCCATGACCTTCTGCCGAATGGATTCGGGGAGCTTGATGCCTATGGCATTAAGACGGTTTTCGTATTTGTCGAAGGAGCGGGTGTTCTGGGAGGTGTTGATGAAAATCTTCAAGTAGGACTGTATGCTGCCTTCCAGTTCTGACCTGAAATCCATATCCTTGTTGAGAAGATCCTCCACGGGAGAGATCACCCGGTAATTAATGGGGCGGCAAATGGAGCGATAGGACACGAAGCGCTGTGTCATTTCGCATTCATAATTCTTTTCCTGGATTGCTCTTTCCACCACTCCAAGGTCGATACAGTCCATTATATGGAAGGCATAATCGGGCCTGAGGATCTCTTCCAGAAGAGCCTGAGCCTTTTTGTATTGAGTGCATTCGTTCAGATTGGTGACGTCTTCAGGGCAGCGAATATACAGGACAAAATCAATGTCCGAACCGGCCTGACAAACGCCCATATTGGTGGACCCGAGGACATCCATACCTATGTCATCCTGAAGCTTTTCTTCGATGAGCTTCGCCACTTCCTCCAGCTTGTCCAGTCGTTCTTCTGTTTCGTCCGTCTGGGACATCCGGTAGAATTGCTTGATCTCATTATAGAGTTGGATCTCAGGGATATGGGAACACTTCTTAATTTTCATATCGTAGTTTTCCCCGGCCTTCAGCGCGTTGTAACGCTCCTGATCGATGATCTTTTCGACCCACCGCCCTTTTTCCTGAAAATAATCGATTATGTCGTATATCCGGTCATCTACCAGCTTTTTAAAGATGATCTTCTGGACGGTGTGGTTGTCAAACTCCAGGGCATAAAAGAAACCGCCTTCCGACACCCCGCCGGTCAGGAGTGTCACCTCGCCAAAGTTGGATGGATTCAGATAGATGGTCTTTTCGCTGATCTGGAAGCCCCAGTCTGCGTGAATATGACCGGTCAGACAGGCCAGGACGGGGTTATTGTCGCAGAAGCTGCGAAGGGCCGTGGAGCCGGATGTGCCGAACTGCAGCACACGGTCGTGAATCCCGTGGGCCGGCTGATGGGTTACGATCACATCGGGATTAACGGCCTTGAAGAAACCAATCATCTCTTTTCGCTTACCCCCGGTGCTGTTGTCGTCCTGATAGTCCACCACATACCGCTCCGGAATGCCCGGTGTCCAGATGTTCGCCCCTCCATAGCCGGCAATTTTCAATCCCTGGACATTGTGCCAGTGGAGGTGCAGGTCCCTTTCGTGCAGAGAGGTGTATTTCAGATCCATGTCGTAGTTCCCCGGTAGTGAAAAAACGGGGGTTGTCTGCTTTATGGCCATTATATTCTCCAGCACCTTATATTTCTGCTGAAGGACACGCCGGGCACGGATGGTGTACTGCTGATACTTTGAGCCCTTCTCTTCAATCTCTTCAGAAGTATCGGGCATATCGAGCAGCTCATCCACAAAGTCATCTATCTTCATTTCCTCTTTCTTCATCCGAAAGCGCAGACCGTGAAAAAAGGATTGCAGCTCGTGATAGTTGATCGCGGTATTCATGGTATAAAAGGGGATGTCTATGAGATCGCCGGCGATGATGTACAGATCGGCCACGGTCTCGGACAAAAGCGCCTTGACCCGTTCAAAGGCGCCATGAATATCGGCGGCATAGATCAGTCTCATATGTAAAAACCCCTTGTTTTGAAAAGCATCAAATCAATGACAGACTCGCTGAAAACGAATAAAATGATGTTTCCCGATGGCAGAGCCTGTCGGAATCTTTGGGTTGTTTTGGTCAATTAAACTCATTTGGGACACCCCGCTACTTGCGGCGATAGTTTTATTATTCATAGTGATCTGCTCTTGAAATATTGTACTACATTTTAACTCAGAATTCTCCATTTTCTGCCCTTGTTTCATGAATGTCGCTGATGCCGGCGGGCAGGGCGGTTATCCCGTTCGTCAATTCATGGAGAAAAAGTATGTTGACATCATTCAGGCCTCGTGATTACTTGTAGCATGTAGCAGACACAGGCAAGAAAAGGCACGGGGCATGCTTTCGCTGGATGACAGGGACTTGGAGAATGACAAGAGCAGCTTACTCACACGAAACGGCAGAAACCCGGATGGTTTCCATTATCGACTACGGGGCCGGAAATCTTACGTCGGTCGCAAGGGCGTTGAGGCATATCGGCGTAACCTGCAGGATTACCGATCAGCATAAAGAGATTCTTTCATCCGAAAGGGTTATATTTCCGGGTGTCGGCGCCGCGGGAAAGGCAATGGAAGTCATCAGACGCAAAAACCTTGACGGTGTGATACACGAGGTTATCGCGCAGAAGAAACCGTTTCTCGGAATATGTCTGGGTGCGCAGGTTATATTGGGGAGAAGTGAAGAGGATAACACCGCGTGCCTGAACATAATACCCGGCACAGCCAGAAGATTTCCGGACAGAGGGATCAAGGTTCCGCATATGGGGTGGAGCGACATGTCCGTTGTTCGAAGTCACCCCCTGCTCAAGGGGGTGAACGGGAGGGCTCAATTCTATTTTATCCATTCATATTATCCCGCGCCCGAACAAAAAGAGGACATCATAGCGACGACAGATTATGGGGGCGCTTTTGCATGCATAATAGGCCGTGACAACGTCGTAGCCACACAATTTCACCTCGAAAAGAGCGGCCGGCACGGCCTGAAGATACTGAAAAATTTTTGTGACTGGGACGGCAGGGTATAGATATGCTGAGTAAAAGGATCATCATCTGTCTCGATGTCAGAGAAGGGAAAACCACTAAAGGCGTCAAATTCAAAGGGAATATAGACATAGGGGACCCGGTTGCCATGGCCGGGGAATATTACAGGCAGGGTGTGGATGAGCTTGTCTTCTATGACATTACAGCCTCATCCGATAAAAGAGATATCATTATAGATGTGGTCGAAGAAGTGGCGAAAAACATATTCATACCCTTCTCGGTGGGTGGCGGCATCCGCTGTCTGGATGACATGCACAGGGTGCTGGATGCCGGGGCTGAAAAAATCAGCATCAATACCGCCGCAGTACAGAACCCCGACCTCATTTACAGTGGCGCCAGGACATTCGGCAGTCAGTGCATAGTGCTGGGAATGGATGTGAAAAAGGTGAATAAAACTCCGGCCATGCCTTCCGGATATGAGATATATGTAAATGGCGGCAGGACGCCGGTTGGCATCGATGCCGTGGAGTGGGCGAAAAAGGCTCTGGATCTGGGTGCCGGCGAGATATGTCTCAATTCAATTGACGCGGACGGCACGAACGCGGGATACGACCTTGTCCTGACATCCCTCATATCCAGAGCTGTTTCCATACCGGTAATCGCATCCGGAGGGGCGGGAACGCCTGAACACCTGAAAGATGTGTTCAGGACATCGGACGCCGGCGCGGCGCTCATCGCTTCAATGGTCCATTACGGGCACTACACCGTGGCTCAGATAAAGAAATGTCTCTCAAAAGAGGGCATCCCCGTCCGCGAATTCATCTGATCGGCCAGCCACGGGAAACAACTTGTCGAAACCATCCGGATGTGTGAAATTCACCGGTATCCTTTATCATGAGTCCTGAAACACGGGTTCTGAGAGACTGAAGTTGCCCTTGCTCACTATTTGTTGGTAGCTGTCTTTTTCCTCTGCCTGATTCAGACAGGGGATGACATACTCGTATTGCAGTGACAAACTTGGTGCACTCGTAAAAAGTCCCAAAAACGTCATGCCGGACTTGATCCGGCATCCAGAACATATTGAAATTACTGGATTCCGGCTTCCGCCGGAATGACAAAAAATGGTGTTTTCTGACTTGGTGTTCACTTTTAAACTTTAAATCCCTCAAAAACGGTTCACTTTTAATTCTTAAATGACAAACTAATAAAAAACTCTGTTCCTGCAATGTGAAAGTGTCACCTTTTTTGCAATGAGAAAATGTCACCCTCCTGGTGTGATATTTTGTGTTGTAAACATGCTTTAATACCTCGCAGCGTTACCGGTAAG
>JAFDAS010000147.1 GCA_019313695.1 Deltaproteobacteria bacterium
TTATAAAATTCAATAAAGCCCATCTTTTTATATGTCCTGGCAAGTCTCTTGCATTGCCGGCAATCCATGAAATTGTTTTTGATTTGGAAGCAATTTCACAAGAAACCAGTTGGTCGAATGTTTTATTCACATGCCAGCAAACGGCAGGATGTGAAACAATATATTTTGGATCAGCCGAAGGCAAATGGTGTGTAAATACTTTGGAAAAATTTCTATTACTCTCAACCATCCAATCACTGTGACCTTTCATATACGGCTCTTGCATGAGAGCCCAAATATTTTCGTTGGGGCATCTTACTTTAATATCCACTTGCATCCGGTTGTTTAGCATCACTAAATAATCGCATTCCTCAACCGAATCAAGGGTAAATTGAATCCCATTCCAAACTCCCTTACAAGCAGGTGTCTGCCGTAAGAGATCCGGCCAATCCCAATCTTTTACAATCCGTACCAGTGTCATTTTATATCAGTCTTGTGCAAGCAGTTATTTAATGATTCCCGAATTATTTTTTTTAACTTATCAACCTTCAATTCTTGAAGGCATTTACTTATACCGCTGCCATCACACCCCTTCTGTTGACAAGGAGCACAATCGCGATCAGGAATAATAACTCTGTGTATGTCGCCTTGGGGCGCCCAATCTCTCCAATCTGAAGGCCCATAAATAGTAATCGTAGGAGTGCCCACAGCAGCGGCAATATGAGGAGCTGCGCTGTCAACACCAAGATGAAGACAACTGTGGTTCAACACACCAGCCAACTCACCCAAGGTTGTCTTACCAGTAAGGTTGAAAACCCGGCCACAACATCTTTGAACCATATATTCTGATTGTTCCTTTTCTTCGATGGCTCCGATAATAATGGTTGCAATTTCGTATTCTTCCCACAACCAGTCAATAATTTCTACCCATTTGTCATAACCATATTCCTTATATCTCCATCGAGAGAAGGGATTCAACGTAATTATGCGATTATCATCAATTCCTTCTTTATCAAAGAGCTGTTTTGCTCGGTTATGAATTTTTTCTGATACCCAGAGTTTAGGCAAATCATCTTGTGAGTCAACACCAAACTCTCTCACAACTCGAAGTGATTGTTCTGCGGCAGTACAAACTGTCTTGTCCACAGGAGGCGGATCAGCAAGGTGGGTAAATAATTTATTACGCCAGGGAATATAATGATAAACTATTGAAGCCCTAATAGGAGATCCCGAAAGGAATCCCATAACAGCACCTCGATCATCAGAACGAAGATCGAAGACCAGATCGAAATGCTCCTGACGCAAAGCTCTGATGAAGGATAGTTGTTTGATCGCTTTTTCAAAGAAATTTCCTCTATATCGCTTTACTTCAAAAATTTTATGGATATTAGGGTCTGCTTTAAGAAGCGATCCAAAACTTTCTCTCAAGAGAACCGAAACATTTGCCTGCGGATATGCTTCCTTCACAGCTCGGAAGGTGGGTGTAGCCCACACCACATCGCCGATGTCGCCAAGTTGAATCAGCAAAACATTACGGATGTCTTTTATTAAATCGCTATTTCCCTTAACTAGCATAAAAATAATCCTATCTGTCTTCCGGGCATCCAACAAGATGCCATAAGATCAGTCTGCTATAAACTGATAACTTCTTTTTTATGCCCGCATGCATGCCAAGTGTGGCAACAGCCCCGACCAGGCTCAAAATTGTGTTTATCAATAGTCTGACAAAAATAATAAAGCGGATAAGCGGATAAAAATTCTTGTGCCATTTTTTAAAATATATATAACGTGACCTGTAGAACATTATCCTGGAACCGGCGCTATGGCCTACGGTCTGCCCCTGGATATGAAAGATTTTCGCTGATGGAACAAAGTATATTTTCCATTCAGCCTGCTTCATCCTGTATGCCCAATCAGTTTCCTCAAAGAAAAAGAAATATCTTTTATCAAGCAGGCCAACCTCATCCATAGCCTTTTTTCTGACCATCAAACAGGCTCCGATACATGAATCCACCTCAACAGGCTTTTTATATTCTCTTCTCTTTCCAGGAAATTTTCTGGGAAATAGTAACTGCAAAAGGCTCTCATTGCAAAGCAGGGAGAGTATGCCAGGAAAATTGGCAATAGAGTTCTGTTTTGATCCATCCTGATTAAGCAGTTGACCGCATGCCATGCCTGCATCCTGATTTTTTTCCATAAAATCGAAAAGCTTTTCGACCGCGCCGTTTGTGAGAATCGTGTCTGTATTGAGCAGTAAAGCATATTGGCCGAACATTCTTTCCAGAGCAATGTTGTTGGCAGCGGCAAAACCTAAGTTTTTCGTATTTTGGATAATCTTTACATCAGGATAATTTTGTTTAACAGCCTCCACGCTGCCATCGCTGGATGCATTGTCCACCAAAAATATTTCAAAGGATATATTCTTTACGGTTTCGTAAACAGAAGCCAGGCAATCAAGCAAAAGCCTTTTAGTATTCCAGTTGACAATTATAATAGAAACATCCATGCGAAGTCCTAATGGAACAATTTTGAGTTTTAAATTTTGAGTTTTAAATTAATCAAATTTTATTTTCACCACAAGCACACGAAGAGAATTAATATTAATTACTTCTTTCCCTCTGTGTTCTTCGTGGTCTCTGTGGTAAAAAAGTCCGATTGTCCGCAGCCTCTCAGGCGACAGCCAATTGGCGAACTTCCTTATGAATTTTTTTAGAGATGGTATCCTCGGCAATGTCGAGATCATAGTCCATCTGCAGGCCAAGCCAGAAGGAAGGGGAATTACCAAAGTAGATGCCCAGGCGAAGAGCTGTGTCTGCCGTAACGCTTCTTTTCCCATGAATGATCTCGTTGATTCTGCGAGGAGAAACGCCAAGGTCTCTACCAAGTTGATTCTGACTGATGTTCATTGGTTTGAGGAATTCCTCAAACAGAATCTCGCCGGGATGTACCGCTGGTATTTTTCTCATTATATCACCTCAATGATAGTCAACAATCTCAACATTGTATGCATTTCCATCTTGCCACTTAAAACAGATCCGCCATTGATCATTAATACGAATACTGTGCTGTCCTTTTCTTTTTCCAGATAGAGCTTCAAACCGATTTGCAGGTGGAACTCTTAAATCTTGAATCGTTGAGCTCCGATTCAACATCCTGAGTTTCCGAAATGCAATCTGCTGGATATTTGTCGGTAGTTTTTTAGAAAACTGCCTATCAAAAATCTTCTCCGTTTCTTTACATTTGAAACTTTCTATCATTATAATATTGTAACTACTCAGGTGGATAGGCTGAAGGCTGAAGACTGTTAGGAAAAAGCGCATTTTGAAGCCATGTTTGGTGCAAGAATCAAACCCGCCCGCCTCGCCTGAGCTTGCGATGGCGGGCAGGTATTTCCGCCAAAGTACGGCAATCGTACTCTTCTGACCCCTTCAGCCTTCAGTCTAAACAGCTTTAGCCTGACTACGTGAGTAGTTACATAATATTACTATATAACGCATAACGTTATGAGACAAGACATTTTTTAATAGTAATGCTCTTTGTAGCATAGCAGATTTTAACTTTTTTCTCCACGTTCTTCGCGATGTAAAATCCTGCAAACATCCCATACAGATATATAGAACACAGATTGCACGGATTTTACGGATAAAAAACACGAATTATAGCTGTTTTTTAAAGAATAGTTCTGTGAAAATCAGTATAATCCGTGTCATCCGTGTTCTATAAAAAAATATGAAACTCTTTACCTGAAATTAACTGAGTAAACAAAGACGCATAGCTTGACATATTGCAGTTCAGCCTGTAGCCAATTGCGGCATTTTTTCAGGTTTCTCAAATTGACTAAGGCGATGAGTTGTCAAGTCATAGGCTGCTTGAGCGTTCATCCAAAACTCTGCACTCATGCCAAGCGCCGCTTCCAGGAGCTGGGCCATCCTGGGTGAAATACCACGCTTCTCCCGACAGATCTCATTAATTACTCGCGGATTAACTCCTATATGACGCGCCAGGGCCGACTGAGAAAGGCCTGATGGTTCCAAAAAATCTTCATAAAGAAATCTTCCCGGATGGGTGCTAACGCGAAATTTGGGTAACATAGTCAAACCTCCTCACGTGCAGCGCAGGCGCTTGCGCCGCGTGATGGTAGTCTATCCCCTTTCCTCGTTAATAAAATAGCCGCTGGTCT
>JAFDAS010000148.1 GCA_019313695.1 Deltaproteobacteria bacterium
CCAAAAAATTTTAATGAAAGCGGCTGAAAACTGTGAGGTAATATTTCACCAGGCAGCAATGGTTTCTGTAACAAAGACTGTAGATAATCCGGTTGATTCTGCATTTATAAACGACCTAGGAACACTTCTTGTACTTGATGCCGGCCGAAAAAATAAAGTAAAAAGAGTTGTCTTTGCCAGCTCAAGCGCTGTTTACGGAGATGATCCACTTCTCCCAAAACATGAAAGTATGCAGCCGAAACCAATGAGTCCTTACGCTGTTCAAAAGCTGACCGGAGAACTTTATGCACGTATCTACTACGACCTGTATGGCATTGAAACAGTTTGTCTTCGTTATTTTAATGTCTATGGCCCAAGACAGGACCCATCTTCGCCCTATTCAGGTGTTATATCGATTTTTATGACCAGAGCTGTTTCAAAAAAGCCTCCCTTAATTTACGGTGATGGAAAACAGTACAGAGACTTTGTTTTTGTTAAAGATGTTGTAAAAGCTAATCTGCTTGCCGCAATAGCAGAAGATGCGGCTGGGCAGACATTCAATATAGGCACCGGCAAACACGTTAGTATAAAGACTCTATGGGACATGATGTGTCTTTTATCCGGCTTAAACATTAAACCTGAATACGCATCACCAAGGCCGGGAGATATTATTGAATCAGTGGCAAGTATAGAACAAGCAAAATCGGTACTAGGGTTTAAACCTGATTATTCATTTGAAAAAGGACTTGAGATTACTTTTAACTGGTATAAAGATTCAAGGTAACCATTCAAGAAAGTGAAAATTATTAGTTGAACAGGAGTTGAATATGAATTTCAAATTTAACAGAGTATTAGTTACAGGAGCTGCTGGATTCATCGGCTTTCATCTCTCAAGGAGATTGTTAAAAGATGGCTATAACGTTACCGGTATTGACAACTTAAGTCCTTATTATGATGTAAAGCTAAAAGAAGCTCGCCTTGAAAGGCTGACACCATTTGAAAATTTTTCTTTTCATAAAATAGACCTTTCAGACAGAAAAAGTCTTGAAGCAGTCTTTAATAATACAAAGTATGATGTAGTGGTTAATCTTGCCGCCCAGGCTGGTGTCAGATATTCGATTAAAAATCCTCATGCTTATGTGGATTCAAATATTGTAGGCTTTGTTAATTTGCTTGAATGTTGCAGGCACAAGGATGTAAAGCATCTGGTTTTTGCTTCATCCAGCTCTGTTTATGGAGCAAATACAAAAATGCCGTTCTCAGTTCATAACAATGTAGATCATCCTGTATCTCTTTATGCTGCGACAAAAAAAGCAAATGAGCTAATGGCTCATACCTACAGCCATCTATATGGAATGCACTGTACCGGGCTCAGGTTTTTCACGGTTTACGGCCCATGGGGCCGTCCGGACATGGCTCTCTTCCTCTTCACAAAAGCAATTCTTGAAGAAAAACCAATAAAGGTATTCAACCACGGCAGGATGCAACGAGACTTTACTTATATCGATGACATTACAGAAGGTGTTGTCAGGATAATGGGCAGACTGCCCGAACCTGATCCAACATGGAACGGTGATAATCCTGATCCCGGAACATCCTACGCAAGATATAAAATTTACAATATAGGAAACAACAACCCTGTTGAACTAATGGAATTTATTGGTGTGATAGAAAAAGCCTTAGGCAAAAAAGCTGAAAAGGAATTTCTTGAACTGCAACCAGGAGATGTGCCTGCCACGTATGCTGATATTGATGATTTGATAAAAGATGTCGGCTTTAAACCTGAAACAAGCATTGAGGCAGGAATTAAACGATTTATTTTATGGTATAATGATTACTATTTAGGTGGATAGGCTGAAGACTGAAGACTGAAGGCTGAAGGCTGAAGGCTGAAGGTGGAAGGCTGAAGGAGAAAGATATGGAAATGGAGACAGATATTCCTGGCGAGCAAGAGTGTGTACAGCGGATCTTTAAATGCACCGGCCACAATTTCGAGCCGGATATCGCAAGAAAACTGTGGCCAAGGATCTTAAGGCACAAGTGGTATCTGTCCGAAAAGTTAGGGCGAGACGTGGGAATTAAGGTAGCCGCTGTCGACTTCATCGAGAACGTTGAGCCCATGGGAGAAGATCTGCATGACGAAGAAAGGATTCGACTCCTCAGGGACTTGGGCGCCTATATGGTAGACCGATCGGTTTGGGATACGATATCCGATACTCAGCCGCCAAAACAGATCGTAAATAAAAGAATAATTCTTCCGTTCACCGCGACCGATCTGGCTCTCAAGCACGGCGTCGTTCCACCCCGGACTATCATTTTTTTCGGCCCTCCGGGTACCGGTAAAACCCACTTTGTGAAAGCTATCGCGGGAGTGCTTCAGTGGTGGTATATTGAAGTCAGCCCCAGCACCTTATTGGCCGATGGAGAAGATCGCATGGGAGCTAACCTCAAGCGATTAATGGAAAAGGTTCGCAACGTTGATCAGTCGGTGGTGTTCATAGATGAGTTTGAGGAAATCGCAGCCAGCCGGGATCAGGCATCCCGTGTCGATAAATCGATTACAAACGAGTTCCTCAAACAGGTACCATTGCTGAAAAAACAGGACAGAAAAATGCTCCTTATATGCGCTACCAATTATATCCAGCAGCTCGATGCAGCACTGTTGCGGCCAGGTCGTTTCGACTGCATCATTCCGGTTGGAGGTTTGGACGATCAGGGTCGACGAACTATTTTTGAGTATTTTTTGTCAAGCACGAATCGGGGCGAAATAGACGTGGAGAGAATCATCTCTATGATCCCGCTTTTTACCCCTGCAGACATCGAGTACCTTTTCCAGAAAGTCAGGCAATACGCTTTTGAGAAGGAATACGTCAAAGGAGAGGATTACCGTGTATCAACGGAAACATTTCTGGAAATAATTCCTAAAGTTCGGCCTACGCTTACCGATGAAATCATAGAAGAATTTGAACGGGATTGCGACCGTTACATCCGGTATTAGGCGACCCTGTTTCTGATTTCCTGATTTCTTTTAATCAGTTGTCCTTGTTTATAAGATTAACAACTATTTTTGTTATGATGTCTTTTTCCTTCGGATCACTCATGGCAATCATCAATGTCAATGCAACAAGTGCGTTATCCGCCAGAAATAATCATGTCCAGACTATACAGACCCATCACCCTTTTCTTACCATCCTTAGCAACCTGTGCAATTTTTGCACAGGTTGAATCGGGCAACAATTCACCGGTTTTATAGATATTCCTTATGTGCCTGACAACAACGGTTCTGTCTCGTTGAAAAAGATTCGCCATCTGATGGGTATCCAGCCAGACAGTATCTTCAACCAAGCTAACTTCTAAAGACGTTTGTCCGTCTTCCGTTTGATATATGACTATCTCGCCTTTATTTCCTTGAACATTCATGTTTCAGATAATTTTCCCTTTTGTTGTGAAAAGTGCTGACCTTTACGCCCTTTATCCTCCCAATTATTCAACATAGCCTGCCCTGTGAAATTATGTTTGCTTTTATTTAACTGGGGTCAACTACGTCCCCGACTTACAAATTTTAAAGCGTTTCAATTTGTTACATCAATATAAATGATAGCGAATAACCGTTGATATTTATGGCCACTTTATTCCAAGCAGCAACAGGGGAGCTGCAAATACGCAACCGTATAAAATAGAAAAGCCCCAACCCTTGAGATTGTGGTTAATCCTTTATAGCTGGTGCCGAAGGCCGGACTTGAACCGGCACGGGTCTCCCCACTACCCCCTCAAGATAGCGTGTCTACCAAGTTCCACCACTTCGGCATATTGTAACCTAAATTAATTATCAGCTCTGAGAACTTTTTTATTTTTGAACCGGCACGTCAGGCTGGGAAGCCTCTGGCCCTGAAGCCGGTGCTGCTTTTGTTGCTTCTTCTCTCTGCACTGGCTCCTGCACCGGCAAGTTTTTTTCGGGTTTAGCCTGTTGCTCTATAGGGACTTTTTCATCAACCATAATGGAATCTCCGGTTTTATGACCGGACATGTATGCAAGCCACAAAGATGTTAGCATAAATATTATAGCTGCCGCTGTTGTCGCTTTGGTTAAAAAAGTTGACGCACCTGTACTTCCGAAAAGAGTCTGACTGGAACCGCCTCCAAAAGCAGCCCCCATATCAGCTCCTTTTCCTGTCTG
>JAFDAS010000149.1 GCA_019313695.1 Deltaproteobacteria bacterium
ACTACATTCAATCCCTCAGAAGCTGCATGCAATGTTATCAACAGGTTGCGCACACATAATCACTAAAAATGCCCTTATTTTGTTGCTTTTTGTGAAAATGGGGTTAAACTTGGGATAAGGAGGAACAATGAAACTGGACAATGACATCTATGCTTACGAGTGGACGAATCCGTATGAAAACAACTGTAACAGCTTTTTCATAGGAGGTAGCGTCCAGGCGCTTATAGACCCGGGCCTCAAGCTGTTTCTCCCCGATCTTCTGAAAAAAATGGAAGCGGACGGAATAGATCTGAAGAATATTAAGTATGTAATAAACACTCATTCACACCCCGATCACTTTGAGGCATCCGAGGCCTTCGACGGCGATAAGAACATAAAAATAGGATTGCACAAAGACGGAATGGATTTCCTGGATGATATAGGCGGACACATGTATGGGCTGTTTGGATTAGATGCCCCGAAAGTCCATATAGACATGGTGCTGGAGGAGGGGCCCATCAAATTAGGGGATGAAGATTTCGAGATACTGCACGTCCCCGGCCACTCTCCGGGATCAATAGCCCTGTACTGGCCTTCCAGAAAAGCTCTCTTCCCCGGAGACGTGATATTCAACCAGAACATCGGGAGAACGGATTTTCCCGGAGGCAGCGGAGACCTCCTGAAAAAAAGTATCCAGACACTTTCAGAGCTTGATACCGACTGTCTCCTCCCGGGCCATATGGAAGTCATCACTGGAAACGAGAATGTAAAACGCAACTTCCAGTTTGTAATAGAACGGATATTTCCCTGCATATAGAAAAATTTATGATTCTGTTGATTTATGAGGATTTTCGTTCAAGGTTAAGGCATGCGATCCCGATTCTATCGGGACTGAGCATAACGCAGAGATTGGGCGAAAAGACCATTAAGCAACAGGATCATTTATGCATCCGAATCCAGAACATAGGCGAAGATGAGGGGCGCCACTATCGTGGCGTCCGATTCTATGATGTAAGCCGGTGTATCCACTGCTATCTTCTCCCATGTAATCTTTTCGTTCGGCACAGCCCCGGAATAGGAACCATAGCTGGTAGTGGAATCACTTATCTGGCAGAAATAACTCCAGAGATTCACATCTTTCATGCCCATATCCTGCCTTAACATTGGCACCACGCAAATGGGAAAATCACCCGCGATACCTCCCCCTATCTGAAAGAACCCCACTGGGTGATTCCGGCATGTATCCCGGTACCATTGTGACAGAGACATCATATATTCGATGCCGCCGCGCACTGTGTGGACGTTTCGGATATTGCCCCTGAGACAGTGAGAGGCATAGATATTGCCGAGGGTGGAATCTTCCCAGCCCGGGACAAATATGGGAAGATTTTTTTCACACGCCGCTAACAGCCAGCTGTCTTCGGGGTCAATCTGATAAGGCTCGAGCTTCCCTTCGCGCAGGAGATGATAGAAAAACTCGTGAGGGAAAAAGCCCTCCCCTTTCCGGTCCGCCTCCACCCAGGCTTCCAGTATCCTGCCTTCAATACGTCGCATGGCCTCCTCTTCAGGGATACAGGTGTCGGTCACACGATTCAACTGGCGGTTCAGAAGTTCCAGCTCATCGGAAGGCGCCAGATCCCGGTAGTTCGGAATGCGGTGGTAATGGTCATGCGCCACCAGGTTAAAAACATCCTCTTCCAGATTGGCTCCCGTGCAGCTGATAGCGTGCACCTTATCCCTGCGTATCATTTCCGCCAGAGAAATGCCTATCTCCGCTGTGCTCATGGCGCCGGCAATCGTCATCAACATTTGCCCGCCTGAGGACATCAGGCGCTGATAACCCTCCGCCGCATCCACAAGGGCGGCGGCATTAAAATGTTTGAAGTGGCGCAGTATAAAAGCCTTGATCGTGTCTGTTCCCATAATCTTCCCAACCGGTTTTTTTCAGATTGTGAGGCTCAACCTAACATAAATCATTTTTAAACACCACATTTCCCAGGACAGAGCAACGACCGGTGCCGATAGTCCGAGAGCTAAGATTTCCCCCTGACGGGGGCTATAGATCGTCACCGATGTTCCTCGAAACGACAGAATTGAAGGTTCTCAGTCCATACTTGATAATTACCCCCTTTTCATATAGATTTTGCGGGACAGCTTGAAATGAAAGGAAAAACCTTATGCGCAAGAAAGATGCCTTTTATCCCGACTGGTATGAAGACATTCCCCACGCCAAATCATACAGGACCATCCTCAAGTGGGGCGGAATGGACAAGTTCAAACATCCAAACAGGGGACTGTATAAACTGATAAAAGAATCCTTTGACATGACGGACGAGGATTTCAGGGCACCGCATGACATGGGTCTGGAAGAAGTTTCATTTCATATGCCTTCAACCCTCTCTTCCAAAGATATGGAGGTATTCAAAAAGATCGTCGGAGATGAAAACGTCAAAACAGATGATTTCTCGCGGCTTGAAACAACATACGGAAAAACCACGTATGACGCATTCAGGCTTAGAGAAGGGGTCGTGGAGAACCTCCCCGGTGCGGTAATACATCCAAGGGACAAGGAAGACATTTCGGAAATAGTGAAATACTGCAACGAGGAAACGATACCTGTATATGTCTTCGGCGGAGGCTCATCGGTTACAAGAGGATTTGAGTGCATGCGGGGAGGAATCACTCTCGACATGAGAACTCATATGAAGCGTATACTGAAGCTGAACGAGGAAAATCACACAGTCACGGTAGAGCCGGGGATCTTCGGACCGGATCTGGAGAACGCCCTGAACAATGCCCCCAAACGTTTAAGCGCAAGCAGGTCATATACATGCGGGCACTTTCCACAATCCTTTGAATATTCTTCGGTCGGGGGATGGGTAGTAACAAGGGGGGCCGGCCAGAACTCCACCTATTACGGCAAGATAGAGGATATGGTCGTGTGCCAGGAGTATGTCACTCCCGCGGGAATAATCAGGACGGATGAGTATCCCGCGTCCGCGACCGGCCCCTCCATCGACCAGATAATGATAGGGAACGAGGGAGCCTATGGGGTCCTTGTTTCCGTGACGCTGAAGGTTCGCCGTTACAATCCAGGCAACACCAGACGTTTCAGCTTTATCTTCAAGAACTGGGATGACGCCGTCAACGCGGCAAGGGAGATCATGCAGGGAGAATTCGGCTACCCCTCCGCGTTCAGATTGTCCGATCCTGAAGAAACCGACGTCGCCATGAAACTCTATGGCGTGGAGGGAACCATCATTGATACAATACTGAAACTGCGCGGATATAAATCAGGAGAAAAATGCCTCCTTCTGGGAACCGCCGACGGCAGCAGGGGGCTCACCAGACTTGTAAAACATAACGTCCGGAAGATCTGCAAAAGGTACGGGGCAATGTATTCAACGGGTTTAGTTGCCAGAAAATGGGAGCATGGGAGATTCACCGATCCTTACATGAGGGAAGACCTGCATGATTTCGGCGTTATCATAGATACGCTTGAATGCGCCGTTAACTGGGAACAGCTTAGACATGTCCACGCCCACGTGCGGGAATACTGCAAGAGCAGGCCCCGAACGGTCTGCATGACACACTGTTCCCATTTCTACCCGCAGGGGACGAATCTCTATTTCATATTCATCGGGAAGATGGGCAAGGATGAATTCGTGGATTACCACAGGGGGGTTCTCGATGCCATCCAGAAATCAGGAGCCGCCATAAGCCATCATCACGGGATAGGAAAACTGTTCGCCCCATGGCTGGAAGGCCAGATTGGAAAGAATGAGTTAGACGTCTTCAAGGCGCTTAAAAAGCATTTTGATCCCAACAATATCATGAATCCCGGAGGAACACTCGCACTGGACATGCCTGATTCCGAAAAAAGATTTACGAAGAAGAATTAGGCTGCGGAAAATACAGGGACACTTCTCGTATTAATTCACCTTCTCTCTCTTCTCCCCAAAAATAGTCGCTGTCACTATTTTTTTCCTTTTTCTTTCCCATGGGGCCAACTCGTTCAAATACAACGGCATTGCTATCCTCCTTCCTGCTTAGCCCAAGTTTAACCCCATTCCGGACACAACCGTAGTGATATCGGGCGGTTGGGGCTGAGCGGCCAGATTTATGGTCACTACATCTTTAGATCTCAACCTTTGTACGCTTCA
>JAFDAS010000150.1 GCA_019313695.1 Deltaproteobacteria bacterium
AAGCACAGGTCTGACGATTCCTTCTCGGGTGCTGCGCTTGATCGCAAGCATGAATTCTTCGTCTTCAGGCGCAAGTACGGCCAGTGTCTTCGGCCCCTGCTCGGAGGCAATCCGGTCTATGTCGGCAAATGATCTTATTAATGGGAGTTCTTTTTTCATAAGTTTCCAGATTGAGATATCTTGTTGTTAACACAACAAATTCAATTAACATACAACCAGCTCAAATACAAGCGATACATGTCCGGGATTGAATCTGTCCCTTGCCGCCATAGAAAAAACGCATCCATTTTGCTGTCTTGCGGCTTGCCACGGGGGGCAGTTCATTATGGGTGCGAATGGGGTTGTTTCTCAATCGAACACAACCGGTTCTCTCAGGATAGACCTTCTTGCCGCGGCGGCAAGGGTTGATATCTGCGGGTGAGTATCCTTGAGGGATGCTATCTGATTGAGGCTGTCCGCCGTTCTTGATATCAGCATGGCAAGGTCGCCGTCCGCTATCTTTGTCCTCTGAATTATGCGGTCCCATTCTGCTCCGACGGCCCAGTTGTAGATGGCCGCGGAAGCCCAGAGGGGGAGAGGGGCCGTGTCAAACCCGGCAGCCATCATCCTTTTCGAGAAGGGCTCCGCAGACTTGGAGATCCTGTCAAAGGCCTTCCTTAACCGTTTCGGCAGCGATGTTCTGCTTATGGTGATATTATAGCTTCTGTCATACGCGAATGGCGCGATAACAGCGGCTAAAAGGGCCTCGCTATCGTATGGAAAAGCGTCATCTCTCAGACATTGCGCGATCAGGAGGGGCTGGTCCAATCTGAGCTGTGAGGCCCAGACACCATCTTCTGTGAGGCGGTTTTCTTCATCCACAAACCCTTCCGCTTTCAGAAAATCGAGGTGTCTGTTAAAATTTTTCCAGAGGGTTGTCTTGCCCTTTTTCTTTCTGTGCTGATAATCCGCGAATGATCTTTCGAAGATATCCCTGATTCCCTCAGGGGTATGGGATAACAGGAGATTCAGCGTCATTGAGAAATCACTTCGAAGACGGCTCGTTATTTTTTCCGGCCTAGAAAAATAGAGTTTTCGTATATGCAGGAGATCCATGAATTTCCCGGGGAAGGCCATCATAAAGCCTATTTTATCCTGTCCCCTTCTTCCGGCCCTTCCGGTCATCTGGTGAAAAGCGGTTGCATCCAGGGGTACAAATTCATGGCCGTTAAACTGGTCTGAGTTGAACAGTACCACTGTTCTCGCGGGAAAATTTACTCCGGCGGCCACCGTGGATGTAGCAAATACCGCGTCAAGATGCTCCCCTTTCATCATGGTTTCCACAACGGATTTCCACCCCGGCAGTTGCCCTCCGTGATGTGCTCCAACCCTTGAATAGCGGAGGCTTTTAAGCTGTTTGTGGTTTTTCATGTAGGGATGGTGCTCCAGTATTCCGTTAAGATCTTTTTCGAAGTGGCTGTTGTTGCCGCGATCCGAAGCGAGTTTGCAGAGGTTTACCGCGGCATCGCAGTCTCCCCTTGATTTCAGGAAGAAGATTGCCGGCAACAGGTTGAACTCACGCATAATCTCTATGATTGTGTCAAATGGGGGCAGTTTGCCCCTGAAGGAACGCCTGTTTTTGTTTTTTTCAAGCCAGGAGGTAGCGGTGTCATTCAATCTGCTTCCATTCAAAAGAGGAGTTATCTTTTCCGGAGGATGGAGAAACAGGGGGTAAAGGGGGACAGGCCTTTCACTGTCTTTTATAACAACACATTCCTTGTTTCGCAGCGAACTCAGCCATTCCGCGATTTCCCGGCTGTTTCCAATGGTGGCGGACAGCATGAGCATATTTATCCTGGTAGGAAGATAGATCATTATTTCTTCCCATACCACGCCCCTGTCTTTATCCCCCAGGAAATGAGCCTCGTCCAGTATGACAAGATCATAATCAAGATCTTCACTTCCGTGCATGGCCTCATAGAGCTTGTTTCTCAGAATTTCGGTTGTGCCCACGATTATGGGGGCATCTGAGTTCTCCTTTGCGTCACCTGTAAGAATGCCCACATTTTCATTTCCGAAGGTTTCTCCAAACTCAGTCCGCTTTGAATTGGTAAGCGCCTTCAGCGGAGAGGCATACCAGCAACGGCCACCCTTCTCATAGATGGATTGGATGGCTTTTTCGGCAATCCATGTCTTTCCCGCCCCGGTAGGAGCTGTCACGAGACAGTCGGTCCTCTGTATGGCCTGGAGGGCATCTGATTGAAAGGGATCGGCTCTGAATGGCGCGGGGTCGGGTTTCCCGATGCGGGAAAATACCTTCTCTAACGCCGGAGCGGCCTGCGGCTTCACCGCCGCACTGTTCTCCTGAGGAGTTTCCTTGCTTCTTCTCCGTGAATGGTGGTAGTTGTATCTCGTTTTTCCGGAGGTGGTGTAACGCTTTCGGGTCTGTGCCATATATTGTATTGTGTCCAGTCCGGTGTTATTAGACGGCATAGATATCACAATTTGGTGAACTTGTAAAAAGCAGGGATTGTTTCATGAAGGTTGTTGAAAAGCTGAAAGATATATACTGGGGCTGGTTTGTTGTCACTGGAGCATTTCTTGTCCTGGGAGTGAGCTATGGCGCCCGGTATTGCTTCGGGATATTTGTGCACCCGATGTTTACAGATTCCCAGTGGCAGATGTCTGCCATATCCCTTGGGTTTTCAATAAATCTCCTGATGTACGCGCTTGGCGGTCTGGTCAGCGGGCGGCTGCTCGACAGGATGGCTCCCAGATGGATAATGACAATCGGGGCATGCATCGCCGCGTTCGGTTTTATCTCCACAGGCTTTGTCCGTACGCCGGGCCAACTGTATCTGACTTACGGGGTGTTGTGCGGTATAGGGTCCGCCGGGATAGGCGCTGTGGTAAGCAGTTCCTCTGTCGGAAAGTGGTTTGTAAGGCAGAGAGGACTGGCTATAGGTGTTGCGTCGATAGGAATCGGCCTTGGCACCATGGTATTAACGCCGGTAGCGGGTTATATAGTCAAGAACTATCACTGGCGTATCGGTTTCATATTCCTCGGGGTTATAGTGCTGGTTGTGGGCGTGCTTGTTTCGCAGATCCTGATGGGAAGATCCAGGCCGGAGAAATACGGCCTTCTTCCGGATGGTGATCGGCCGGGGATAAGGCCGCTTGAACAAAAAACAGATATTTCTCATGCATCTTCCGCAACCGTCCTCAGAGATTATCGTTTCTGGGTGCTTGTGATCTGTTTCGGCGGCGCGATTATGGCACAGGCAATGGTGTTTGTACATCAGGTTTCCTACGCGGTCGACAACAACATGGGCAGGATAATCGCCGCTTCCTCTCTGGGCGCCATAGGTGTCGCGAGTATATTCGGGCGATTCTTTTTCGGGTGGCTCAGCGATCATCTCAATGATCCTAAGTATTCGGCCCTGTTAGGGTATCTTATAATGGCATCAGGGATGGTTATTCTGCTGAACACAGAGACCGCCGGAATGCTGTATGCGTACGCCATTGTCTACGGCTTCGGGTATGGTTCCATCGCGCCCATGATGCCGGTCCTGGTCTCCGACCGTTTCGGCAGGGATGTGCTCGGATCCGCTTACGGTCTGTTGACGTTCTTCACGGCCGGCATAGGGGGAGCCATAGGTCCTGTCCTGGGAGGGATAATTTACGATAAGACAGGCTCATATAATCAGGCGTGGCGCCTGAATATTATTGTGCTGATCTCTATTTCCCTTCTTATGTTTATCTTGAAACCGAAGAGGTAAAATACCGGAAGAAATGCGTGAAAAACAGGAGAAAAATGAATAATTATGCGGCGTAACAGAGTCCGTATTCCGACCTGTTTTTTTGGTGGTGTTCATATCTATTTTTCAACTGACCGCTAACCAGTTAAAATCAGAGCATTAAGCTATAACCACATAATATCATTGTATGTAATTACATGCTTATTTTGTGGGCAATCTGGTATAAGTAGGAGATTCTAAAGCACTTACAAGTTTCGTTAACAAGGTTATCAACATGCTTATCAACAGCTCTGTGGATTACCTCTCTGCCCATTCTGTAGTGGTG
>JAFDAS010000151.1 GCA_019313695.1 Deltaproteobacteria bacterium
CTGAGCGAAGAACTGGAAAGGACTAAATCCAGACATATCGACACGATAACCGAGAACGCCAGACTGGGCAATCTTCTTTTATCCCTCACAAAAAACCTCGAAGATCTGAAGAGAAAGGCGGAGAGGGAATGCGGGGAGATAGATGAGAACAACAAAAAGCTCATCGCCTTGAGAAATAGCCTGTCCGCGGTAGAATCTGACCTGTCGTCGGACATGGAGAGGATCGAGCTCCTCAAAAGAGAGGAGAAAACCACGGGAGAAAATCTCGTTGCGGCGAGAAATAATCTCAAGGCGGCAGATGAGCGTATCGCGGCGATCAGGGAAGAAACAGGGGCAAAGACCTCCCGGCTCACCTCTCTGAAACAGCTTCATGAAAGGCATGAATGGTGTAATGAAGGCACACGCCATGTATTAGAGGCGGTTCGCGACCGCGCGCTGGAGGGAAGTATTCGCGGACTGGTGGCGGATTATATCAAAGTCCCGAAGGAATATGAGGCTGCCGTTGAGGCTGTCCTGGATGACAAACTTCAGTATGTCATCGTCGGAAATCAGAAAGACGGCATGAAGGCTATCGACTACCTGAAAGATCACTCTTCAGGAAGAGGAACCTTTGTGCCATTAGATAACAGCGGAAAATATTCCCCCTCCCGACCGGACTGCCCCGAAGGAGCTCTCCGACTTTGCGATCTTGTCCACGCCACAGACGAGGAATTCAGTGGCGTTGTGCATCGCCTCCTGGAAAATATCCTGCTGGTACCTGATCTGAGCGCCGCCATTAGCCTGTGGCAGGCTAACGGCTTTACGGGAACTTACGTTACGCCGAAAGGAGACATAATAAGACCGGACGGAGCGCTGACAGGCGGAAGCGAAAACGGCGGGAGTTCTTCGCTGGGCGGCAGTAGAGAAATCACGGAACTGGAGGAACAGATCAAGGAGCTGGCGCTTATTTTTGAAGGCAAAAAAGAAGAAAGGGATGAATTGAGCGACGTTATATCGCGTGTGGATAGCGAATCGGCACAGCTGCGGTCGGATATACACGGGCTCGATCTGGAGATCAACGGCCGAGGAAAAGATGTGGAAAGACTGGAAGGCGAAATCAGGTGGATCGAACAGCGTATTAATGTGCTTGCCTTCAACAGGGAAACCCTTGAGTCCGAGGAAACAATGACTGTGGAGAAGACAGCGGATGTCAAGAACAAGATGGCGTCTCTCAAAACGGAAGTGGAGGCCGGTGACAGTCGTATACTGTCCATACAGGAGAAGTGGAAAGAGGCCAGGGGTGAACTGGAGGAGAGCGAAAGAAACCTGACCGAAAAGAAGATTCTCCTGACATCCATAGAAGAAAAAGCAAAATCCGTGGACGCCTGCGAGGCAAAAACGGCTGAAGCCATGGAGAGCATGAAAAATGAAGGTGAGACCCTGAAGGTCCTCTATAACCGCCATACGGAGGCCGAAGAAGAGCTTGCCGGAAAAAGAGATGACCACGGAAGAGAAAACGTCATCCACAAACAGAAAGAGCAGGAAATTCAGAAAGCAAGAAAGATATCTGAAGGTTTTTCAAGGCAGCTGAGCGAGATGGAAATGGAGATACGTGAAGCAGTTATCCAGGCCGAAACGCTCAAAGAAGGCGCGAATGAAAAACTGGGAGTCGATCTGGACTCACTTTTGCCGGAATTTAAGACAATGGACAAATCCGACGCGGAAGGACTGAGAAAAAAACTTGAGACACATAAAAAAAGGCTGGAGGAGTTCGGAGAGGTGAACCTTCTGGCTCTCAGTGAACATGAGGAACTCAAAGAACGTCACGATTTCCTGGCAACCCAGATAAAGGACCTGAATTCCTCGCTGGACACCCTCCAGAAAACCATAACGAGAATCAACCAGATATCAAGAAAGAGATTTTCGGAGACCTTCGAAGCCGTGAACAACCACTTCAAGGAGGTTTTCCCCAGACTCTTCCCGGGCGGAAAAGGGGTGCTCCGCCTGACCGATGAATCCGACATGCTGGAGACGGGTGTGGACATAGACATACAGGTCCCGGGAAAGAAGAGACAGAACCTGTCTCTCCTGTCCGGAGGTGAAAAGGCCCTCGCCGCCGTGGCCCTGATATTCGCCATCCTCATGCACCGTCCGTCGCCCTTTCTGATCCTCGACGAGGCGGACGCGCCCCTTGATGACGCGAACATCTCTCTCTTCAGAGAGCTGGTGAAAGATATCTCGGCAAATTCCCAGATAGTATTCATAACCCACAACAAAGGATCAATGGAGGCCGCCGACAACCTTATCGGCGTAACCATGGAGAAGCATGGAATCTCCACCACGGTCTCCGTCAGCATGAATTGACGCCTCCGGAGATCCGGACATCCCACCCACAGAAATCTTTCCGCCGGACACCACATACTTGCTATCACCGGAAAAGTCGTTTATAGTTGGTATGAGTCCCGGGACACTGATACCCCGGGTATGGAACAGAATATCCTCACGCAACAGATTGATGGCGCCATGGAGGTCGACAGTACCAATGGAACCACATTCAAGATAACTTTCGAAAAGCGAAAATACAAAAAAAGGATATAAAAACCCAAAGAATGGAAAACAACGACGACAAAAGTTTTTTCTCAAGGCTTCAACAGGGCCTGTCAAAGACAAGAAAGGGATTCGTCAGGAACCTGGACGAGATGATCTCCGGAGAAAAGGTTATCTCTGGAGATATATTTGAAGATATTGAAGAGATCCTGATAGGAGCTGATCTGGGTCCCGTCTTTACCTGTGACCTGATCGAAGAGATGAGATCCAGGGCAAAGAGAAAGGAACTTGCAAGTGCGGACTCACTCAAAGAAGTAATGAAAGGCAGCATGATAGAGATCCTCAAAAAGTGCGAATCGCCACTGCGGATCCCCAAAGGGGAGACCTATACGATTATGGTGGTCGGTGTGAACGGAACAGGAAAGACCACCACGATAGGAAAAATGGCGTACCGCTTCAAGAGGAACAAAATCCCCCTGCTGCTGGTCGCGGCCGATACATTCAGGGCCGCGGCTGTTGAACAGTTAGGGATATGGGCACAGAGAGTCGATGCCCCGCTCATCAAACAGAAAATGGGTGCGGATCCCTCCGCGGTTGTCTTTGACGCGATCCACGCGGCAAAATCAAGGGAGGCCGTCATGCTTATCGACACCGCGGGCAGGCTGCACACAAAGACCAATCTTATGGATGAACTCAAGAAGATCAAACGCATCATGGGCAGAGAACTGCAGGGCGCTCCGCATGAAACCCTTCTCGTCCTCGACGCGACCACCGGGCAAAACGCCGTTTTGCAGGCAAAAATGTTTCACCAGGAGATCGGCATCACCGGAATAGCCCTCACAAAACTGGACGGCACGGCGAAGGGGGGAATCATAATACGAATAGCTCAGGAGCTGGAGATACCGATCCGATACATAGGCGTCGGCGAAGGGCTGGACGACCTGCGGCGCTTCAAGAGTGAAGAGTTTGTAGATGCCCTGTTCGGATAGCGGGGACGTTATGGAAAAGATATTCGCCATAGGTGACATCCATGGTTGCCTCTCCAAACTGGAAAATCTGATCCCACGGATTGGAATCGACAGCGAAGAAGATGCCCTCGTATTTATCGGAGATTACATAGACAGAGGCCCCGACTCCAGGGGCGTCGTGGATTTTGTGCTTGATCTCAGGAAGAAAATACGCAGGATAATATGCCTCATGGGAAATCACGAACAGATGTTTCTCAATTATGTGTGCCTCGATAGAGACGAGGATCTTTACCTGTTCAACGGCGGGGACGCCACTATTGCCTCATATGGATATCGCAGCGTACACGGGGGGAAAAAGATCAATGTGCCGGACGACCACATGGAGTTCTTCAACTCCCTCCTTCCCTGCCATGAAACGGACGATTATATCTTCGTCCACGCGGGGCTCAGGGAAAATGTCCCGCTGAAAGACCAGGACATCCAGGATATGTTGTGGTTACGCCACGAGTTTATACTGTCCTCTTACGATTTCGGCAAGACCGTCGTCTTCGGCCACACACCCATGTCACATTCAATGCCCCTCTTTCTGCCCGGCAGGATAGGGATCGACACGGGCGCAGTCTATGGCGGCTATCTTACATGCGTAGAACTCCCGTCAAAAAAAATATACCAGGCATAGGCATGAAGATCATCGAATGCATCCCCAATTTCAGCGAGGGAAGAGATAAAAGAATCGTGGAGGCTATTGCAGGTTCCGTCGCCCGAATCGAGGGTGTCAAGGTACTGGATTTCAGCATGGACAGCGACCATAACAGGAGTGTGTTGACATTTATCGGTTCGCCTGAAGCCACATTGCGCGGAGCGGTCGCGGCCTGTGACATGGCCGCCGGGCTGATAGACATGAGAAGGCACAGCGGCGTCCATCCCCGTATCGGAGCTGTTGACGTGGTCCCCTTTGTTCCCCTGGTGGACGCGAACATGTCAGACGCGGTGGCGACAGCGCGCAGGTTTGGGCATATATTCGGCAAAAAGAACAACGTTCCCGTCTATTTCTATGGAGAAGCAACCCTTGAGCCGGAAAAGAAAAAACTGGCGGATATCCGGAGGGGGCAATACGAGGGCCTCCGGGACAAAATGAATGATCCGGCATGGGCGCCGGACATCAGTCCCGACGGGTCGGGATTCAACCCGCGGCTGGGTGCAACCACCGTGGGCGCGAGAAAACCACTCATAGCATTCAACATAAACCTCAACTCAAATGATATCGAGCTTGCGAGAGATATAGCCCGATCAATACGACACTCAAGCGGTGGCTTCAAACACGTTCAGGCGTTAGGGGTGCTCCTCGAAAGCAAAAATATCGCCCAGGTGTCGATGAACCTTGCCGATTATGAAGTAACTTCCATCCGCACGGTTTTTGATGCCGTAAGAAAAAAGGCGGACGAGCATGGCGTTGACATCCTCGAATCCGAGTTGATAGGTCTCATTCCCAGAGCCGCCCTTGAGGAGGTGACGGCAGACTACCTGAAACTGTTGGATTTTTCGGAGAAAAGAATAATAGAGAGCCACTGCTGAGCATTTAACGCCGCACGGAAATATCCTCGTAATATCGTTGACTCTCTTTTCAAATAATGTTAGAAATCCCACCTTCAAATACATCTGCCCCCGTAGCTCAGTAGGATAGAGCAACGGATTCCTAATCCGT
>JAFDAS010000152.1 GCA_019313695.1 Deltaproteobacteria bacterium
TCCATGCGTGTATAGAGCAAATCCTGATGCATTGGCTGTTGTAGGACCGTCGAGAAGCGTAAGGCCGAAAGCAGCTATTGCCGTCAGTATGACGAGCCCCAAAAACATTTTTTTGAAACGTATTACCTTACCTGCAGAACAGAAGACTCCTCCCATGCGCAAATTGTTTTTCATTCTTTCACCTCCAAATATTGATTTAATCCGGAAATTCGGATTTGTTTCGGATTCGGAACATCCTATAATAAAGCTGTAAAGAAAAAAATGAATGAAATTTAATTATATTGTCTTTTTTTGTTTTTCTCCCTTTTGAGACTTTTATAAAAAAAGTACAAAAAAAATCTGCACCCAAATCATCTGCTATTGTAGCAGGTTGTGAAATAAACGAAAATTTCGACAAAATGAATCTTGCCAAATTTTCATTTTCCCAACCTTTTCTAATTCTTAATAAGTGTGCCATAAAACCTCAAAATATAACGTGTACACCTACGCTTTGGCACGGCTACGCGACAATAGCGTGCAGTGCTTTGTGTACGCCCGACATGGGCGTGAACTAATGGGGCGTAAGTCCCCTGTGAATCTTGTTAATGTGCTTAACACATTAACAAAACTATTAGCCGAAGGCAAGGGCGGAATTGTGAGGTTCTGTCTGAAGGCGGAGCGAAGCGGAAGGCTCGCCGCAGGAGAGAGTGCGTGAAACGAACGTCCAACCTGGAGTGCAAAGCTATGAGCCGACGAACAGAAACAGCATACAAGGCCAAGTTTCCGGGTGAGTTAGCACAACATCGTTTGCCTTACCATTTTACCCGTGTTATAATTCTTTGTTTTATTTATAAACATTTAGAAGGAATGAGAAAAAACATGAGTTTCGAAAATTTGGATTTAATTGACGAGTTATTAAAGGTGGTTAATGAACTCGGGTTTGTTGAACCCACGCCCATCCAGACAGATGCAATTCCTGAAATTATTGGAGGGGACAGAGATCTTGTAGGGCTTGCCCAGACCGGAACAGGTAAAACAGCAGCTTTTGGTTTACCTATGATCCAGCTGATTGATTTTGATCTGAAACATACTCAAGGGGTTGTGATTTGCCCCACCAGGGAACTTTGTTTGCAGATTTCAGATGATATTAAAAAATTATGCAAGTATGTAAAAGGTGCAAAGGTTGTTGCCGTTTATGGCGGCGCCAGTATTGAAAATCAGAGAAAGCAAATCAAAAAAGGTGCTCAGATTATTGTGGCAACACCAGGGAGATTGCTTGATCTTATTAATAGAAAAATAGCAAAGCTTTCCAAGGTCTCATATGTGGTTCTTGATGAAGCGGATGAAATGCTCAATATGGGATTTCAGGAAGATATAGACGCCATTCTTAAAAATACGCCATCTCAGAAAAGAACCTGGCTGTTTTCCGCAACAATGCCCAAAGAAGTTGCAAGAATTGCAAAAAGATATATGGAAAATCCGGTTGAGATAACCATAGGGAAGAAAAATGCCGGCGCGGAAAATATTTTGCATGTGAATTATATAGTTAACGAAAAAGACAGGTATCAGGCGTTAAAACGAATTATTGATTATTACCCGGATATTTATGGCCTTGTGTTTTGTCGCACGCGAAAAGATACACAGGAAATAGCAGAGAAACTGATCAAAGACAGCTATAATGCTGATGCCCTTCATGGTGACCTTTCTCAGGCGCAGCGAGATAAAGTCATGCGCAGCTTTAAAACCAAATCCATTCAGATTCTTATTGCAACAGATGTTGCTGCCCGCGGGATAGATGTTCAGGATATAACCCATGTCATTAACTATAAACTCCCCGATGAGGCGGGAAACTATACTCACAGGAGCGGCAGAACGGCAAGAGCGGGCAAAACAGGAACATCCATAGTCATCATCAATTCCCGGGAAAAAAGAAAACTTCAGTTTATAGAAAAAAAAGCAGGGGTTAAATTTAATTATGCGAAAGTCCCGGAAGGATATGCAATTTGTGAGAAACAGCTCTATTCCATGATTAGCAAAATGGTAGAAGTTGAAGTGGATCAGGAAGAAATCGGGCGTTTCCTGCCGCCAGTCTATAATACATTAAACGGTCTTACAAAAGAAGAGCTCATTCAAAAGTTCGTTTCAATTGAATTTAACCGCTTTCTTAATTATTATAAAGATTCCAAAGACATAAATGTATCCTTGAAAAAAAGGGAAGATGCTCATCGTCCTGTAAAAAAAGATCGACAACAAAAAAATTTAGAACATGGAAAATCGAAACGGTTTTTCTTAAATACAGGATCTATGGACAATCTAAAAAAAGGCGCTTTCATAAGAACTCTATGCAGCAGGTCTGGAATTAGCTCTGAAAAGATTGGTCCAATAGAAATTATGCGGGAATTTTCTTTTTTTGAAGTTGAAACAAGTGTTGCGGCTAAAGTCTTAAAATCAATGAAAGGTGCGAAAATTGATGGTCGAAATATTCGGGTTCAATATGCCGAAAATAAGAAACCGCAAACCAAACGATCTAAAAAAAGTAAAAAGAGAAAGAAAAGTTAAAATACAAGATGGGGGGATACCGGTGTCAATTCAAGATTTGACACCATTTTTCGCCTCACGTAAAGGAACTTCTATTAACTCAACCAACCTCAACAAATAAAATGGAGGAAAGCTTATGCTAAAAAAACTGATTGCTGCTTTTTTCATCTTGTTCGCTTTCACCTCGATCTCTTTTGCCGGCTCTGCCGTTAATTTCAAGCCGGGCAAATGGGAAATTACCTCGGAAATGCAAATGGCGGGAGGTATGAAGATGCCGCCGAATACAATTACCCAGTGTATGACCAAAGATGACATTGTACCGCAAAATGCGCAACCCGGACAGGAGTGTGTGATCACCGAAACAAAGACAGTCGGCAACACCGTTACCTGGACCATGTCGTGCAAGGGCCAGCAGGGGGATATGAAAGGGGTCGGTAAAATTACCTATGACGGCGACACCTTCGAAGGAGAAATGGTAATGATCATGCCCATGGCAAACATGAAAATAACCAGCAAAATGAGTGGTCACCGTATCGGAGACTGCCAGTAGCAGACGGGACTCAAAGACATATTTTTACCATTTAATGCTTCGAACTCACTTTATAAACTCAAAACACTTTGGGCAACAACCCGTTGAATTGTGAATTAAGCCACTATCCTTAGCTATATGGTCAAGCCAAAACTGCTGGATCAGGTACGGCATGCTACACGGGTCAGAACCTCAGTTGCAGAACCGAGCAAGCCTGAGTCCTGTGAGTAAGGATGATTTTGAAATGATGGATTGATAAGAAAGGAGGTTATGTATGAAAAGATTCTTTGTCTTTTTTTTCACTTTCCTGATAACACCGATACTCATGGCAGGCATTGCTTCAGCAAAAGAGGGAAAAGTCTGCATCGGGTGCCACAAGGCAGTGACACCTCTGTTGGTTAAGGATTGGCAGAGCAGTGAACATAGTAATAACGACGTTGCCTGTAATATCTGTCATGGTTCCGAGCACAAGAGTAAAAAAACATCCCACTTAGCCAGGATGCCTGACGAAACTGTCTGTGCGGAGTGTCATGAGGAACAGTTTAATCAATTCACTAAAGGAAAACACAATTTTGGCTGGACTTCTTTAAATGCCCTGCCGGTCACCCATATGGAGCCTGATGAACTAATGGAAGGCGGTAAAGGCTGCGGCGGATGCCATAATATGGGGGTAAAGTCCGAGGCCCAGAAAAAGGAATTGCGTGAAAAAGGCTATACCTACCGGACAAATTCCTGCGATGAATGTCATACGCGGCATACATTCTCCAAAAAAGAGGCGCAAGATCCCAAGGCATGCCGGACATGCCATATGGGGTTTGACCATCCTCAGTGGGAGATGTATGAAAGCTCCAAACACGGAGTTAGATACCAACTAAAGGAGATTGGAAGACTACCCAAAGACGCG
>JAFDAS010000153.1 GCA_019313695.1 Deltaproteobacteria bacterium
ACTTTAAAATTCCAAGACATTAAAACGCAGTTTTTCTATTTTTGGGCGATATAAACGAATGGAGCTTATCTTCCAGCACTCTTGGATTGTCTCCTGACTGGATAGAGAGAATGCCGCTTATCATCAGCTGCTTTTGCATAAGTTCACTGCTACTTCGTGTCTTCAGTTTGCCGGCCGCCGGCAGAAAAACCAGATTTGCCAGGACTACGCCATAAAAGGTGGTTACAAGGGCAACAGCCATGGACGGCCCTATGGAGGACGGATCATCCATCTGAACCAGCATCTTTATCAATCCTATCAGGGTTCCAACCATACCCATGGCCGGCGCAAAATTCCCCATGGTTGTAAATATCTCAGATCCCAGCCTGTGCCTCTCGGAAATATATTCAAGTTCCGTATTAAGAATTCTGGAAAGGATAGCCGGTTCAACGCCATCTATCATCAACGTCAGCCCTTTGGCAAAGAAGGAATCTTTAATTTCTTCCACTTTATCCTCCAGAGCAAGTATTCCGTCACGCCTGGCAACCTTTGACAGATCCAACAGTATTTCTATCATTTTTTCCGTTTTCAGCTCTTTCCGGAAAAATACATTCTTTGCCACCTTTGACATCCCAAGCAGATCCGATATGGGATAGTTGATAAGCACGGCGCCAAAAGTCCCGCCCACAACAATCATCGCAGAGGGCGCATTTATAAACCATGACGCTCCGCCGCCCATAGTTATGGCACCGCCCACAAGGCCAAACCCGACTATAATTCCTAAAATAGTTGATATATCCATTTGTATAGTTCGCTTATAATTTGATCGAGTAGTCGAGTGGTCGAGGGTCGAGGGGTTGAGTGGTGATTCTCTTCGAATTACTTGACTACTTGATTATTTAACCACTCGACTGAGACTTGAAAGAGCAAAGAGTGTGCCAGAAGGATTGTTGATTGTTGATTGTCGATTGTTGATTGAAAAAATAAAGCGAAGTAAGGATTTATGATTGATGATTATCGATTGAAAAGATAGAGCGAAGTAAGGATTGATGATTGATGATTGATGATTACCGATTGAAAAGATAGAGCGAAGCGATTCCAACAATCAACAATCATAAATCATAAATCCAAAAAGGGGGTTTTTGACAGGTTGTCAGAAATTTGACACATAACTGCTCAGATTGTCAGGTTCACAGTTCTCTAACCGTGAACTGTGAACCCTTGAACCTAAGTACAGACCTTGTTAAAAATGATTTTTATATGGTCTTCAATCCCTTTATTCATAACAGATCTGATAAAAATTGGACATTTGGTCGGTCTGGGTTCAAAAGTTCAGGGTTCAAGGTTAATCGCTTCGCGATTTTTTTCGATCTGCCTGTGCGTTGCACGCAGACATATGCCACTGATTTCACTGCGTAAACATCCTGAATCTGTTAACCTTTGAACCTCTGAACCTTTGAACCTATATTATTTATCTCTTGATGTTCATCAGCTCGGCCATCATCTGGTCGGTTACGGTAACAATCTTTGCGCTGGCCTGATAGGCCCTTTGCGCTGTAATCATATTGATGAATTCCGTCGCTATATCGGTATTTGACATCTCAAGCGAGTTCGGGCTGATCTCTCCCATACCTGCAGACCCCGGACGATTCGGAACAGCAGATCCCGACTCCACGGTTGTGCTGAAAAGATTCTTTCCCATCCGTTTCAGACCCGTTGTATTGGGAAAGTCTGCCAGAACGATCTGGGATATATCAGATGTCTGACCGTTGGTAAAGAAACCGCTGATTACGCCGTCTGAAACCACAGAAATGCTCTTCAATGAACCGGATGAATATCCGTCATGAACCAATGTCCTTATCACGGATGTGCTTGCATATCCGGTTATCACCTCCGCTGTCGTACCGGCCAGATCCCATGCCACCACACCTGAGGTTCCAATGGTTGCGCCGGTAATAGAGGGCATTGTCAGATTAACGTCGATGGGGTCTGCTTCCGTCTGGTCAATTACATACTGAATCGTGTTACCTTCGGCCCACGTACCTGTCAGGGCGAGTGTAACGTCGGCGACTCCGGCGCCATCAAAATCAAGCGTAATCTCGGTATCCGAAGACGCAAGAACCGTTATATTCTCGTAACCGCCCTTATCAGCGGTATCGGCAAAACTCCAACTTGCAGATGCTCCTCTCGTCAATTCAAGAGTGCCATCTTGAAACAACTGTCCTTCATTATTTATCGTGTCTGTCACAGCGCCGTTCATGGTGGCATGGGTTATCGCAGAAGTAACAGTAGTAGCGTCAGTAGTAGTTACTGTAATTATGTCACCTGTATACCAGGTACTGCCAAGTGTCAGGGTAATATTAGTAGCAACGCCATCAGTGTCATCATAGTCAATCACAAGCTCATCGTCTGTATCTGCTACACCTGTTGATGTTATGGCAACATCCCCATAGTTTCCCCCCACCCCCGCTATCACCCAGGTATTTGCGTCAGCACCTCTTGTTATTGTGAATTGGTTGCCAGCTTCTAAACCTGTGGCACCGTCATTTATTGCCACGGAAACAGTACCATCACTCGCATTAGCAGTAACACTTTCAGTACCGGTCGCGCTGTACACCTTCTCAAGAACACCGTCTGTATCAAATTTAAGACCGGAATAGGACTGCGCTGTGGCGGCAGTATTGTCGAGATAACTCTTAAAACCCCAGTATCCGGTTCCTTCCGTCTTTTGAAAGGTCAATTTGAGTGAGTGGATAGTGCCGAGAGAATCGTAAGCTGTCTGGGATGCGTTAAAGGTTTCTCCCGCAACCGTCGCAGCATCAAGGTTTGCGCCGACAGAAATTTCAGTTGTGGAGGATGGTTCAGACTGTACGCCGGAAAGAGAAATATCCGTTATCGTATCCGGATCGCTTCCGGCAAGGTTATAACCCTGCACTTTAAGAGAATTGACGTCAACAAGGTAACCTTCATTATCGAGATGAAATGCGCCGGCCCTGGTATAATACTCTCCGCCATCGGCATCTTTGACTATGAAAAACCCGTCACCGTCAATAGCAAGATCTGTGGCATTTGACGTTGTTTCAAATGACCCCGAAGAAAATTGCGTGGTTATAGCAGCTACGTCCACACCACGACCGACCTGCATGCCGGCCGCTGCTCCACCCGTAACGCTTTGACTTAAAATATCGCCGAAATGTATTTTCCCGGACCTGAACCCGACTGTATTGACATTGGCTATATTATTACCGATAACATCCAACTGCTTGCCGGCGGATGCCAGGCCCGAAATGCCCGCAAATAATGAGCTTCCCATTTTTATTACCTCCTTTTTTGTTGTAAAAGGTTCAGCCACAAAGGCACAAAGACACCAAGATTATAATATAACCCTACAACGTCATTTACCATTTAGATGTCATTTCGAGAAGCGAAGCGACGAGAAATCTTACTGCAAAAACATATAGTTAAGAATTTCTCCATTAACTCGCTTTCCCTTTGAGCTTTTACCTTTCAGCCTTCAGTTTTTATCCTGGTTCATTCACAGAAATTATATTCCCAAAAGAAATATCCTGCCCGTTAACGGAAAGAAGGGGAAAACCTTCCTCAAAAGAAACCCCCGTTACTTTCCCTGTTATCATTGTATAAGAAGACACCGCATTTCCATTAGCATCGTTTGCAGACACCTCGAATGTATAATTGCCGGCCGCAACACCGCTGCAATCCCAGGCAACTAAATTTTCCCCCTCTTCTTGAGTTCCAGGTTCGAGAGTATCCACAAGATTACCCCCTTCATCATAAATTCTGATGGTAACTTTAGCAGTTTCAGACAAATTATAAGAAAGGTCGGCAGATGCTCCATCTACTTTGATGACATTGCCTATCGCGGTTATTTCCTTGCCGATAAGACTTACCGACTGGGTATTATTTAACGATGCCTGATAAAGACCCAGAG
>JAFDAS010000154.1 GCA_019313695.1 Deltaproteobacteria bacterium
ATTATAGAAAATGCCCGTAACCTCGTGCCCATCTCTTCTTAATATATCAACAGGGTAAATGGCGCACGGCGCGCAGCATATATGAAGTAATATTTTCATGGTCTAAATCCAGTTCAAGACTTTGAGCGCGTCCCCTTTGGGGGATTTCAAACCCAAAACTTGATGCATTCGTAAAAAGTCAGCATCAAACTTGATGCACTCGTAAAAAGTCGAAATATACACAATTTTGTCATTCCCGTGAAAACGGGAATCCAGTGTTTTTAAGTAGTTATGCTCTTCTGGATTCCCGCCTACGCGGGAATGACAGACTTTTTACGAAGCCGTCAAACTTGAAACTCATTCTCAGAAAAGTTCTTCCTGTTCCTTGATAAATTGTCTTCCAAAGTGTTCGTACGCGAGTTTTGTCGCCACCCTGCCCCTCGTTGTGCGATGGAGAAACCCTTCCTGGATAAGATAGGGTTCATAAACATCTTCAATGGTATTTCTCTCCTCCCCTATCGCGGATGAAAGACTGTCAATGCCGACAGGCCCGCCTTCGAATTTATCAATCAAGGTCAGCAGTATCTTTCTGTCCATAAAATCGAATCCCCTGTAATCCACCTCCAGCATCTCTAGGGCATCCACGGCAACTTTCTCTGTAATCACTCCATCGGCCCTCACCTGAGCAAAATCGCGAACCCTCTTGAGAAGCCTGTTCGCTATGCGTGGAGTCCCTCTGGAACGACGGGCGATCTCAGGCGCCCCGGCATCATCAATGGGTATCGACAGTATCTTCGCCGACCTCCTGATAATTATCGAAAGCTCTTCCGGCTTGTAGAATTCGAGCCTGAAACTCATGCCGAACCGGTCTCGAAGGGGGGAGGTAAGGAGCCCCGCTCTGGTGGTGGCTCCCACCAGGGTAAAGCGGGGAATATCCAGTTTCATCGAGCGCGCGGACGGCCCCTGACCAATAAGAATATCAATGTGATAATCCTCCATTGCCGGGTAAAGGATCTCTTCCACTACATGGGAAAGCCTGTGAATCTCATCTATGAAGAGCATGTCATGCTCTTTCAGGTTTGTAAGTATGGCGGCCAGGTCTCCGGGGCGGTCTATGACCGGGCCGGATGTTACCTTTATGTCAACACCCATCTCCCTTGCCATGATATAAGCCAGAGTTGTCTTTCCAAGACCGGGAGGTCCATACAGTAACACGTGGTCAAGCGCTTCACTCCTCCCCTTCGCCGCCTCCATGAAAATGGAGAGGTTTTCCTTTATCTTTTTCTGTCCCACATATTCGGCGAGGGTTTTTGGACGCAGAGAATATTCGAACCCCTCTTCGTCGCTCAACTGCCCAGGATCTATTACGGATGCCTTCATAATGAATAACCCTCTCAGGTTCACGGTTTGCTCAGGCTGAAGTTCTGCAGCCTATAGCCTATTTTCCTGACAATATCTTCAACGATTTCGTCAGGAGAATCTCCAGTGTCAGTTTTTCCACGGCCTTTGCAGACACCTTGTCGACAGCGTCTTTTGCGACGCTGCTTTTGTAACCCAGGTTAATTAACGCGGACAGAGCATCTTCCTTCACCAAGGTGCCAGGGTACCCCGTCCCGATCTTATCGGGATCGAAGATCAGTTTTGTGATCTTGTCTTTCAGCTCAAAGATCATCCGCTCGGCCGTTTTTCTGCCCACTCCGGGTATCCCCACAAGCCTGCCGAGGTCTCCCTCGGAAATAGCTTCGGACAAATCTTCCGGGGAGATGCCAGACAATATGTTTATAGCCAGCCTCGGGCCAATTCCGGAAATCGATATCAATAACTGGAATATTTCTTTCTCCCTGTAATCCAGGAAGCCGAAGAGCCTCACCGCATCCTGGGCTATGTGAGTGTGGATGACAAGGCGCACCTGGCTGCCTGTATCGGGAAGTTTATAAAAGGTACTTAAAGGCACAGCAATACTACATCCTATACCATGGACATCAACTATAATGTGATCGATAGATTTATGGGACAATACACCCTTCAGGCTGGCAATCATTTAGACAGGCACCTCTTTCGAAAAGTTTGAATGGCAAATGGCTATCGCGAGGGCATCGGACGCATCCGGTGGCGGTATTTCCGTTAGCTTCAGTATAGCTTTGACCATATGCTGAACCTGCACTTTTTCCGCTCTTCCATAACCCACTACAGCCTTCTTTACTTCAAGAGGCGTGTATTCGTAAAGAGGAATATTGCTGTGAGACGCCGCCAGTATTATCACACCCCTGGCCTGTCCGAGTCTTATAAGACTCTTGACATTTTTCCCGTAGAATATATCCTCAAGAGCTATGGCTCCGGGTGCATATTCTTTGATGACTTCTATCAGTTGATCATAAATCTTCTGCAAGGACACCGACAGGGATTCGCCTCTTTTCATCCGGATTTCACCATACGCTATCCCGATAATCCCGATTGCATCGGGACTTTCCCCTTTTTCAACAACCCCGTAACCCGTCGTTTTGGTGCCCGGATCTATGCCTAAAATTTTCAATTGCTCAGCTCGTTTCGCTAATTGAATCCCGACTCGTCGGGACAAGGATTCGACCCCTGTTCCTTTTCAGCTCAATCTCTCCATCACGTCATCCGGTATATCGAAATTTGCGTATACATTCTGGACATCATCATTGTCTTCCATCTTTTCCATCAGTTTAAGCATCTGGTTTGCCTTGTCTTCCTCAAGCTTAACAGTATTTTGCGGAATCATGCCAATCTCTGCAAGGAGGTATCCGGCGCCTGCCGCATCCATGGCAACCCTGACATCCTCAAATGAGCCGGGTTCGGTAATCACCTCATATTCGCTTTCCTGTTCCACCACATCTTCGGCTCCAGCCTCCAGGGCCAGTTCCATCAGGCGGTTCTCGTCAATATCATCTTTACTGAAAACAATACTCCCCTTCTTTTCAAACATCCAGGCCACGCATCCGTTTTCCCCAAGGTTCCCACCATGTTTTGAAAAGATGTGCCTGATTTCGGCAACCGTCCTGTTTTTATTATCAGTCATCACTTCAACCAGGACTGCGACACCACCAGGCCCATAACCTTCATAGACAATCTCTTCATATGCGGCGGCGCCTTCCAGCTCCCCGGCGCCTTTTTTTATAGCCTTTTCGATATTGTCTTTCGGCATATTTTCTGCCTTGGCTGCAGCAACAGCCTGCCTGAGTCTGGAATTTCCTTCCGCATCACCACCGCCAATACGGGCTGCAAGGGTTATCTCCTTTATGATCTTGGTAAATATCTTTCCCCTTTTTGCGTCGGCAGCGCCCTTTTTATGCTTGATCGTGCTCCACTTTGAATGACCTGACATATAATCTGACTCCAAATAAAGATTTAATGTAACTACTCGGGCGAATAGGCTGTTTACTCAGGTTATTTAGACTGTAGGCTGAAGGCATTAAGGGTAAAAAGCTAACAGTCTTCAGTCTAAACAGCTTCAGCCCGAGTACGTGAGTAGCCACGATTTAATAATCTCTCACAGAAATCGGGAAGTAACCGTCAAACTGACCTTTGAGATATAACACAGTAAAATACTCCCTGTAAAACAAAAAAGCCCCTCCAATAATATATATTGAAGGGGCTATAAATTAATTTCGGCAGCGTCCTACTCTCCCACACGCAATTATGCAGTACCATCGGCGCTAAAGAGCTTAACTTCCGTGTTCGAGATGGGAACGGGTGTACCCTCTTTGCTATCGCCACCGAAAACCTGTAAAAATTCGTAACAACCACATACGCCTGATTTGCAAGCTGAATGATAAAAATAAAACAAAATATGGTTAAGCCTCACGACCGATTAGTATCAGTAAGCTGAATGTGTTACCACACTTACACCTCTGACCTATCAACCTCATAGTCTATAAGGGGTCTTCAGTTTCGATGTC
>JAFDAS010000155.1 GCA_019313695.1 Deltaproteobacteria bacterium
CTGGTCATTTGTTTCAATCCACGCCCCCGCGCGGGGGGCGACCTTAATCGCTTCCTCGTAAAGCTGCTCTTCGGTAGGTTTCAATCCACGCCCCCGCGCGGGGGGCGACTATCACTCTACAACTAATTAATTTTAAAGGGGCTATTTCCCGTTTTCTGCGAACCGTCTTCTTTCAGCGCATACCATATTCAATTTTCAAAAAACGATTCCTGAAATCTCTTTATTCTCAACACATTTCACGCCGCGCGAATCCCCCGGGAAATTCATGCGAACTTCCGGTTCGCAAACGCTTGTCAGGCTATCAGGGGACCTTCCTGATCAATGGTTTCTTTGGCCCCAACATGTTCAACGCGGCGCCTCCAGTTAGAACCCAAAAAATAGAACCTCAGGCTGTCTGATTTCTGGTTTATCTCACCGATAAGCCTCTGCCTCAACACCGTCCATTGCGCCGGGTCAACAATACACTCAAAAACGGAGTATTGGACACGTTGTCCATAGTCAAGGCACGCCTTCGCTACTCTGCGCAAACGGCGCGGTCCTCCGGGCTCAGTAGTGGCAACATCATAACTGACAAGCACGAACATAACCTTCTCCCCTATTTCCAGATAAATGGCGGATATCCATCCAGATCGCCGCGCAGGTAACGGGCCAGCAATAAGGCCTGGGTATGAAACAACAATCCGATTGTAACCTTTTCATTAAGAAAAGGATGCACAATCTCATCCTGTTTTCGTTTCTGATAGGCAACCAGGAGGGTTTTTCGCGTGTTATCGTCCATCAGTACCGCGCCGGATTCAGCCCTGTCGAATCCCTTTTTTTGCACCTGAGACAGATTTATCAGAGAAAGAGCCATGCGATCGGCGATGAACGGCCTGAATTCTTCCATCATATCAAGCGCGAGGCCAGGTCTTCCGGGTCGGTCTCTGTGTAAAAAGCCAACTGCCGGGTCCAGTCCCACCGTTTCAAGGGCGGACCGGACATCATGCATGACAAGGGTGTACAAAAAAGATAAGAGACAGTTCACGTTGTCCAGCGGCGGGCGGCGGCTTCTTTCATGAAAGGAAAAATCTTCTTTCTGTGAGGTTATCAAATGATCAAATACGCTAAAATACATATTCGCGGCATCCCCTTCAATGCCGCGCGCAGCGTCCAGGGATTTCTCCAGAGCCAGTGATTTCAGAGAAGCGGCAAGTCGTTTTGACGCGTGCTGAATCTTGTCCGTATCCGGTTTGTCACCATGGTCTCTCAATGCCCGCCTCAACACCGTCCGGCAGTTGGCAATCTTACCGGTAAGCACGGCCTTTGCCATTTCAGCAGATGTGTTCAGATCATCCGCGCGCCGATATTGTTCCCTGCGCAACAGAACATTCCCGGAGACCGGCCCCTGAACTCTTGCCAGGAAACGACCATGTTCGGACAAAAAGCTGATCGCCACATCGCGTTCGGCGCAAAAGCCCATGAGAAATGGACTTATGGATACCTGCCCGAAACAGACAATCCCACCGATTGTGTGAATCGGAACACGCATACGAACTTCTCTTTCTACTTTTACTACGGCCGTTTCACCCTCTTTCGCGAGGTATGCTCCTTGTGTCGTTACAAAAAGCGTATTGAGGTGTCGTTTCATAATTCTCTCACCACTCCTGACAAATACCGCTTCACAGATTTTCTCTTCCCCACTGTTTTGGGCAGGCACATACCGGCCAGCGAGCAAGTGTCGCACTTCTTGGCGTAAACCGGTCTCGGTGTACGTCCTGATTCAATCAACTCATGCAGTCGCATCGCTGTTTCTTCCGTCAAGCGCCTCAACGTGTCATCTAAAACAACATCAAGCCGACGCCTTGTCTTGCCATAAAAAAGCGCGCCATCAGGAACAGACACATCCATCATTTCTTCCAGACAAAGCGCCTGGGCGCAGAGCTGAACCTTGTCGCTGTTGTCCTTTTTCGGCTTGCCTCGTTTGTATTCCACGGGGAATGGCAGCCAGGTACCGTCCACCTGGCGGTGAAACTCCACGACATCCGCCTTGCCAATCAGCCCCAGCCGCAATGAACGAAGGGGCATGCCATACTCAATGCGAATCTTTCCCCTCGATTCCCGTTCTTCCGCATGGACATGCTCATGCATAATCCTGCCTTCCGCAGTGAACAGGTTTTCCGCCCATGCCTGTTCGATATGTATCAGGGCGCACTGCCGCTCGCAGAAAATCAGATGCTGCAGAGCAGACAGGGGGATGAGGTCGTCTTCTGTGTACATGTCACCTCTTGTTATCTGATCTTCTGTTTTGTTCCATTTTGCGTTTCTTCTACGGCCAAGGCATTCAACAACCCCTTGCGCCTGAAGGTCTTTGAGCACCCTGCGCTTCGTTTGTTTCGCGGATTATCCATCATGGCCGGCGTTTACTCCTTCTCAGTTAACTGTTTCCGTTTTTTTTGAGGAATGTCCAGATAGTTTTCGGGGGAGACAACCTTCTTGCGAGTCTTTTGTTCCAAGTCTTTTCTCGCCTTTCCTGCAACCTCTCCGCCCTTGTGAGCGGCACGCTTGCTTTCTTGAAAACCCCTTGCATCATCCACCCGCGTTATCTCAGTTGTGGCCGCCTCTCCAAGCATGGAGAAAATCAATTCAAGGTCCGTCATATGGTCCCTGAGATTTTCCCGAATCAGCCCCTTAAGCTTTTTGTGTTCGCTGGGCGTAACACCAAAGGCGGCTTTTGCGATTTCGGCCGTTAGTATCGCGTACTCAGTCTCGCGCCTTACCTCCCTATTTTTCCATTCGTCTGTAAGCTCCTCCCTGATGGCGATACCGCGCATTCGCTTCTCAATCCAGTCGTCGGAATAGCCTTTTGCCTTATACAGAGCGCGGGTTCTTTTGGTTGCCAGCTCGGGGTCCTCTATCTCCTGCACGCGTTCATAACCGACCTTTGCCAGCCAGCGCTTGAATGGCTCCGCCTTAGGGGATGGAATGGACTGAATGATGCGAAAAATGCCCTCGGTGTTGGCGCAATTGACCTTTTGAGTTCCTCCAGAAGTCTCTATCAAAAGGGGGGTGGCAATTTGCCCCCACCCTTTTGACAACTCCTTGTCACGACGCCGCATATCTTTAATATAACCGGGTGGATTTGCTGAGTCCGTCAACACACTGACCACATCGGCTATTACAAACCACCACTCATTGTTGTGAATCGTCTTCCTGATTCCCTTACCTCTGAAGACAGCTATGCTTGTTTCCATCACACCTCCTGTCAATCAAGAATAAATATCTCCATGGCCCTATAGTTGCCCCCCCCGAACAAGTTTCGGATGCCATGCACCCCTCAATCACGACATAAGCGTGATTTTTTTACCGCTCCGCGCCGCCTGCATGATCTGATCAGTGGAAGACATCAAAAACCATCAATAAGCTCCGGTTCCAATCCGTCCAGGTTGTCAAGCTCAAAACTCCCATCCGGGTTTACTGACAATGTTTTGTGTACTTTGGCTGAAGAATATTGACCTGTTTTGCTGTTATGCTGCCACCAGATTACTTTTTTAACAGCCATACTTCCTTCAGGACGTGCTGATGAGGCATCCCCTTCAAAAAGTTTCGGCAATACGGCTTTGATGGTTTCGGCGTCATCATTGTTAAACTCGGTCCGCTCTGATAATTGCGGGTTCATACTTCCAAAGGTGACATAAATTGCCTGGTCGACCCGATGTTTCATCCCCATGGTATCCGCGCTTTTTTTCGTCCCATCTCCTTCTCCACTTACGCTTTTGGTTATTTGTGTACTGGTGATACTGACCGGCTCCACGCTGAAGGCAGACTGGATGCTAACAGGGCCGCGAATGGGAATGGAAACGCCGTCTTTTGCTTCATTTTTAAAAGCACATCCAACCATTTTTTACAGGCAAGTTTGGCCGCTTCATCTGGACTTGTTTCATTCCGGTTAAAGGCATCTTTGCCGAGGCCATAATCCTCTGACTCTGCCCGAGCCTTTAAACTCACCATTCCGTCAATTTTCTTTTCATCCGACTGGACAAAGATTAAATGACCTCCTTCCTGTAAACGGTCACGAATTTTTCTTTTCAGACAGACATCGGTGACCTCCCCAAAACCGTCGTAGTCCACACGGGGTCGATTACCGTTTAAAGGATCACCGTTTGGGTTGGCATTTTTAACGCTGAAAATTAGGGCAAAATCAATTTTATTTTCCAAGCTGTTCATGATATTTCTCCTTTTGATTAATTTTGTTGAGGATTTTCTGGCTGGGTATTGTGCAAAGCTAAACGTTGACAGTGATATCCCAATAAAAACTCGCCACTAAGAGGTTTATCTCTGGTGGAGTCATCGACATTGCTAAGAGCACACAAAATGGTATCAAGCTCTTTTTTTCGCTTATGCAAAAAAGGAGCTCGTGAACTCTGCAACCTTTGCATGTAGGGTTGAAGTGCTAACTCAATGTTACGCCAGGTCGAAAAAGGCCGATCCGCAAAACGCTGCATTAATCTTGCGGCAGTTGTCGGCCTGCTCTCTCCTCCAACATTCAAGGCAACCTCTTCGATTCGTTCGGCTATCGCCAGCAAGCGACCATAGAGATAATCTCGTGATTTATTTTCTTCTTCTAATGTCATGGCATATTTCCTCCTTTTTGTTTTATCAGGATGGCGCATGTAAAATCCTTTGAACAAGGCACAGGCAACCCCAAGATGTTCTTCCCACAACCATTGTTTATCCGTTTTATATGCACTACGATTACTGACCCGGCGTATCGCCGCAATCATTACATCTTGAGGGAAAGGACGGCCATCAATAATGCAGGGCAATATCCGCTCCAACAAACTTTTCTTCAGGGTGTTATTACTCTTTAGGATGTCACCGTAGGCTGCTTCGGCAATAACTCGGGGAACCGGGGTGCTCACCGGCCAGATTGTTTTTCTGACTGATTTCTTATCGCTGTTTGGATTAGGATATTCCTTAGTGTGACGTTGAGTCCAAGCAAACTGAGTATGCCAGTCATGAATACGATCCAAAAATTCACTGGCAAGAAGTTCCCGATAATAGATAATGCCCATTCTTCCAGGTGTTGCTGAATCCAGTCCCATTACCACAATCTGCTCATTTGGCTCCAGCTTTGCCCGGTACCCGCGCAAATAATTATTGAATTTATGGGCAAAGGATTCACCAAGATCCACGCCATGATCTATTCTGTTTTGTGGTTCCTCTGGCTCAACTTCTGGTTGCAAGGGGATATCATCATCCATCATCGCCCATGAAGACTGCAATGGTTCTGGTATTGTTTTACCGGAAACAGCCCAGGCAACATAAACTTGATCACCATTACGATACCCCTGGCGTGAAATAAGGTAACGCAAGGCATTATGGGCTTTTTGAGTAACTTCAAAGCTAACCCCAGAAGCCTGCATACCGTTCGTATCTGTAAAACGCCCACGAAAGGTAAAACCAGATTTGTCATTAGCAGAAACGAGCTTGGCCTTGTCTCCGGTATGACGCAGCTTGGCAGGATGATTAGAGGCCAAGGCCTGCTCCTTACCAGAAATTAAACAAAGCCCCTTCGAACCCTCAGTCAAGGCATCAAAATCAGTCCAACTCTGCTGCAAACTTTGATCAGTCCAGGTATTACTATTAGGATCACCATTTTTCTCCACAGACCAGCACACCAGAGCAGAACCTTGCTCAATTTCAGACCGATCCTTCTGTTTTCGCTTTTCTTTTGGGAGAACTGGCAATACTTTAAAAATCAACGGAACAGGATTATCTTTATCTGTTTCATGAGGCCAATCTGCTAACAGCTCATTGTTATCATCAACATACAAAACATTGGCAGAAACCAAATCCTCCACCACACGCCCTTGATTAATATAACGATAAACGGAAATAGCTTTTTCATGAGCATAAAGAGAATTACACCAACTTGACAATTGTTTTTCGTAGCCAAGAAAATATGGCTTTTTAAGCCCACCATGGCTTGCATAATCCTTAGCGACATACTGAATTTTATCAGCCAAGGGATGGGGAGCCTCGCCACTACTTCTGCCAGCTGACTTCTCCGTGGCAGGTAACACAATCTGTGTTTTTTCAAGGACTGAAGCTCGTTTGAAATTACCTTCACCATCTATAACAATATTAATATGGGCATTTTGCAAGGTGTGGCTTATAGGCATCATCGGTTCTTCACCCGACAAATCCAAAGCCATTACTTCCTCATAGGTCTCATACAGCTTTGCCATCCAACTCATAATGAGGCCTCCTCTTTTTCAACCGAGAGGATATTATCATCCAGCCCAAATTCCTTAGCAGCCATCTTGCGGATAAACCGATTGGCTTCGCACTCATCTGGCCGTGGAAATTCCAGCACCCCACGACGCATGGTTGCATGCCAAAAACGGCTGGACAGCTCATCTTTACCCGTTTCATCCGGATAATCAAAACCATGGAACATCAAGCCGAAACCAAGCTCGTCGATATCATCATAGGCACCTTTCCCATCTCCAAACCGACACGGCTCCACATAGGCCTGACAATCACGGAGACATCCTGTCTGCCGCCTTTTTCCAGCACCCGCTTGGCAATACTGAAATGCTTTCCGTCAATACGATCATTAGCAAGTTCGGGGCGGTGTTCGTTCCATTCAAAATGTGCTTCTACTTGATATTCCACATCATGAAGAAAAGTGTAAATAGCCAGGGAATTGCCCCCACCCCAAACCAGGGGCTTTGTTCCCTTGGTCTGGGTCCGGAGAGGTTTCATCACTCGCACCTTATCAACATGCCAGATAATGGTAGGTTTCCAGTAGATGGATTTCAACACCCCCTTGATGGCCTCATAAGTCGGCACATGGTAGGAGCATTTCTCCCCACCGATTTTGGTTACCGGATCAGTGAACAGAGCATAACGCCCCCAGACCCGAAAACTGATACTGTTTTTCATAAGGTTACCTCCTATCCAATATTTATGTCCATCTCGCCTACTATCTCGGTGGATAAACCAAAATTTTTGCTGTAATAACGTTCATCCAGGTAATATATTTCCTCACCTTCCTGCACCGGCCTTACCGCCTCAGCCTCTATTAATTGTCGCCAGACATTAGGAAAGACATTAACGCTGTACTTCTGGGCCTCTTTCAATAGTTGAAATGCCTTGGCTGGTTCAAAATCGGCGCAAAGCCCGGCAATAATTTCCTTTCCCTTATCACCATAGGGCACAATCACCGCCTGGGTTGGAGAGTCGATGGACTTGAAGGCCTTGCCAGCGGTCTTGAACGATTGCTGGAGCTTAATGGCATTTTTCTCCATGCCGATATTTCTGCCATTGTTACTGAGGAGGCTAAGTAAGGTGTCCTTTCTCCCGGCCTGTTTCTCTGTCAGGGGATAGGCCATAATGTTTGCCCTTTCATAAAAATAATATGAAAAATAGAGACTCATAACTTCCGGATCTAAAAGCTCAGTCTCATCTTTTTCAGAAAAAATACGCAGAGCTTTTTCACGACCCTCCTTAATATCATGAAGCATGTCAATGGCTTCATCTTGCGGATTCACCACATAGACTTGAGCCATATTCAAATTGCCATTTCTGTTACAGCGCCCGGCTGCCTGAGCAATGGAGTCAAGACCTGCCAGGAAACGAATAACCGAATTAAAATCCACATCAACCCCGGCCTCTATGAGCTGGGTAGAGATACAAAGCACCGGCAATTTGTCCTCAAGTCGCTGCCTAACCACATTAAAAATTTTCTTCCGATGGGCCGGGCAGAGACTTGTACTGAGATGAAAGAGAGAATCCTCATCAACACTGTTTAGGCAGATATCATAGAGTTTTCTGGCCCATTTCTTGGTATTGACAATAACCAGACAATTTCCTTTTTCTTTAAGCTGCGTAACTGTCAACTCGCCAAGAGCTTGTTCTGTCCAACCTTTCTGACTAACCAAATTTTTAATCTCAACCCGTTTGAACTGTTCAAAAATATTTGTCATATCATCAACCAGTTCATGGTCTTCAGAAAGAGTAAGTTGTCCTTTGTCTTCCCCAAATTTCAAGTCATCTAAAAGTGGTTGGGTTGCGGTGCAGAGGAGCATCGTACTTCTTGCATGATCCACAAAAAACTGGATAGCATTACAAAAAAGATGAACGCAATTAACAGGTAAGCTTTGAATTTCATCAAATATCAGAACAGAATTGGCAATGTTATGCATTCGCCTGGCCCCACGGGTGCCACCGCCAAACAGTACTTCCAGAAACTGCACCATTGTGGTGAAAATGATGGGCGCATCCCAATTTTCCATCACCAGTTTTGAATGCCAGGTCTGTGCCTCTGGTTCAAGATTAGAATGATGCTCCAGAACCCAGGGGAACTCATCGCCATCCCGCTCAAGAACCTTGCGAATCTCCCCGGCGTTTTGCTCAATGATGGAGGTGTAAGGGATAATATAAATTATATGGTCAAGCTTATGTTTCTTGGCATGATGGAGGGCATAACGCATACTGGCAAAAGTTTTGCCTCCTCCTGTCGGCACGGTGAGGGTATAGATTCCCTGAGAACTTTCTGCCTTTTTTTTGCATTGATCGGAAATTTCCCGGCGGGCTGTATCAATTTCATTACGAACCGGAAAGCTTGCGAGTTTGGCCTCCATGCTATCAATGGCAATTTGCCAGTCCACTGGTAATTTTGAACGGAATCGGACATTCCCAAGATTTTCAAAATCGGCACTATCAATCCGGTCAGCATCAATCAAACAACTGAAAAGAAAACGCAGAAAGAAACCAAGCCTGAATTGCTTTATAGTCTCAGATTCATTTTTCTCTGGAGCAACCAACAGAACAAGTTTGTTCCAAAACTTTCGAAAAAACTTATCAGTGGCCAGATCATTAAGCTTACTTAATACTGCATCATCGGCATTTTCAAGGCATTCCTGTAAATGAGTCTTTCTCTGGTCTTTGTTAATCCTGTTAGAAAAACCATTTTCACCGTCAGGCTTCAAACAATCAATCAACCCCCCATGATGAGAGGCCAGGCATACAGCGAGTATTTGCCCAACCAGCTTACCTTGAACGCCATACCTCTTAAATCGTTGCCATATCCATTGAGCCCCGGCAGTGGAATGGTCAATTTTACCTTTAAAAGCATTGGCATCCATATACTCGTCATCAACATCAGGATTCAACATGCCTGTTGCTGATTGTAAATAAACCTGAAATTGCCGGCTATATTTGCCAAAATCATGCAGTAACCCGAGCAATTCGCCTGCGTCGGGGGCAACAACCTTTTCCGCTAAACGCCGACAAATCAGGGAAACTTCAATTAAATGTTCCTGAACAGTTTGATCTTTGTTATCGCATTTTCTACGATGGGCAATGAAATTGTTTGACTCCATTCAATTGGGCTCCAATTTCGTTTTTTTCGTCAATGGCGTGAATAAATCCGGCCTTGTAAAAAGCGATAGAAAACGACCGGGTCATTTCCGCCACATTTTTCAGATGTTCTTCCAGCGGTTGCCACTCGGAAGGCGGCCTTCCATCCAGGCTGTGTGCGTAATATTGTTTAGTCATGGCACTTTGGTTTAGATCAGTTTTCGTAACACAAAATCGTTTCATCGAAAATTATCTTCCTGCACATGAAAAAACCCCGCCTCTGTTTAAGAGATACGGGGTTTTTGTGATTATCTGCCATCTTCAGGACCTTTCTTGTGTTAGGAAGAAAAGATCATTTGTTGTTTAATGCATAGCACCTTCTGTTATTTCGTTAAAGCTTTTGTACACTTAACAAAAAGCCCTTGAAATGTCAAAGAAATTTAGAAAGGGGGGTATCCATTTCACTGGCCTCAGATTGGACTAACTTGTTGTAACTAAAGGGTTTTGTCTTATTTCTAAAAATCAAACAGGAATCACGAAATATCATAAGTTATCAAATTATTAACGATTACTCCTTCACATGTCTTTTTGGTTGAGCATTACTGGTACAAAGGTGCTACAAAAAAGAAGCAACCTGAGCAGTTGACTACAATGTAGTTGATAAAGCCTCAAGACGAAGCAATTACCGAATTACCACATTGACAGCAACCCACTTTTCACCGTTCCAATATTCAATCGGCGACAGGCATTTGGTTAGCGGTACGCTCTCATAGCTGACAAACCACTCATTGGGATGAGCACCCCAATTTCTGCCAACCCTTTCCATGTTTTTCAACATCTTCCTTGAGTCTTCAGACATTGTTTTATGCTTAGTCCATCCGTGAAGGTTTACCAGCACAGGGTTAACCTCAATCCGTGCCGGCGGGTACCCACGCGCCCATAGAGCATCCCTTGAAAGGGGCTCTGTTTGTTTCCCGGTTTGTGTGTCCAAGAGAACCTTTCGAACAGTTTCCTCCCATTGTGAATTGGTGGAAAACCAGGCCCCGGGGGTTTCACCGCTTTGCGGGACCGAGGCTATCGCTCTAATCTCACCAGAAGCAATAATCTTTTTCACTGCCAGAAGGGTTGTGTAATGCCAGTATCTATTCACGCTTCTACCTCCCACCTTTCCCAACCTCAATCCGATTTCCTCGCCACAATCACATACCGGCTGATGACCCCGAGGATCTTCCTTTTTTGCATCGCCTTTACCATATTGCCGGTAAACCGTTCTGATGACAGCGGGGCTTGAATGATATGGGTTTCCTCCCAGCCGCTTTGGTCGAGTATTCCCAGGTATTCT
>JAFDAS010000156.1 GCA_019313695.1 Deltaproteobacteria bacterium
TTGCATGATGCTTTGTGCGAGTTCTTTGAGTTTTTCCGGATCGAAGCTTTTCCGTTGTTGATAGGGGGAGGGAGCGATATCCTTGAGAGGAAGCGTTTGGAGCGCATGATTCCCCGGATATATCTCCCCATCAAGTATAATCTGCGAAACGGGAATTTTGCGGGTTGCCTGTACCATAATGCTCCCTTATGCAAATTTTTAACTTTTACTTCCTATAAAACGCAACTGATTGCAATATAATTACTGACTTTGTGGGGTCTTGGTTTTGGGTGATGGTCGGGAAGTGGGGGCCTCAAAATTGTTCTTGATAATTGCATCATATTCGGCTATACATGGGATATACATGAGGAGGTGCCGGATGCTTGCAAAAATTCAAAAGTGGGGAAATAGTCAGGGGATTCGTCTTGCCAAGAATCTGCTCGCAGATGCACAGTTTAATGTCGGCGATGAAGTTGATATTAGCGTAAAAGATGGCATTATGATCGTCGCACCGGCTAAAAGGATACGCGGCCGACACAATCTTAAAGACCTTGTGACACGTATCCCCGAAAACTACCAGCCCGGTGAGGTTGATTGGGGAAAGCCGGTTGGTAAGGAGGTGTGGTAGATGGCTGCTTTTGTCCCTCGGCAAGGGGACATCATCGCGATCACATTTGATCCACAATCTGGTCATGAACAGAAAGGCCGGCGGCCGGCTTTTGTTGTCAGCAAGGATCTGTTCAACCGAAGCATAGGTCTGGTTATTGTATGCCCAATTACAAACACAGAGCGCGGTTTCCCCTTTCATGTACCTATTCCCAAAGACAGTAAGCTTACGGGCTTTATAATGGTCGAACAAGTCAAATCTGTAGACTTCCGTTCTCGCCGTGCCAAACGTATAGACCACAGTAATGATGAACTGTTGTCAGAAGTGCTTTCCATTTTAGATGCCTGTATCTACTAACAGGCTAACCCAAAAGAGAAAATGAAGCCAAAAAAGAAAATGTAAAATCCGATATTTTTAGCGACCGTCCCGGTTAACCCGCGCGGTTTTTTTGTGCAATGTCAGGACCTTTAACGATGGATAAAAAAACGATCGATCTTATTGAGGCGGCCATTAGCAAGCGGAAGCCTCTGAGGAAAATAACGAATGCCCTGCGGCTCGTCAACGGGCTTGGTGATGCTTTGCCCGGGTTAGTGCTCGAGCAGTATGATGACCGATGTGTGATCCATCTGTTTGATAAGCGATGGATCGCCGGCAAGGAAGCTCTGGCGGAATTTGTTAAAAGCCGTCTTGGCGCCCGTTACCTCATCATCAAAGAGAGACTGGATCCACAGGCGCTCAAGTCAGAACAGATCAACGCAAGCGTCTGGATCGATCAGGCGCCAGCCCGGACGGTGGTTCAGGAGAACGCCCTTCTGTTCGGCGTCGATCTCAATGATGGTTTAAATAGCGGTTTGTTTCTGGATATGCGGCGCAACAGGAAGATCGTTGCCGGATTGACAAAGGGGCTCAGAGTGCTGAATTGTTTTGCGTACACCTGCTCCTTTGGTGTGTATGCCCGGGCCTCCGGCGCGTCGAGCGTTATCAACGTGGACATCAGCCGCAAGAGTCTGGAGCGTGGCCGCGAAAACTATGGTCTCAATCAGCTGGAGTGCGCCGAGGATGAGTTTGCCCGGGCCGATGCCCTGACGTATATGAAGCTGGCTCTCAAGAAGGGAACCCGTTTTGGTTGTGTGATCCTTGATCCGCCCTCTTTTGCCCGGCATGATGGGAAAATATTCAGCGTTAAAAAAGATTTTCCCGTGCTGATTGACGCGGCGATGAACATCTTGGAGTCCGGCGGTGTTTTGCTGGCGGCGACGAATTTCAGCGGGCTTTCCCATCAGGCACTGGAGGAGATGGTGGCTGCCGGCGGCAGAGAAAGAATAAAGTCGATCGAGCCGCTTGGACAGGATGCGGATTTCCGCGGTAGCGGGCGCATGCCCGAAAGTTATCTGGCGGCCCTGCTGGTGAAGACAAAGTGAACGCAATAACAGATCTGTCTAATGATTACATGCAGTCAATCTATAGTGGAAGTACAATCAATAAGTATATGTAACTAACCAGATTAACAAATCAAATAAAGGTGAGATTTATGGCTAAAGGAAAAGATGCTCAAAAAACAGAGAAGAAAAAATCAGCAAAAACGTTGAAAGAAAAGCGCAATGAGAAAAAAGAGAGAAAAGCCCAAAAGGGTAATATCTAACACTTCAATCAACTTTAACCTACAGCTTACAATCTATTTAAAGAGTGCAGGTGCTGGAAAAAGAGGGAAATGAGGCATATGGACGGAACAAGGCGTGAACAGATACACCCCGGATCACAGGTATGCATCGTGTTAAAGAAAGATCAGCGATCCGGAACACTCACGAAAGGTGTCGTGAAAGACATTCTGACTAAATCCCCGGTTCACCACCATGGGATCAAAGTCCGCCTGGAAGGTGGTGACATTGGACGCGTCAAAGAAATCATACAAGGGCATAACGCTGTGTGAGAGGACAAAAGGTCTCCTGCAGCGGAATGCCTGTTCGCCACCCTTATTTTTGGTTGTCTTCCATGCCAATGCGGGTTATACGACATAGTACAACAATCCGGGGAGTGATTTCCTGTCATGAATATCAGAGAAGCAACAACTCAGGACTTTGAAGATATCTGGCCGATTTTTCATGAGATTGTCTCTGCCGGAGAGACATACGCGTATGACCCTCAAACAACCAGAGAAGACGCATTTAATATCTGGATGACACAGCCGCACAAAACCTTCGTGATTGAAGAAGCTGATATCGTTCTTGGCACCTACTACCTCAAAAGAAATCAACCGGGCCTGGGCGGCCACGTCTGCAACTGCGGATATATGGTCTCGGCAGAAGCCAGGGGAAGAGGTCTGGCGACTTCCATGTGTGAGCATTCTCAAAAGATGGCGATTGAACTCGGCTACAGGGCCATGCAGTTCAATCTGGTAGTGGCGACAAACCGGGGGGCTATACGGCTATGGGAAAAACTGGGATTTGAAATTGCCGGTCGCTTGCCAAAAGCATTCATGCATAGCAGTGAAGGTCTGGTAGATGCGGTGATTATGTACAAATGGCTGGCAGTTCTTTAAGTTTCCCAGCAACTAATATTCTTTATAATCAGATAAGGAGGCATGCCGATGGAGGGATGGACTGAAAAGGAAATCAGAAACAGGGATCTGATGGCGCCGTGCGGCCTGTACTGCGGCGCGTGCGGCGTCTACATCGCAACGAGGGATGGAAATGAGAAGTTTAAGACGGTTATGGGAAACCTCTACGGAACGAAACCCGAGGAAACGGAATGTCTTGGGTGTATGCAGTCCGATCCTCCGAAGAAGCTCTATAGCTTCTGTACGATGTGCACGATACGGGACTGTGTAAAGTCGAAGGGATACTACTCCTGCCATCAATGTGAAGAATGGCCCTGTAGTCTGATAAAAGATTTTCCACTCGCGACCGGCGTACGAGTAATGGAGAAAACTATTCCCATCTGGCGAGCCAAGGTAGCTGAGGACGGCGATGAAAAGGGCAGCGTTGAATGGGCCCGGGCGGAATGTGAACGGTACCACTGTCCTTCGTGCGGCAAGCCGCTCTTCAGGGGGGCACAGCGTTGCAGGGCCTGCAAGGAGCCTGTGGCCGACGAACTGGATGGATCACTCTAAAATGCTGGCAGAGACTGACCTGTGGCTGAGGGTGAATAAAAACTGCAACTGTATATCACTCTTGTCCAAATTAAGAATTTAAAGTTGAGCCCTGATTTGGTATGAAGTTTTATGCCAAACCAAAAAAACCAAAGGAGGGCTCAACCATGAATAGATTCAGTAGCAT
>JAFDAS010000157.1 GCA_019313695.1 Deltaproteobacteria bacterium
TCCGTAAAAGGTTTTGATTCTCAGATGTTGCTTGATCCACCGGAAAAAGAGTTCCACCTGCCATCGCTGCTTGTAAATATCGGCGACAGTCTTTGCGGGAACAGTAAAGATATTAGTCAGATAGTCCCGACCAGTCGGGATTGTTCTTTTCTAAGTCCACGTAAGACACCCGGCGTAGAGCCTCCGGGTAGGCAGCGCGGGATTTCGTGCCCGTGAGGACGATTGTTTGATCGGAACGGAGCCCCAACGTTTTGTCCACTTCCCGGGAATAGAGTCGCCTGAAACGAAGATTGCTCTTGGCACGAATCACGAAGAAAGCAGGAAACAGGTTCAGTGTATAAAGCCTTGAAAAGTCTATATATCCTCGATCCATGGCGATGACGGCATCTTTTTCCACGGGGAGAATATCCAGAATGTTGACATCGTGTACTTTGCCGGTAGTCAGGCTGATAAATGTCGGAATGGATCCCCGCAGATCGAGGAGGGTGTGCATCTTGATGGCGGCTTTGGTTTTGCGGTAATGCGCCCAAGGGAAAAGGGAGAGGCACAGATCGATAGTAGTGGAATCTAAAGCATAGAGAGAAGAATTCAGATCTATCGCCAGTTCCTCGTTCTGATAAAGCCTTCTCGCAATGGAGATAAGACGATATGCAAGGTCTTGATAAATAAGGTGATCTCGCTTCTCGTTGGCATCGGCCAGAGTGGATCTCGATATCTGTCCGCGGAATCCGATGTGATAAAGCTTCTCGTGGTGAGAGTTCAGGCATGTCTCAATATCTCGCAGGCTTTCACGGTATGTAATTTGGGCAAAGGCAAGGCAGAGGAACTGATCATAACAGGAAAATTTCCTGACCCGGTGATTGCCCTTGTATTTTTTGACGCACTTGTCAAACTCATAACGCGGCAGATGCTCCATTATCTGTGCAAAAACAGCTTTCCCGGCATTCATTGGCAATCCTCCCCCAGAGTAGTGGGGGAAAGGTACATACCGGGGAAAGCAATGTAAATTGAAATCGAAAAAAGTGAAAATGGTTCATTTGCTGTGGAATATCAATATATTATGTTATGGTCGTCCAACTTTAACCGGACAGCCGTGAGACTTGGTAATTATTAAAAGTGAATGGATATGAGAGGGGGAGGGTCATGTTATCGGATTATCAGAAAAAAATCATTGAGTTGATGTGTAAGCAAGAGCTTTTGCTCGCCAAACTATATGAAATCTTTGCCGACCAGTTTCCAGAGCATAAAGCTTTCTGGCAAGATTTGGCTAAGGATGAGCTGCAACATGCCGAGTGGATAAAAAAGCTTTACCAGGCTGAGGAAGAAAATCTGACAGCCTTCAGTGAGGGTAAATTTAACCCTTCTGCTATGAACATTTATATTGAAAACATTGAAAAAACAATCCGCCGCGCTGAAAACAAAGAAATAACATTGAAAATGGCCATCTCATATACCTTGGACTTTGAAAGATCACTGATCGAGAAAAACGTTTTTTCACATTTTGAGATTATTGATAAAAAATTCGCGGGGATTATGACAAAACTTGAAAGTGAAACAAGAAGACATCTCAAAAAAGCCGAGGACATGATGGCCCGATTCAGATAATTGAATTTTTGGCAAAACACGACAGTAGACGCCTTACTAAACAAACAGGTAGACCATGGAGACAACAAAAAACAGTGCCGAGCGTTTTCAATCATTGGTGAGGGCCTATGAACGATTTGTGCCCAGGCAATTTCTCAATTTGCTTGGAAAAGATGAGATTACTTCTGTTCAATTCGGCGATCAGATTGAAAAAAATATGACTATCCTCTTTTCCGACATTCGCGGGTTTACTTCTTTATCTGAAGAATTAACCCCTCAACAAACTTTTAACTTTTTAAACTCATATCTGAGTCAGATGGAGCCGGTTATTGCGAGTCATAATGGTATTATTGATAAATATGTCGGAGATGCGATTATGGCTTTATTCCCGGCAAGTGCCGACGATGCCGTAAATTGTGCTAACGCAATGAGGGGCCGGCTTGAGGGATATAATATTGGTCGAAAAAGTGCGGGTTATGAGCCTGTTAGAATAGGGATAGGACTTAACTCCGGGCTTGTAATACTCGGCACTATCGGAGGTAGCGAAAGGATGGAGGGCACAGTCATCGGTGATGCTGTAAATCTTGCATCCCGGATCGAGGGGTTGAGCAAAAAATATGAGGTCCCGCTACTGATAAGTGAATATACCTTCTATGCTCTTAAGCACCCTGAGAGAATCTCCATTCGGTTTCTCGATAGAGTCACCGTCAAAGGCAAAGCACAACCTCAATCGGTGTATGAAGTTTTTGATAGCGATCCGGTTCAAATTAAGGAGGGAAAAGCAGCCACTAAAAGGATGTTCGAGGAGGCTCTGGCCCACTACCATTTGAAAAATATCGATGTCGCCAAAAAAATGTTGCAGGAGTGCCTCAAGCATAATCCCCTGGACAGGCCCGCTCAAATTTATTTGGACCGGTGCAAGGCATTCACCCGGACTGGTGTGCATGAAAGCACCGGTGAATTAGCTCATGCGGTTAAATGGACTGAAGATTTTAAGTTTGGAGTAGCTGAGATTGATGACCAGCATCGCGCTCTCTTTTCTCAGTGCAATAAACTGTTGGATGCCCTCCGGACGAATCGTGAAATAGAAGAAGTAAACGAGGCCATCACGTTTCTTGATACATACGTGGCCAGCCATTTTCACGACGAAGAGAATTTAATGGAAGAATACAAATATCCGTTTACTGATTTTCAGAAATGGCAACACGCTAAATTCTCAGAGTATTTTAATAGTCTCAAACAGGAAATCCGTGAACTTGATGATAGCAACAGGTACTTTATCCTCCTCAGAGTTCAGCTTCTTGTTGTGGATTGGTTGGTCAATCATACATTGAAGCTTGATACGCACCTTGGCCGCTTTATAAAAAGAAAAGCAGAGTCAGTCTCGAATTAATTGCACAAAGATAAGGGAGGAACATCATGGATATTCAGATGCTAACCAGATTTTTCATGTGGTGTACAATTCTGAATGGAGGATTATTGATCTTTTCATTCTTGATCTGTGCATTTTCCGGTGATTGGGTGCACCGAATGCACAGCAAATGGTTTCCCATGCCTCGGGAAACGTTCAACGTGGTGATCTACTCGTTTCTTGGGTTATTCAAGATCTTCGTTCTGGTTTTCAATGTCGTGCCCTGGGTGGCGCTGCTGATTATCGGATAACAGGAATTGGCAGGAATTGGGTCAGACTCGAATCCGATTGCATCGGGATTGACAGGCCTTTGAGAGATGAATCATTCACAAATGAGCCCACTTATCGCTTTTCTGCTCTTCCAGCCCTTGATCTGACGCTCTCGTACCATTGCCTCAGAGCGTGTTTTGTACTCTTCGGAATATATCAGCTTCCAGGGACCCCCAAAGCGCTTCGTCGTCTTGGAGCCTGTATAGCAGGGGTCATTATGCTCCGACAAACGGCGCTCAAGATTGTCTGTTTGCCCGATATAATATCGCCCTGTTGTTTCTGATTGGAGTATATAGAGATAATACATGTCAAAAACAAAAGGGCGCCCATTTTATCTGTGGGCGCCCTCTCTTGTATATGGCTCCCCAGCGCGGACTCGAACCACGGACAAGCTGGTTAACAGCCAGCTGCTCTACCAACTGAGCTACTGGGGAACAAATAATCACTTCACGCACTTCCCATTCGTCTGATGGTTAATTCCGACAAATCGGAACCCTACCAACTGAGCTACTGGGGAACAAACT
>JAFDAS010000158.1 GCA_019313695.1 Deltaproteobacteria bacterium
TACCTCCTTGGTTACTAACTCTCTGTGTATATCTTCCCCGAACAAGTAAACCATCGCAAACACCTGGATTTACTTGTCTAACCTTGGGTCCTCCCCCAAGGAACACCACAAAGTCGGACTGACATGTAACAAGACAATTTAGGATGAAATATGGAATCGGCACAAATGCTTGACATACTGGGCAACGAAAACAGGAGAAAGATCCTCCAGCTCCTGTCTGACCGCCCATGTTATGTCAGTGAGATATCAGGACGACTCGGGGTTGGTCCAAAGGCAATTATCAATCATTTGGGTCTGCTTGAAGATACCGGACTAATAGAATGCCGCGTGGATGACCAACGGCGCAAATACTTCAACATCGCAGACAACATGCGCATTGAAGTAGCGGTGTCACCCCATTCTTATGCCGTATCTGTACATACGGCTCCAATTAACACAAGATACCACTTAAAACATGATGACGATGAAACGAGCGAAGTGCAAAAAGCATACGCTACATCAGCGCTTACAGAACTGAATCGTGAAATACGGAACACGAAGAGCAAACAGGACGAACTCGCACGCAAACAGCAGGGATTACAGGTAGAATTCTCCGAACTCATGGACGTCTGCATGGATGCGATAGATAAAGTTGCAGACAATCCCCTTCAGGCAGAGATACTATATGCACTGCTCAAAAACGAACACAGTATAGCATCGCTATCCTATAACTTCACAATACATCCAAGCCATATCAGCGCACAGGTATTGACAATGGCTAAAAGAGGGCTCATTGAATATACTATAAAAGACAAACAACAATACTGGAAAATACTTGAATCTGAAAACGAAACAGGTGACGAACAATGAGTGAAGAAATTGTTGTACGGGTAGCCGAAGCATACCATCGGGACGCTGGCAGGGGTATTGCCAGACTTGACAAAGACTTGATGGAAAATGTGGGTGTTGCAAGCGGTGACATCATCGAGATCAAAAGTAAAGAAAAAGCATACGGCATCGTTTGGCCCGGATATCCCGATGATTCAGGAAAAAGCATCATACGAATTGATGGTAACATACGCAACAATGCCAAAGTCGGTCTGGATGACAAAGTGAAGATCAAAAAGGTCGATGCAAAAGAAGCAAAACGGGTAACACTGGCACCCACAAAACCGGTTAGACTGGTCGGTGGCACGCGCTACATCCTGAGGATACTTGAAGGCAGACCGATCGACCGCGGCCAGAACATACGCGTTGAAACCGTCAACAACCCCCTATCGTTCATTGTCATGTCAACAACTCCCTCCGGACCTGTTATTGTTTCACGCAATACCGAGATCGTGCTCAAGGAAAAACCCGTTGGAGAAGGCATAACGACTGAACACCTATCATACGAAGACATCGGCGGACTCAAACGTGAGATCGGACTTGTGCGCGAGATGATCGAACTACCCCTGCGCCATCCCGAACTGTTCCAGAAACTCGGCGTCGAACCGCCAAAAGGAGTTCTCCTACACGGACCGCCCGGAACCGGGAAGACAATGATCGCAAAAGCGGTTGCATCCGAGACCGATGCTAACTTCATATCCATCAGCGGTCCGGAGATCGTATCAAAATACTACGGTGAGAGTGAACAGAAACTACGTGAGATGTTCGAAGAAGCACAACGTGACGCACCAACGATCATATTTATAGATGAGATCGACTCGATCGCACCAAAACGTGGTGAAGTGACCGGTGAAGTTGAACGCAGGGTTGTTGCACAGCTCCTTTCACTCATGGACGGATTACAATCCAGAGGAGAGGTCGTTGTCATTGCTGCAACCAACCGCCCGGATTCGATCGATGAAGCCTTGCGGCGCGGCGGTAGGTTCGACAGGGAGATCGAGATAGGTATCCCTGACCGAAATGGAAGATTGCAAATAATGCATGTCCATACTCGTGGAATGCCGCTTGAAGATAATCTGAACCTTGAAGGACTTGCAGATATCACGCACGGATTTGTGGGTGCTGACCTCTCATCACTCTGTAAGGAAGCAGCAATGCATGCACTTCGAAGAATGCTTCCCTCAATAAACATTGAGGACGAGATCCCACAGGAAGTCATGGACAAACTAGAGGTCACAAAAGAGGATTTCGATGAAGCATTGAAGAACATTGAACCCTCGGCCATGCGTGAAGTGTTCGTAGAAGTGGCGCATGTCAAGTGGGACGATATCGGCGGGCTGGATATATCTAAACAGGAACTTATCGAAGCAGTTGAATGGCCGCTCAAGTACCCTGAACTGTTCCGCGCCATCAACACCAAACCCCCACGCGGGATCATGCTATTCGGGCCACCCGGCACTGGTAAAACAATGCTCGCAAAAGCCGTTGCAAGCGAGAGCGAAGCAAACTTTATCAGCATAAAAGGGCCGGAAATGTTGAGCAAGTACGTGGGTGAATCAGAGCGTGCCGTCCGGGAAACATTCCGCAAGGCAAAACAGGCTGCACCGACCGTGATATTCTTTGACGAGATCGATTCGATCGCACCGCATCGCGGTACAAGTTCCGACTCACATGTCACAGAGCGCGTTATAAGCCAGATACTTACGGAATTGGATGGTATTGAAGAACTCAAGGACGTTGTGATCGTAGCCGCAACCAACCGACCGGACATGGTCGACCCCGCGCTCCTGCGCCCCGGCAGGTTTGATCGGCTGATCTACATCACAGTGCCAAATAAGGAAAGCCGCGAGAAAATATTTGCAATTCATCTTGAGGGTAAACCGATCGCGGATGAGGTTAAATTGTCCGAACTTGCAGGTATGACCGATGGATACGTTGGTGCAGATATCGAGGCGATCTGCCGTGAGGCTTCTATGCTTGCAATGCGTGAAGTGATCAAACCCAATGTAGATAAAGCGGAAATGTTAAAGATGGTGAAAGGAATACAACTGACCAAAGACCATTTCAAACATGCAGTGTCGCGTGTTAAACCCACAACATCGAGAAGTGCGCTAAACCTATATGAGCAAAGTGCAGAGACATTTGCAAGATATGCGGCTAACGATTATGAACCGCAAGAAGAAGGTGCAGATGAACATAGAATAGGTTCCACAACAGATTACATTAGTTAAACAGACATCAAGAGGTGATACATTATGGCAGACAAAAGACGAAAAAAAAGTTTGTTCGATGATATCTTCGGGGCAGACCCCTTTGAAGATGTCGAAGGTATGATAGACCACATGTTAAACGAAATGGGAATTAGCATGGATGAACTTTCAAAACAGCCTTTCGTGTATGGATTCTCAGTGAGCCAGCGCCCGGGTGAAGAGCCGGAGATCCGTGAATTTGGTAATTTGCCTCCCGAAGCCGTAAGCGAAAAAACGGAAGGAAATCAAATGTATGTAGGAGAGAGAAAACCGCTTGTCGATGTCTTTGATACCGAGGATTGCGTACATATTGTTGCCGAAATGCCCGGTATCGAGAAAGAAGACATACAATTGGATGCAACCGATTCAGCAGTTGAACTTAAAGCAACACATGGTGAACGAAAGTATTCCGAATACATTGAACTGCCTGTCAAGGTTGACCCGGACAGTGCAAAAGCAACTTATCTCAACGGTGTACTTGAGGTCATTTTTGAGCGACGGGATTCCGAGAAAAAGACCTCGATCCAGATCGAGTAGATTACAGTTAGAAACCATACAAAATTAGTCAGCATTGTTTGGTTTTTAACTATAAACGGTGTTGTCTGAAATATCGGCGGTCAATTAAAATGAACCGCAGATGCACGCAAAAAAACGCAGATATTGCTAT
>JAFDAS010000159.1 GCA_019313695.1 Deltaproteobacteria bacterium
TACTTATTTGATTAGCGTGAACCCCATATTCTGAAGCTAATTCTGACATTGTTTTCTGACCCTTTATTGCATCAAGGGCAATTCTCGCCTTCAATTCCTTGCTCTGTTTTTTTTGCCCATTCTGTGCCTCCTTTCTCTTGGAAACACACCTTAACACACTGTCTCATTTTTGGGGTCCACTATAAATCGAGGCGTAATGTTTGACCCTGTTGCTGTAGAAATAATTAAATCAGCTCCAGAATTAGACGGTATAGTTCATGAACGTCTTCCTGAGTATCTCAGTGAAATGTACACAAAAATTGTAAATCTCAGAAGAAAAATAATTATTCCGGAAATAACTATAGATAAAAACGATCATGAAGAATTACAAAAATTATGGAGGATGGCTCATACTTATAGTGCTCTCACTATTGGTGGCAGATTAGATAAGAAACAGAAATTCGGAGCTGCCTTTGTAGCTGGAAATGCTTTTAACTTGATTTGGCAAGCAAACAAAATTGGCCTGACTTCTTTTCAATCAATTAATGAATTCACCGATTTATCGATATCTCCCGTAATTCTATCATCTATTCTTTTCATGATTGCAGAACAACCAGCAGACGCTTATGAAGCCTCTGAAAAGATTGAACTCAAAACGGGGTCACTCTCTTCAATCGATATATTAGAACAAGCCATCTCCCATTTGGTGAGAGGGAGTCTTAAAGAAATATCAAAACTTCCAGAATCAGATACCGAGACACTCAATATAGCGAATTCATCTGATTTGGAAGCAGTAGCTTATCAGATTCTATGGGACGGAATTACGGAGGCAATAAGAAAATTATCACACGAATTACTGAACGTTTTCAATAATAATGAAACCACTTCTTGGCGGTCGTTGTTGAGTGATGTTATCGACATATCTTTGAATACGGAAAAAACTATGAACTTTGATTTTAAAAGTAGTTTCGCTGCACCCTACCACTTAGCGTGCCTGCTTTTAGAAATGGGTGATGAACTATATCAAAAATCGGTCATTAGGGTTCCCACCCCTCTAGGAATTGATCAACATTTATGGGAAGGCTACTTAGAGACTATTGCACAAAGGCGTCCTTATCTATGGAAAAATCATTACTCTGCAATACAGAGTGGCTTTTTAACTCCTGGCGTATCTTCTATCATAACATTTCCAACTGGTGCAGGTAAATCAACAATCGCAGAATTTAAAATAGTGTCTACCTTGTTGAGTGGCAAAAGTGTTGTCTTTCTAACACCAACAAAGGCACTTGTCGATCAAGTGGAACGGGATCTCAAAAAAACCCTCGAACAATATTTTACTGAAGACAATCTAAAAGCGAAGCTTTTTGCATCTGAGCCCACAGACTCCTCTTCTGATGATTTTATTAATGGGTCAGTTGTAGAAGACAGCTATTTCATTGATTTTGAGGAAGGTGTTCCTTCAGTCTCAGTAATGACACCTGAACGCTGCTTATCAATAATGAGTGTTGAAAAAGAATCCTTTTTCAATACAGGGCTTATAGTTTTTGATGAATGCCATTTACTACATGGTGGTGGTACTTTTATTGAGAGAAGAGGGATAGACGCAATGTTTGCGCTGCTAAACCTCTTATCAATTCCAGAAAGTAAGCCTGATGTGCTATTAGCATCTGCAATGGTAGAAAATGGCGATAAGCTTGCAGGTTGGCTTTCAGATATTCTGGGCCGAGATTGCCTTTCTCTCGATATACGCTGGAAACCTACCAGGCAGGCTCGAGGATGTGTCATTTATAATCACGATAGAATTTCAGAACTCAAGAAATTAGTCGATAAAAGCTTAAGTGAAACAACCAATAAAACCCCTCCGGGAACATTAAAAAACCAACTCTCAATAAGCCCAGAAGGCTTATTTTGCTTAAAACAAACATGGAATACTCAATCATCAGAAGATTACACAAAGATTGGTTTGTTAAATGATGAACTTCTAATTACAGCTTCAGGAAATAGACCATATTGGAATCTTACTCCGAATCGGAATAAAGTAGCAGCAAAGATCGGACAATTCTTCTCAGAAATGGGAATAAAAACACTTGTTTTTGCTGATTCTCCGAAGAATGCAAACAGTATCGCTACCGAGGCAGCAGGGCTTATACATGATTCCCCAAAAATAGTATATCAAGAAGCGGATCGAAAGTTATTGGATATTTGCATAGCTGAAATTGGTTCCCCAGATTATATTTATCAAACGATTGATAAAAAAACAGCTTGTCACCATGGTTTACTATTCTTGCCAGAAAGAAGGTTAGCAGAACAAGTTTTTAGACGAAATGATGAAACGGGAATAAATCTTTTATCAGCTACACCTACTTTAGCACAAGGTATGAATTTACCGGTTGAGTTAGTTATCCTTGCTGGCGATGATCGTTATGATAGAAACGCTGATAGCAGAGAGTTGTTAAAAGCACATGAACTTTTAAATGCAAGTGGGCGTGCTGGGAGAGCAGGCTGGATTGCTACGGGATTAGTTATATTAGTACCTAGCGAAATAATCGCTATTCAAGAAAATGAAGACGGTATTACTCTCAACTCTCACTGGTTTAAGTTGAGAGAATTAATTTATAGCCAAGAAGATCAGTGCCTTGAAATAATTGATCCCTTAGATCTATGCCTCGATGCAATCCAGGGTGAAACTGAAAACAATAGACGTGAAGTAGAATATTTTCTGCAACGATTACCTAAGCTACAAGAAAAGAATGCTTCTGATCTTCTGAAGAGATCGTTTGGTTTTTATAAATCAAAACAAGATAATACCGATGTCGAATATTTATCAAAAATATCACTCGCTGAAGATAGGATTCGTAAACCAACACCAGAAGAATTCGAAACTTGGATAGAAGCAGTAGCAACAGAAACTGGTATTAACTCAATTGTTATTAATGATATTACAAATATTTTACCGGAATTAGATTTAACAATCAATAGTATAGAATGGGTTGATTACATTATTTGCTGGTTGATGGATCAACAAGAGTTATTTTCGGAATTATTACCAGTTGAAGAATTACTATCAGTTTTTAAAAAAAGAATGAATGATAGTGATAGTTCTTACTCAATACTACTTTCGGAATTAAGTTCATTGATAAAACTCTGGATGAGAGGTGAAACAATTTCATCAATGGCAGAGTGGCTCGGTGACACAAGAGAAAAATGTAAGAATATTAGAATATTTATCATCAGACTGCTACCTAATATAAGTTTTATTTTTGGTCTATTCCCATTGGTATATAGAAAGATGATTGAAAATATCGGTTCTGAAGACGTTATTCCTGCTGCCTTTGGCTCTTTAGCTGGTTGCATAAGAGAAGGGTTTGATTGTCCTGAGAAATTGGCGATGTATCATATCACAATAAAGCAAGGGTTAACGAGTCGTGTACAGATTCACCAAAAATATGATGAAGTAGAAATTGAGGAAGTACTGGATGGAACTGTTGAATCATATGATAATTTATCAAAAAGAGTATGGGAAGTCCTGAATAACAGGAAATAACCATATAATTGGGTAGCCGGGGGTTTTAATCCCCCGGCCCCCACACCACCCCGCGTGCGGGTCTACCACAGGCATTTCCTTCGGTCACGCACGGGGCGGTTCACAGAGCCTACCGGACCATAGTCGGGTAATGGATAATAACCCATAGCTCTTTGAAAAGCTGAAGGTCATCATCTGGATCGGGCGATTCCATGACGTGCCCCATGTTCACTTTTCCTGTCGGATTCTT
>JAFDAS010000031.1 GCA_019313695.1 Deltaproteobacteria bacterium
GGCTACCAATACAGATAATCCTTGACGGGGGAACGAAACTGTGAAATCATAAACATAACGTAACATACTATTATCAATAGATAAAACAGATTATGTTACGTATAGGTAGGTGAATGATGCAAAACAAAAACCACCTTGTGAGCCGAAAGGAACCATTGGCGGAGCGGGGTTTGTGTCTCTCCACTCCCTAAAAATAGCAGATCATCAGGACTCCCCCCGGACTCGATCCGGGATCTACCGCAGTGACGACTTTTCGCCTTACATGGCGAGGAATTTACCCTCTTTGATGCATCTGTCCCAGAATTCATTTGATCCCTTCAGAAACGCTTCTTTTGGCAGATAATCCCGGGCAACGTCGTCGAGAACCTGTGTGGACAGTGTGCCCTTTTCCACGAGTTCTCTTCCGGCGCGGCGCGCGGCCTCTTTTATCTCTTCTATCGGTTCGGCGAGGATTTCCTGCAGGGCGAGGATGTAACTTGACGGACGCACGACCGCGCCCACAAAACGGGACTGCATGTTGCGGCATATGCGTTCCATGTGATCGATGAGCCCGTCGAAATTGTCCCGCTCATAGAAGCCGCATACGCTGAGCAGAACGACATCAGGTGGATTTTCTCCGTGTCTTCTTGGATGGCGGTAGTGCCCATCCACAAATTCGAAATGGGGGTCGGCGAGGATCATCATACGATCCATAAATGTCTTTGTCTGGGCGGTCATTCCGTCCACGTAAAGAGGGGTTCCTATTACGACACAGTCGGCCTGACGCACCCTTTCCGCAAGTTCCGGCATATCATCCTTGTGAACGCATACACCGGGGGTTTTCACCCAGCAGTTGAAGCAGCCGAGGCAGTAGTTTATCTTTTTCTTCTGCAAAAAAACCGTTTCCACCTCCGCGCCTGCCTCCCGGGCCCCTTCCAGGAGATTTTCCAGCAGTATATGGGTCATCCCCTTTTTCATGTTCGGACTTCCGTTCACCGCGAATATCTTCATCTGTTGCCTCCTTTTGTGTGTGCCTCCTAATGAACATCTCACCCGTGTCTTATTTTCATGATTATGATGTAGAGTGTAATGCTGACACCTACCGCGTTCCCCGCTATTACCGGGATCGAATGTATCAGCAGACCGTAGATAAACCACAGGAAAAGGCCGGTTGCCAGCACCGAAAATGCACCCAGTGACAGATCGGATGTCTTCTTCGTGCGGTATATCTTGACAACCTGAGGCGTCATGGATACCGAGCATATAAACGCCGCCGAAAATCCGATTATCTCAGTTATACTCATAGATATTCCTTCATGTCTTTTTTTTCGAGGCGTCCCGCAACCTTTCGGACATCCTGTGAAGACCCCCTCTTGCAGATGAGGAGCGAATCCTCTGTCTCCACTACAATAAGATCTTTCACTCCGATCAGCGCCACCATCTTTTCAGGGCTGTATATGAGAGAATTCGAGGTGTCAAAGCTTATGATATTCCCTCTCGTCGCGTTGCCCGCCTCGTCCTTATCCAGGACATCCCACAGTGCGTCCCAGCTTCCTATGTCATTCCACCCGAAATCTCCCTCTAACATGAATACATCGCGTGTCTTTTCCATCACGCCGTAATCTATGGAAACCGATTTTATATCCCGATAGATTTCAGAAAGAATCTCTTCCTCATTTTTTGTGCCGATGGATTCTTCTATCATCAGAAGCCCCTCGTACAGGTCGGGGATCAGTCTTTTTATCGCGTCTAATATAGCGGATGTCTTCCATATGAACATCCCGCTGTTCCAGAAAAACCCTCCATCTTTGAAAAACGTCTCCGCGGTTGCCGGGTCCGGTTTCTCGCGGAACGACCGTACTTCATATATCCCGGTTTCTCCTATGGTATCGGCAAGCTCGCCCTTCTCCATGTATCCATATCCCGTCTCGGGCCATTCGGGTTTTATGCCTATGGTGACGAGACAATCACCTCTTTTCGCCATCTCGCGAGCGGTAGTGAGTGAGGTGAGGAAGCTCTTCGTATCCGCGATGAGATGATCGGAGGGAAGCACGAACATGACGGCGTCGGGATTTCTCTTTCTTATGTGTATCGCGGCAAGGCCGATACATGGCGCGGTGTTTCTTCCCACCGGTTCAATCAGTATATTTTCGGCCGGAAGTTCGGGAAGTTGTTTTCTGATTTCATCAGAATGGCTCGCGCCGGTGACAATCAGGACATTGTCTTTTCCCACGAGGGGGGTTATCCTGTCCACTGTGTACTGTATGATGCTCTTCTCGCCTGTAATATTCAGCAGATGTTTCGGTTTCTTTTCTCTGCTCAGGGGCCAGAACCTGGTTCCCTTTCCTCCCGCCATGATTACCGCATACATATTGTACTCCTCCTGAGGTGGCCTCTGGAGTCCAGGCCGGCCAATTTAAACCCTTTCACTTGATATGTCTTAATTTTATCTTTATTTTGTCATATTGATATAGTATTATTATCGATATCAGTGTCAAGATTTATTTCTAAGGTGAGAAAGATTTGATAAAAAAAGTGTGTACACCACTTTTGCAGGAACTTTACAACTAAGGGACTAACAGTCTTTTTTGACGCAACATTGATGGATTTGTGAAAAGTCTGTCATTCCCGCGCAGGCGGGAATCCACAGAGCACTAAGTACTTGAAAACACTGGATTCCCGTTTTCACGGGAATGACAAGCCCGACGAGTCGGGAGTGCATATTTCGACTTGTGCATATGTTGACTTTTTACGAGTCCATCAACATTGCATGAGAAGATTGCCGTTAACTGCCAATAAATGTTAAAATATTGGCATCTGTCGAAATGGCAAATCTTTATTTTTGGCACAAGATATCGATATCATAGATAACCGATTGTAATATTGAGTTAATTTCAATCCAAAGTGGATGGCATGTTTTATGCTTCTCTATTTTGGGGTGTGTTCTACAAAATTTTATAAGTAAGGAGGGGGGAGGTATGAAATATCCGGATATTGAGTTTGATCCTTTTTTTACCTGGTACAACAGGCCGAGGATTATGTACGCCCCCGGAGTAAGATCCGAGGTGGGGTTCGAGATGGGGGAGCTGGGCGGAACGAAAGCGGTGATATATACCGACAAAGGTCTCGTCAATGCCGGGGTCTCCGAAATGGTGGCCGAGGCAGTCAGGGATTCGGACCTCGAACTGGTCGGCATATTCGATGACATCGTCCAGGACGCGAGGATCGATATCATCAACAGGGGGGCCGAGTTCTACCGCAAATGCGGCGCCGACTGCCTGATCGTCGTTGGCGGGGGAAGCGTCATGGATACCGCCAAGGCGGTTAATATCATGGTAGGTGGGGGGCACGACGACTTCCAGCCATTAGCAGACCAGGGCGCCCTCTGGGAAGGCGCCAAGCCTCTACCACCGCATATCGTGTTTCCGACGACCGCTGGAACCGGCAGTGAGATAACCAATGCCCTGGTGGTCCTGGACGTGGAAAACGAAATAAAGATCGGCGTTTCTCATCCCTATAACGCGGACATAGCGATGCTGGATCCGGAACTCACAGTGGCTCTTCCGCCAAAAATCACCGCCTTTACGGGAATGGACGCGCTTACCCATGCCGTTGAGGGGGTAACATCCACCGCGGCGGAACCGATGGGGGACGCCATGGGTCTTCACGCCATCAGGCTTATCTTCAAGTATCTCCCCATAGCCGTCAAGGATCCCGAAAACATAGAGGCCAGGGGACATATGCTTATAGCAAGCTCGCTGGCGGCGCTGTGTTTCGGCAATACCATGACGGGGGCGGTACACGCCACAGCCCATGCCCTTGGAGGAAAATACGGGATTCCACACGGCCTCGCAAACGGCATCATGCTTGACATTGTCATGGACTTCAATGTGGAGGAAGTCCCGCTCCGGTTTCTCATGGTTGCCGATGCCATGGGCATCGATGTCAGCGGGAAAGACCCGGTAGAGGCAGGCAGGGAAGCTGTCCAGGCCGTGAGAGATCTTAAGGCGGATATCGGCCTGACAGACACGCTGAAAGACTTTGACATTCCCGAAGACAGGGAAAAACTCATGCCGCTGGTGGAACAGGCAGCCTCTGACTCACAGGCCAGTTACAATCCTCGATACCTCGAGGAGGAAGACATCCTAAATCTTTACTTGCAGGCATTTTAACAAAAACTTTTTAAAAAAGGAGGACAACATGGAATTCTGGAAAGATGAAAATGAACCAATCGAGGCGTTTTTAAAGATGTTTGATGAATGTGCCAAAATTGAAGATATTGCCGCGGGCCTGAAGAAGGTCAATCAGCTTATATGGTTCGATTATACGCAGGATGGGCCCAACTGCTCCTTCTGGGTGGACTGCCGGGGAGGGGAGATTAAGGCCGGCCAGGGCAAGCCGGATGAGGAGCCGAATTTGACCATGAGTCTTTCCGTCGATGACGCCCACCGCGCCTGGTCCAATAAGCTAAACCCAGTGATGGCCATCACCCGGAGAAAGATAAAGGTGAAGGGTTCCGCCACGGGGCTTCTCAAGCTTGTACCCAAATCGAAAAAGACGGCCGAAGTTTATGTTCAAGTCCTGAGAGACATGGGCAAAGAGGATATAATCTTATAAAGCGGATATCCGTATGAGGTAAATGATATGAAGGGAAATACGGGAAAGATAATAGATGTCGATCTTACCGCCGGCAAGGTTAAGGTAGATGAGCTTCCGGAGGAATATTACGGGAAGTATATCGGCGGAAGCGGCCTGGCGGCGAAGCTTTTCTGGGAGCGGGGAAATTTTGATGCCGAGCCCCTCTCCCCGGAAGCTATGCTCATCTTCATGAACGGTCCCTTCGCGGGATTGAAACTGTCCGGAGTCAGCAGACACAGCACGGCCGGTCGCTCTCCTCTGACCGGGGGGTGGGGTGATTCCTCCTGCGGCGGATACCTGGCGCCTGAGCTCAGATACGCCGGTTACGACGGCATTGCTATTACAGGCAGGGCCGAAAAACCTTCGATGCTCCTCATCGAGGATGACAGGATAGAGATTCTCGATGCCGGAGAGTACTGGGGCAAAGAAACGGCCGAGGTAAACAGGGCCTTGAAGGAGAAATACGGCAAGGCCTACCGGACACTGGTCATAGGTCCCGCCGGGGAAAACCTGGTAAAATACTCCATTATCCTGAACGAAGGCCATCATGCCACCGGACGCGCGGGGTTCGGCGCTGTTATGGGTTCCAAAAACCTCAAGGCAATCGTTGTAAAGGCAGGCAAGAAGGAAATGACATTTGCGGACCCTGAAAAGGTCGAGGAACTGAGGAAGGAACTCAACCTGAAGATCAAGGAAGCGCTGACTTCAAACGTTCTGCATGAGAACGGCACCGCAGCCAATCTGATGGGAGGCATGTTCGTCGGCGATGTTCCCATCAGAAACTGGACCTCTAATTTCTGGGAAGAAGCGTCTGAGGATTTGACGGGAAGCACGCTTACGGAGACATACCTGACGAAACGGAGTTCATGCGCCTTTTGCTCAATTGCGTGCAAACGGGTCGTGGAGGTAAAAGAGGGACCGTGGGCTGTGCCGGAAGGACCGGGGCCGGAGTATGAAACCATCGTATCTTTCGGCACACTGATAGGTTCTATCGATCTTGCCGCCACGTGCAAGGCCGGTCGTATCTGCAACGATCTGGGAATCGACACCATCTCCGCGGGCGGCACTATTGCCTGGGCGATGGAGGCATTTGAGCGTGGAGATCTCACGCTGGAGGATACCGGAGGCATAGAGCTCAAGTGGGGCGATATGGACACCGTAATCAACAAAGTTGTCCCTATGATAGCGGCAAAGGAAGGGAAACTGGGTGCGCTTCTCGCCGAGGGGAGTGTTTCCGCGGCCGGGAAGATCGGAAAAGGCTCGATTGATTACACGGTCCAGTGCAAGGGTCTCGAAGCGCCCATGCACGACCCGAGAGGAGGCGGTCACGGTCTTGCGCTTACGTATGCCATGGGCGCCAGGGGAGCATGCCACGTGGCCGAACCCATGTTGCACGCTGAAATGGGCTCACGCTACTACCCCGAGATCGGGTTTGAATACGAGCTTGAGCCGATGACCGACAAGGAAAAACCGGAAGCCGCGGTAGACATAGTAGCCATCGGCAGTATTGAGAACAGCGCGTGTTTCTGCCAGTTTGCCGATGCCGAGGTTTCGATACCCGAATGGCTGGACCTCTTTAATGCCGTTCCCGGGTATAACTGGGACATCGATGAGATGATGCGCACGGGGAGAAGGATCTTCTATCTGAAGCGGCTTATCAATCACCGTTTCGGGCGCACGGCCGATGATGACAAGCTTACAAAGAGGATGCTGGAACCGGCGCGTGACGGCGAACCGGAGGGAGTCGAGATCAATTTCGATGGAATGAAGCAGCGGTTTTATGAACTCATGAAGATCGATCCGGTAAAAGCGATACCCGTAAAGGAAGTGCTTGAAGAATACGGAATGGGTGAAGAAGCTGCCGTCGTCTGGTAGATCAATCTTTATATTTGTCTAAAGAAGGCCCGGTCCGGGAACAGGATCGGGCCTTCTTCTTATCAAGGCCCTGATTTACATGCACTGCATAGCCATTATTTGAAGAAGCGGGAGAATGGGGACCCATTAAATAGAAATTGAGAACTTGACAATGTCAGGATGAATAATTAAATATCAGGGTACTGGAGGAAGAAATGACTGTAAAAGAATTGCTGGAACATGCCGAGAAATTTGAGGTAGATACCTACAAGCTGTCCCGGAATTTCAGAGAAACTCACATTTCATTCACCGGGGCCCCCGAAAAGCATCCATATGCGGATGACAAGATCATACTTATCTCTGATCCATTCAGTACGAATATATCCTATTATGAATTTGCCTCCGCCGATATCGCAGGGGTGGAAGAGCTGCCCAATCTGGTTACCGTGGAGGGGACGTCTGTAAAGATGTGTCGTGTGTGGGTAAGAAAGGGGAGTATAGGGGTGAGGTCGACACCCTTTGTTGTCGAGGATACCGCTCGTCAGTAGTCAGTCTGAAGTCCCGATTCAAATCGGGAAAGACTATTAGGCTGAAGGTAGATAGGCTAAGGCTGTTAGGTTTGTAACTAAATGTCTTCAGCCTACAGCCTGAATAACCTGATTAGACAGACTTCAGCCCACGGCATACCCACCTGAGTAGTTACACAATTACTTGCCATACTGTTCGGATATCCAGGAATGGTATTCATTATTCTTCACGCGTTGCACCCATTCGCTGTTTTCCAGATACCAGGATATGGTCTTTCTTATCCCCGATTCGAATGATTCCTTTGGCGACCAGTTCAATTCGTTCTGCAGTTTTGTGAAATCAATGGCGTATCTCCTGTCGTGCCCGGGCCTGTCCTTGACGAACGTGATGAGATTCCTTCTGGGGCCGTTTTTGCCCCGATGAATCGGGGTTATTTCATCCAATATATCGCACACCATCTCGACGATGACGATGTTTTCCATCTCCATATTCCCGCCGATGTTATATGTTTCGCCCCTTCTGCCCGATTTCATGATGTTCCATATTGCGTCACAGTGGTCTTCCACATACAGCCAGTCTCTCACATTCCTGCCGTCGCCATAGACAGGCAGCTTTTCGCCCTCTTTCGCGTTCAGTGTTATCAGGGGGATCAATTTTTCAGGAAACTGGTATGGGCCGTAGTTATTTGAGCAGTTGGAGATAGTCGCGGGAAGTCCATAAGTTTTTCCGTAGGCCCTTACAAGGTGATCCGAAGAGGCCTTTGACGCGGAGTAGGGACTGTTGGGCTGGTATGATGTGGTCTCCTTGAACAATCCCTCTTTACCGAGACTTCCGTATACTTCATCCGTGCTTATGTGATGAAAGAGGATAAAATCCCCGTCGTGTGAGCGGGCAGCCTCCAGCAGATTAAAGGTGCCGACAATATTTGTGTATATGAAGGCCCCGGGATCCTTTATTGATCTGTCCACGTGCGATTCGGCGGCGAAGTGGCAGACCGCGTCTATCTTGTACCGGGAAAATATGTCTTCCATGAGTCCAGGATCGCAGATATCTGCCCTTTCAAATATGTATCTGTCCGGGTAGTCCTTTTCTATTTCCTCCAGATTATCCGGGTTTCCCGCATAGGTGAGCTTGTCTACATTTATGATCCTCCCTGTAAAATCATCTTGCCTGAGAAGATAATGTATGAAATTGCTGCCTATGAAACCGCACCCGCCTGTCACCATAAGGTTTTTTATTTCCATTTGTTTCCTCATCCGATTTCAAATTTACCCGGTATGATTACATCAATTACAAATGGACTGTCAATCAAAATACCGAACATCAAAATACCGAAATCTAACGGTCTCTTTCTCGCCTTCCTTCTTCGTTGCTTGACATGTCATATTTATTTTCTTATGCTCATATTTTATAACAAGTTCGTAAAAAGTCCATTTTCTTTGCTCAGAACCATTTTGGGGATGCTGCTATTGCCCGGCTAAATCCCGATAAATCGGGACTAAAACTCGTGCTTGCGCACTCAAACAGTTAGATTTTCCCAGCGCCGGTCACTACCAGCATCTTTTCCCCAAAATGCTTGGATTCGCTACGAAAAGACTTTTTACGAGCGCATCTTTTATGTCATGGCGTATAACTGTTGTCTGTTTGCGATTCTTACGGCAAACATCTTGTTCCGGGAGGGCGAGGATGTCCTTTGATAAACTTATTAAGAGTTATTCCAGACCGGTTGATACAATGCCCGTTTCTATCTCCAGAAGGGGGACGCTGGAAAGCGCCATCAAGGCGATCCTTTTTGATGTGTACGGCACACTCTTTATAAGCGAAGCAGGCGATATAAGCGTGGCAAAAGAATGGTCCAAGCGAAACATTACCGAGATAGCCGGGTTACTTGACAGATATTGTATAAATATTTCCCCCCATATTCTGCTTGAAGAGTTCTTCCGCGAAATTGAAAGAGGCAAGGAAAGATTGGTAGATCAGGGGATAAATTATCCTGAAATCAGGATTGAAGAGATATGGGAAAAGGTGCTTGGCATTGAAGATATGGACAGGATAAAGGGCTTCGCTGTCGAGTACGAACTTGTTGTTAATCCTGTATATCCTATGCCCCATCTGGAAGAGATGTTAAACGGGTGCAGGAAAAAAAATATCCCTATGGGTGTGATCTCAAATGCCCAGTTCTATACGCCCTGCCTGTTTACCTCTCTGCTGGGCAATGATCTTGCAGGGCTTGGGTTTGTGGATGACCTTGTCCTGTTTTCATATGTTCTGGGTTATGGAAAGCCCTCTCTTGACATATTTGACAAGGCCGCGGGAAGACTTGAAAAAATGGAAATAGGTAGGAAAGATGTCCTGTACGTTGGAAATGATATGCTGAAAGACATATTACCCGCCATGACGACCGGCTTTCAAACGGCCCTTTTCGCGGGTGATGGAAGGTCTCTGAATCTGAGGGAGGATGATAGAAGATGTAAAGGTGTGTCGTCTGATATTATTGTAACCGATCTTCTGCAGATACTGGAATATATCTGATTACTCAGATACCTGGGCGATATTTGTGGATTTACTTATCCGGTCTGGTGTAGAATATAGGCGGTGTCCATCCCATCCGGAAATGGATTTTTCAGAAAACCGGACACCAGGTAATTATTGCCCTGAGGTGTAGTAATGAAAAAAAACAGGTGGCTTGCTGTTATATTTGTTGCGGTATTCCTGATCCTTGCAGTTGTAATTTTTCTGCACAGAGATAGTTTCTTTCCAGATGAAAGGATGGCGACAGGGGAAAGGTCCGAGGCTGTTTCAGTTGTTTCAGAGAAAGATGCAAAGTACGATAAAAAAAGTGTCAGAAAGAAAATAATGCCCCCCAGTCCGAAAGAAGGGGTTCCGGAGCTGTCCGATGTCGAAAAAGGCGACCAGGATCAACTGCAGGAGAGGGTAGAACAGTTTTTTGATTACCTCGACGGACAAGACTACATAAGGGCCTGCAAACTGGAGGAGGGATCATATCAGCACTTTACGGGACTTATCTCGAAGCTTTCCTCACGCACCCCCGTCGTGTCAGGTGAAATGAGGGACCTCTATACACTGAGATGCAATATAGCGCACTTTTACAGGATTACGGGCGGTAAGAATGTATTGCTTGTAAAGAATATTCTTTCTAACGAGAGGAAGATGATCGAACCCGTCATGGAAATGCTTTATGAATGGGGTTTGAGGGAAATAGAAAATAAAAGTGGGAAGATTGAAGCCTGCGCGGGCGATCTTTATGAGTATGCCGCCTTTTTCCTGAACACTGTGGCGGGGAAAGCCTATCTGTTGAGGAGAAAGTCCGGCACCAGGATGCTGCTGACATACTACTCGATTCTCACGCTTGACATGGCGGACAGGGAAAACCTGAACCGCTACGGCGTGGACATTGTCCCCCATGTGGATCTTCTGATTGACGATATCAGCAGATACAGCGGTCTGGATCACAAAGATAAATACCTTGAGAGATTAGACTCTATCCGGAAAAGCGCCGGAAATCGAGCTTAAGGGTCTGTCATGAAATAAGCCGGCAGGATTTGCCGGACCCTAAGACAGGAAGCCCTTGTGCCTTCTGTACCAGATGTTGGGAAACATTCTGTAGAGCAGCTTTGAAAAGAGGCCTATGTATTCCTTGTTCCTTTTGTCAAGCTGGCAGGCCTGTATGACATGTTCCCTTATCTCATCCCTGCTTGTTTCTTCGTGAAATATCCTGTAGGCGCAGCGGAACAGGGGACTGTACATATTTTTCTTTTCCAGGTATCTGTGCACGTTCTTTATCGTGTTCGGTCCTTCCGGGGTTCCATCTATCTTTTCCCGTGTCCTGATATCTGTTTCTATGGGATTGCCGTCAAATAACTGATAGAAATATTTGCCATATCGATAGTTTTTGCTGGCCTCCGATGAAATCGTGACATACATGTCACCCACGCCGGCCTGACTGTGAAATGCCTGGAAACTTCCCCCTAACAACTTTGACAGGGACCTTATCTCGACGCCGGATCTCGCGAAGACGGTTCCGGGCAGGGAACTTCCCAGATTCAGGCAGTCGGTGACCCCCTTCAGGTTTGCCACGATGTTTTTCAAGGCGCCACATGCCTCGATGCCGACAGTATCAAAATTATAATAGGAATTTAACTCCCTGCGATTCAGCCTGAGGAAGTTGAGATTAAAGGCTTTTGCCGCGCGTTTATTTCCTGCCACAGTTACGCATACCGGCCTGCCGGTGGCTATATCGATATCGAAGAATGGGCCCCCGATACAGATGACATCAAATTTGTGCTTGAGGTCGAAAAGATGGTTTTTAATCGCCTGAGAAGGTGTTATGAGCTCGCTGGTCTTTTCATCTGAAGACAGGCCCTTTATCGGAGACACAAGGCATGTCCGGCCAGTTTTCCTCGCTATCAGGGGTTTTATATGGTTCAGCACTTCCCGGAGCCTGTTCATGGTTATCGAAAGTATGATAAAGTCATTTTCCTCGACGACCTTTTCCAGGTCATTTGTTGCAGTGACGTTCGGCAACCTGGGGACATTTTCCACGCCCCCGAGCATTCCTGCAAGATCATCCGTAAGATGCCTGGGGTTTAACTGAGATCTATTGATTTCTCTGCATATCTCAGCGTCGTGATAATATATGGTCACGTCTTTCCCGTCGCGCCCGAACTTGTAGGCAAAAGAAGTTCCGAGTCTTCCGGGGCCGATGATTGCCACTCTGGATGGGTCCATATTGTTCATCTTTTCAAAAACCTTGATACCTTTCTCTTGTGTTTTCGTGACAGTCCCGACTGTCCCGACAAGTCGGGATTGCGAATTTTCCTCTTCAGGATAGTAGGATAACAGAATTTTGTCAACAGCCGAAACAGATTGTTGTCCATGTTGCCCGTTACCATAAGTAAAAATGTGATTTTCTGAACTTCGTTATTGACAATACGAGGTTCTGGAAGTATAAAACGCAACACCATGCACTATAGGATATCTCTTAATGATCACCTTTAAAAACGTAAATAAGTGGTTTGGAAAACTTCACGTTCTTAACGATATCAATTTCCATGTGGCTCAGGGAGAAGTGGTTGTCGTATGCGGTCCGAGCGGATCCGGAAAGAGTACCCTCATCAGATGTATAAACAAGCTGGAACCAATACAAAACGGTGAGATTGTTGTTGACAACATACCCATACATGACCACCGGATAAACCTCACCCATTTAAGGGCTGAAATAGGGTTTGTTTTTCAGCAGTTTAACCTCTATCCCCACATGACCGCACTCCAGAATATAACACTTGCACCCATCAATGTCAGAAAAACCAGTCCCGAAGAAGCGGAGGAACTTGGTCTTCAACAGTTGGAAAGAGTGGGCATTCGTGAAAAAGCCTATTCATATCCTGAGCAGTTGTCCGGGGGTCAGCAGCAGCGTGTGGCCATCGCGCGCGGTCTCGCCATGCAGCCTAAAATCATGCTTTTCGATGAGCCCACATCGGCCCTGGATCCGGAGATGATAAACGAGGTGCTGGATGTCATGCGCAAACTGGCACGCGAGGGTATGACAATGATAGTGGTTACGCATGAGATGGGGTTTGCCCGCGAGGTTGCCGACAGGGTGTCCTTTATGGATGAGGGACAGATAATCGAAGAGGCGACACCGGACGATTTCTTTTATCATCCCAAAAGTGAACGCACAAAACTCTTTTTGAGTAAGATTTTGACACATTAAGGTTAAGTAGTGGAGGTGTATTCCCCATGTTGGCAAGCTCCAATGCCGGGAGTATTTTTTAATTACTTTAATATTTTAACAAAGGAGGATGTCCGATGCAAAAGAGAGTATGGAAATCTGTATTAGTGCTGGCTGTGGTGCTTATGCTTGTACCATGTATCTGCTTCGCAGGTCCCACCTATGACAAGGTCAAGGAAGCGGGCGTTGTTAAAGCGGGTCTGATGTACAACAGCATTCCCGCGGCGTATTTTAACGACAAGAATGAGTGGGTCGGGTTCGATGTCGATATCGCTTCAGAGGTGGTAAAGCGTATCGGCCAGTCCATGGGCAAAGAACTCAAAATGGAGAAAATCAAACTTAACAACAAGACGCGTATCTCGTTTCTGACGTCGGGGCGTATCGATATGAGTACGGCCAATATGACCCACAAGCGTGAGCGGGATAAGACGATCGATTTCTCCATCACCTATTTCTTTGATGGCGAGAAGATCCTGGCCAAAAAGGGCAAATACAAAAACCATAAGGACTTTGTGGGCAAGAAGCTGGCCTCCATGCAGGGCACAACCAGCGAGAAAAATGCCGTCAATCTCCTGAAATCTCTGGGTGACAAGAAACCCAAAGTCATCAGCTTCCAGGATGAGCCCTCATGCTTCCTGGCACTGCAGCAGGGCAAGGTTGCGGGCTGGGCGACCGACAGTACGATACTCATCGGTTACGCCGCGAAGGAACCTGGCAAGTATGAAACAGTGACTGGCGTGACGCCGTCAACTTCGCGATCCAGGACATGTGGAAGGACGGCGCCTACATGAAGATATACAACAAGTGGTATGGTGCTGATACACCCTATTACTTCCCGATGACTGAAACGATTGAGATGTGGCCCTAAAAATTAAAGTTTGACTTGAGTGACGAGAACTGCGGCCTGGGAACTGCCCGGGCCGCAGTTTTTGTGCGTATCTTACCCCTTAGAAAGCGAACGTGAGAATAATGGACCCCTGGAAACGCCAGGTTCAGCAGTTTGCGATAGTGGCCGGGATAGCCCTTGCCATATATCTCTTTTTCACACATATCGACTTCGGATATGATTTTCACTGGGCCGTGCTCTGGGAGATGAATCCCACCTATCAGGAGGTCTTCGGTGTCTGGCTGTTGCGCGGCCTTCTGCTTACGATAGAAATATCTCTGATCAGTGCGGTTGTCTCTCTTCTGTTAGGTACATTTTTTGGCATAGCGCGTCTTTCCAGCTTCAAGCCTCTCTACTGGTTCGCCACGGCATACGTGGAATTCTTTCGCAATACACCGCTCCTGGTACAGCTTTTTTTCTGGTATTTCGCCTTTCCACTTGGATTACCGGACGCGGTTTGCGAGTTTTTATATGACCACAACTATGAGCTGATAGCCGCTACCGGTGGTCTGACCATCTATACTACCGCCTTCATAGCCGAAATAGTGCGCGCGGGTATACAGGCCATTCCAAAGGGTCATCTGGAGGCCGCGGCTTCATCCGGACTCAGCAGGATTCAGGCGCTGCGCTTTGTAATCCTGCCCCAGGCGTTTCGCATCATCATGCCCCCTCTTGGGAGTGAACTCCTGAATAACATGAAGAATTCTTCTCTTGCCATGACCATAGGGGTTGCTGATCTCTGCTGGCAGGCACAGCAGATAGAGTCCTTCACCTTCCGGGGGTTTGAGGCTACCACCGCGGCTACCGTTATTTACCTCAGCCTCTCCCTGATTATCAGTATGCTGATGAACAGTGTGAACCACCATCTCGAGGTAGGACAGGAAAAGGATTTGAGTTTTCTGGATAAGACGCTTGGCCTTATGGCAAGGCCATTCCTGCTCCTTGTATTGTTTATCGCGGGGGGGTTGCGATGGCTTTGGAGATGTTTGATACCGGAGAAGGATGAATCGCTGGAAGTAGAAGCCACCTATATGTCCGGCGGGGAGCAGTGGCTGAAACGCTTGTTCAGTGTTCTTTCCATGGCAGGTAAAGCGGTGTTTCTCCTGCTGTTATTTGCGCTGCTTATTGCTTTGGGACACGGAATCTCCGGTTTTAACTGGAACGTCATATTCGATAACTTTCGCTCGCTCCTGATATGGACCTTTCCGCACGGATTGGGAGGTGAGATCTTTTACGGTCTTGGAGGACTTTCCCTCAGCATAGTTCTGGCCTTTATCGCGCTTACCACCAGCTTCGTCATCGGCCTGGCGGCGGGTCTGGGGCGTTTAAGCAAAAGCCCTCTGATAAGTACCCCGAGCATCCTCTATATTGAGCTTGTACGAGGCAATCCGCTTATCATGGTTATATTCTGGGTCTATTTTTTCTCCCCAATCCTCACGGGGATACAGATGGATGTCTTCTGGAGCGCCTCAATCGCGTTCATAATATTTTCGGGTGCATATCTGGCTGAGATTGTGCGTGCCGGTGTAAAGGCGATTCCTCCTGGACAGCTGGAGGCTGCAACGGCGTCCGGATTGAACTATTTCAAGGCGATGCGTTTTGTGATCCTCCCGCAGGCGCTCAAGATGATGATACCTGCCATTGTGGGACAGTTCATAGCCCTTTTCAAGGATACGTCGCTTGCGTACATAATAGGGGTGTTTGAGCTGACTACGGTGGCGCAGACGATCAATAACCGGCTCATGATTTATCCATTTGAAATCTACACAACGATCGCTGTTCTCTACTTCATATGCTGCTACAGCATGAGTATAGTGGCCCGCCGGCTTGAACGCAAATACACGCCGGGAGACAGCTTTGATATTCCGGATATGGCGTGAGACAGGAGACAGGAAACTGGTTAACCCGCAACTCGTAACGCGTAACCCGAACCCCGAAACAAAAAACCCCTGTCCACGGTTTTGCATCCGCGAACAGGGGCTGTTTTCTGACTTCTGTACTTCTGACTTCTGACTCTTGTACTTTGAGTTTACACCTCGGCGTCGCACCTGAGGCAACGGGAAGCCTCTTTGATGGCCTCTTCTATTTCATAGCCGAGTTCCACTTCTTTGAAGTTTGTTTTTCTCACCGCTGCATCCAGCTCGGGCATCGCGGCTTGTGGCTGTTCCTCGGTCTCTTCATCGATTTCAAATGGTATGTCGATGACTTCTTCTGCCGGCGCTTCCCATGGGGATTCTCCATTTTTGGCGCGTATGGCGCTGTCGATATCTTCGGCGGCCTGATGCCCCGCCGCGATGGCGCCGACGGCCGTCCAGGGTCCCGTTACCGCGTCACCGCCCGCGAAGAACTTTTCACTTGTGGTCCGGGATTTGCTTCCTTCGGCGAGGTCGAAACATTCCCACCGGTTGACCGACACGTCGCTTCCCTCCGGCACGAATGAGAGGTCAGGGGTCTGGCCTATGGCGGCTATAACGGCATCAACATCGAGGGTAAATTCGGACCCTTCAATGACAACAGGCCTTCTTCTTCCACTGTTGTCGAAATCTCCGGCCTTCATCCTTTCACAGGTGATTCCGTTTACACTGCCGTTTGCCCCGACAATTTTCTTGGGTGCCACGAAATATTCTATCTTGATTCCTTCATGTTCCGCAGCGATTATCTCTTCCTCAGCCGCGGGCATATCCTGACGTGTCCTGCGATACAGTATGGTGACATCCGCGCCCAGGCGGACAGCGCACCTGGCGGCGTCGATGGCGGAGTTGCCTCCTCCGATGACCGCGACCTTGGCGCCAAGGGACTTCTCGCCCTTCAGCCAGGCATCTTCGTTGAGATTGAAGTCTCTCAGAAATTCGACACCGCCGAAAACGCCTGCTATATCCTCACCGTCAACTCTCATGCGCTGGCTCTTATGCGCCCCGGGTGCCAGATAGATGTAGTCGTATTTCTTGTCGACGTCTTCAAAGGAGATATCTCTGCCGACACGGGTATTGCACTGTATCTCCACTCCCAGCGCCCTTATGTCGTCGACTTCTCCCGCGAGGATGTTCCGGGGAAGCCGGTACGAAGGAATGCCATAGCGGGTCATGCCGCCCGGTTCGGGAAGTTCCTCAAAGACGGTCACCTGATATCCGCGCAGGGCCAGATCCTTCGCGGCGGTCAGACCGGCCGGTCCGGCGCCGACAACTGCGATCTTCTCATTTCTATCGGTCAGTACGGGATTGATCACCGGACGGGTGGCGTTGTCGGTGATAAACCGTTTGATGAATTTGATGGCAAGTGTTTCATCCAGCGTGGAGCGCCGGCACTTGAATTGACACTGGTGATCACAGACCCTCCCACAGATGGCGGGGAAGGGGTTCGTTTTCATCATGACCCGGTAGGCGTCATCAAATCTTTTCGCGCGAACAAGCGCCATGTATTGCGGGACATCCATCCCGATCGGACACGCATTCTGACAGGGCGACTTGAAGAGCGTAGTGCAGACGCCTGCCGAACAGTGTTTGTCCCTGATGTGTTCTTCGTATTCATCCCTGAAGTATCTGATGGTGCTCAGGACAGGATTGGGTGCAGTCTGACCGAGACCGCAGAGGGCCGAATCCTTGATTATCTCGGCCATTTCCATGAGAGTCTCGATGTCTCCTTCTTTGCCTCTCCCCTCACAGATATTGGTGAGGATTTCCAGCATCCTTTTCGTCCCCTCGCGGCAGGGCGTACACTTGCCGCAGGATTCATCCTGGCAGAAGTCCATGAAAAAGCGTGCCATATCGACGGGGCACATATCCTCATTCATTACGATAAGGCCGCCGGATCCCATAATAGCCCCGAGTTTTGCGACACTTTCGTAGTCTACAGGAGCGTTGAGATGCTGGACAGGGATCATACCTCCCGAGGGACCGCCTAACTGAGCGGCTTTGAATTTCTTCCCATCCGGTATGCCTCCACCTATGTCATATACAATAGTCCCCAGGGATGTTCCCATTGGCACCTCAACGAGTCCGACGTTGTTAATGTCTCCTGTGAGGGCAAAGACCTTGGTTCCCTTGCTTGTTTCATTTCCGACGCTTGCAAACCACTCGCTTCCCTTTGCTATTATCTGGCCGATACTGGCCAGGGTTTCCACGTTGTTCAGGACGCTTGGTTTCTGCCAGAGACCGGAAACAGCGGGGAAGGGGGGTCTGGGCCGTGGCATTCCCCTGTTGCCCTCGATCGATGTCATGAGGGCTGTTTCCTCACCACAGACGAAGGCGCCGGCGCCCTGATAGATCTCAAGATCAAAATCAAAACCGGTATCCAGTATGTTTTCGCCCAGAAGACCGTATTCCTTGGCCTGGTTTATGGCTATGTCAAGTCTGCGAAGGGCCAGCGGATATTCGGCCCTGCAGTAAATGTAACCCTTATGGGCCCCGATCGCCCTCGCGGCTATTATCATTCCTTCAAGAACGGCATGAGGGTCTGCCTCAAGCACACTTCTGTCCATGAACGCGCCCGGGTCACCTTCGTCGGCGTTACAGAGGACATATTTGACATCGTTCTCTGACTGGGCTGCGAACTTCCATTTCAGACCGGTCGGAAATCCGGCGCCGCCCCGGCCGCGAATACCGGAATCAAGAACCTCCTTGATGATTTCTTCCGAAGTCATTTCGGTAAGCGCCTTGGCCATACCGGCGTAGCCATCTCTTGCTATATATTCGTCGATAATTTCCGGGTCGATAAGCCCCTTGTTCCTAAGCACCCGGGGTTCCTGGTGCGCGAAAAAGGGTATTTCATTCATCTCGGGAATTGTTTCCTCTGTGGAAGGTTCCTTATACAGGAGTCTTTCCAGAGGTCTTCCCTTCAGGAAATGTTCCTCAACCAGTTCGGGCACATCTTCCGGCTGTATCATCATATAGATAATCCCGTCCGGGTAGACCACCATGATGGGCCCCATGGCGCAGAAACCGTTACATCCTGTTTCGACCAGCTTTATTTCATCGGCGAGACCCTGTCTGGCCAACTCCGCGGCAAGGGCTTGTTTTACCTTTACACTTCCCGTGGCGTGGCACCCGGTGCCCCCACAGATCAGTATGTGAGACCGAAAAACTTTCATCGGGTATGTATCCTCCTTCAGTGTTGATTAATATGCGTCTGCTAACTCTGATGCACTCGTAAAAAGTCCCAAAAACGTCATGCCGGACTTGATCCGGCATCCAGAACATATTGAAATTACTGGATTTCGGCATCCGCCGGAATGACAAAAACTGGTGTTTTCCTTTTTACAAAGCCATCAACTCTGTCCTTTTGTTTTAGCCAGAGCAAAGGGTGTCTGAATCTCGCCTTCGAGAACGTGTCTTTTGAAGACCTGTCTCATCTTATTCTGGTTCATAAACTCGTATATTATTGGGTCCTGATCCAGGATTTCAACGGTTACCTCGGGCTCCCTGCTGCACAGGCCCATGCATCCTGATGTGGTCACGACAACATCGGTGACTCCCGATTCTTCAATTTCGTTCATAAGAGAATCCATAACCTCTCTCGCCCCGGCGGCTATGCCGCAGGTTCCCATGTGCACGGTTACCTTGACCCTTCGGGTCCCCGCTCTCAGAGCGGTTTCACCCTGCACGCGTTCTTTGATCTTTTTCAGATCCTCTATCTTTAATTTTGCCATATCATGTTCCTCTATCGTGTCAGCTGTATTGTTGTAAGATATTTTTAAGCTTGTCGGGTTTTACCCTGCCGTGAATATCCTCGTCCACCACGACGACCGGCCCCAGTCCGCAGGCCCCTAAGCATCTGACGGTCTCGTAGGTAAACATACGGTCCGGAGTCGTTTCACCCTCTTTTATGCCGAACAGCTTTTCCACGTTTTCAGCGATCTTTTTACCGCCCCTCACATAACATGCGGTTCCCATGCATACTCTTATTGTGTGCTTACCGCGTGGCTGCATGGTAAAGAAAGAGTAGAAGGTGACAACGCCATAGACGTGGCTGAACGGTATGCCAAGCTCCCTCCCGACCCTTTTCTGTACGGGAATGGGAAGAAATCCAAGGAGTTCCTGGGCTCTTTCCAGTACAGGGATCAACCCTCCGGCCCGGCCCCTGTGTTCCTCAATGATTCCATCCAGTTCTTTGATCTGCTCCCGTGTAAATTCCTCTAAAAGTTCATTGTACTCCAAATCCATTCATTCCTCCTTCATAGAATGTCCGATTATAGAGACATGGGCTAACGCCCGGCCCCGATCTCTTTCAGACCATCCCTTATATTTTCTCTTATAAATTGAATAACCTTCGGATGATCTATCGGAACATCCTCAAGTTCATTCTTTATCTCTCTCGTGTCCAGCGCATAGCTTTCGCCGTCACTCAGATGCGTGTATACAAAATCGACCCGTGGATTTCCCGCTATCATGGTCACTAAGGTTCCCGGCATATCACCCAGAGGCTGGCGGTCGATGTGGCTGTGCCCGAAATCGGCCGTCACCACCGTTCCCTTTCCCTTTGTCGATTCGATTGTAAACCTTCCACCGGTGATTTTTGCGGCATGAGAGAGCATGGGAAGCCCCAGACCGACCCTGCGCACATCCTTGGATGTGTAAAAGGGATCCAGCGCCTTTTCAGCTATATCCGGTTTCATGCCTTCGCCATCATCAACGATCTCGATGCGCAGGATGTCGTCCCCTCTGTCCTCAGTGATGCTGATCTTTATAAGACTCGCGCCCGCCCTCGTGGAATTCTCGACGATGTCGAGGATATTCATGGAGAGTTCCAGCATGGATTACTCCTCGACATACCGACCCTCACGTTTTCCAAGTGCCATCTTCAGCTCGGATAGAGAGGGTTCTTTCATGAAAATCTTTGTGGAAACCTTTCCGATGTCGCTTATAAAGTGGGCATCGGATGATTCGATAAATGTATGGTTACACAGGTCTGGATATCTTTTACGTGCCTCTTTCAATCCTGTTCTGCGGGATATTTCGAGGGCATCAAAACGGATATCAGGGGGGATAAAACCCAACTGGCCCAGGACGCTGAAACTCTCCCGGTCAATGTGGGCGGCAATGGCTATACCGTCCAGGGCGTGGATTTCTTCGACTACCTCTTGGAGCGAAAGATCGGTGGAACCTATCAGTAGCCTGTCATTGAATCCCTCCACCTCATCCAATTCGTTTACGATTGCCTGACATCCGAATATCTCTTCCCTGTTGGTGCCGGAAAGGGAGTTATATACGACCTTCTGAATCTGTAACAGATTATCGATGTTTTCAAAGAGCGCGATAACGTGAACCTCTTCCCTGCTTGTTATCTCCATTCCGGGAAAAACATGGACCGACTTTCCCCGGGATGCCTCGATTACATACCGTACATTTTCAGACGCGTTATGATCGCATATTCCGATAACATCGAGTCCGCCGGCGACCGATCTTTCTACCAGGGCGGACGGATACATGTCCAGATCGGCACAGGGAGAAAGACAGGTATGTATGTGAAGGTCGCACCTAAACCCCTTTAACATGAATACACACCCAAGGCGGCAAAGCCGCAAAGTTATCAGGGATCAGGGGTCAGTGATGATCCCTGACACCAACATCTGCGCGAAAAACGCAGTTACTGATCCGTCAGGGATGCAGCAGGTTATATATCCTGCCGGCTGCCTCAAATCCGGAGAGTTCGGTTACCAGAAGAGGTATTCCTTCCCGGGAGGCCTTTTCGAGTGTATTCTTGTCAGGTTCTTTCCCGAGTACGAGGATAATCCCCGCATGCTCTTTCAGCACGCTTACCGCCACTATATTCTGGTGTGACTGGCAGGTAATCCATACGTCACCCTCTTTGCTGTTCGCCATGACGTCGCTCAGGAGATCACCCGCGTATCCTCCCGACACCTCCCTGTCCAGCCTGTCACCGCCGCATCTTATCTTTAGGTTCAGTTTTTCTGCCAATAGAGTCAAGTTCATTTGCACATCACCTGTTAATTAGTATCTTGAGCAGGGTTCCTTTATTTATCTCGGATAATATCTCGAAACCGTCGGAGCAGTTCTTTATATTAAAAAGACCCATGCCGGCTCCGAATCCCATCTCTCTTATACGATCATTGGCGGTGGAATATCCCTGCTGCATGGCCTGTTCAATATCGATTATGCCTGGCCCGCTGTCCTGTATATTGATCAATATGTTGTCATCTGTCACGCGGACATCAATAGTTCCCTGCCATGCGTATGATATTATGTTCACTTCCGATTCATAGGTTGCGATAGCGGTTCTTCTCAAGATGTCGCCCGTTATGCCAAGCCCCTTTAACAGCCTTTTTATTTCGACGGAGACCTTGCCGGCATCATCAAAATTTTCACCCTCGACGGGGAAAGAAAATTCACATTTCTGGCTCATAACGGAATAACACTTCCAGGACCTTCGATCTTTCTGACACAGCCTATTATTCCATTTGCGTATAATCTTCCCGATGTTTCAAAGAGGATGTATTTTGTTGAAAGAACAGGTATGTCCAGCTCCTCGGCCAGTGTGATCGTTTCATCAGGGGGAATCTTCCCTCTAACTATAAGAATTGCCGAATTATCCACAATGCTCGCGATCCTTACAATCTGTGGATTTGTAAGTCCGGTGATCATTATGCTCCCCGGTTTTGCAAAGGCGAGAACATCGCTCATCAGATCCGCACTGAAGGCGGTTTTTACTTCTGTGTCTAAATGTTTTTCTCCTGCCAGAACCCTGGCATCCAATAAATCCGCTATTTCGCGAAGGGTCATTCCGTCTTACCTTTCCTGTAGACAAGAAATCGATTTCCCCTAACACAAGGTTGAGGGCATGTCAATGTTTTTGATAATTTTCGGGCATAGATTTTTTTCTTGACAACCCCGATTTTATTGCTTAAGAAGAATGTGACCTACGGTCATATTTTGACCTTTGTTTATATGGTGATGACTGCTGAAATAAGCGTGAAAACGGGAGCGCGGGATTGATGCTGGGTAAACGGAGAAAGAGAGAGCGGGAACAGAGAAGGAAGACCATTCTCAGGGCGGCCAGGAGATTGTTCTTTAAACAGGGATACAATCCTGTAACTGTTTCAGATATTGCAAAAAAGGCTGAATTAAGCAAGGGGGCGATTTATCTATATTTCAGCAGTAAGGAAGAGATATGTGCTCAGATACTGCTGGATGATATTGAGAGATTTCACAGTGAGGTACTTCCCATATTCGAGGGGGGAGACAGTGCGTCAGAGGTATTGATCGGTTTTGCCAACATATATGTGGATTTTTTCCTGAAGGACAGGGAGTTGTTCAGGATACTGATGAATTTCATGTTGCATGCCAACAGCCTGAATCTGTCAGATGATACAAATAGAAGGATTATCCTGGAAACAAACAGGGCAATCTCTGTTACTGAAAATATATTTCAATATGGGATTGACAAAGGGGAATTTCTTCTCAAAAAAGAAGATGTGAGAGCAATGAGGAACTCCCTCTGGGGGATGCTTAACGGGATAATCTCTCTTCACCTGTTTATCGGCAGGGAGTCGACCAGGGAAAAGAGGATACGTTCCGGTGTTAATAAATGTTTGAGCATTTTCATAGAGGGCCTAAAAAAATCTGAATGAGGAGGTTGCAGAGTTATGGGTAATACATTGGTCAACATGAGGGACCAGAGGTTCATTTTGTTTGAGCAGCTGGATATCGAGGAGCTTTTCGCTGCCGAGAAGTATGCAGACTATTCCGCTGAAGTTGTGGATATGATGCTGAACGAGGCGGAGAAGATGGCCGTGGATGTTATTCTTCCCACCTACGATGTCGGTGACAAAGAAGGGGCTCAGTTTAAGGATGGAAAGGTTACCGTTCCATCCTGTTACCGCGACGCCCTCAAGAAGTACAATGAGGCGGGATGGAACTGTGCTCCGAAAGACCCGGAGGTTGGGGGGCAGAACGTGCCGGTCTGTTTATGGAGCGCCTGCGCGGAGATGTTCGGTGCGGCAAACTTTGCATTCCTGATGTATCCGGGACTGTCCACGGGGGCGGCCACACTGATTGAAAAGTATGGTACGGAAGAACAGAAAAACACCTATATGTACAAGATGTATTCGGGCGAGTGGGGAGGAACCATGTGCCTGACGGAGCCGGGCGCAGGTAGTGATGTGGGAGCTACAAGGGCGACCGCGAAGAGAATGCCCGACGGTGCTTTCATGATCGAGGGTACGAAATCCTTTATCTCCTCGGGTGACAACGATCTTTATTCCAATATCATCCATCCCGTTCTTGCCAGGATCGAAGGTGATCCTCCGGGTACGGGCGGTATTTCCATCTTCATAGTTCCGAAATTCAAGGTGAATGAGGATGGCAGCGTGGGTGAATCCAACGATGTCGTAACGGGTGGCATCGAACACAAGATGGGGATCAAAGGCTCCGCTACGGCTACGCTGAACTTCGGTGAGAATGGAAAGTGTGTCGGATATCTTCTGGGTGATGAGCGCGCCGGCATGAAGATTATGTTCAACATGATGAACGAGGCAAGGCTGGAAGTGGGGATGCAGGGTCTCGGTCATGCGACCGCCTCATTGGAGCATGCCATACAGTATGCGAAGGAGAGGATTCAGGGCAAACACATCATGGAGATGACTGTTCCCGACGCAAAGGCGATACCGATTATTCAGCATCCCGATATCAGACGGTCGCTTCTCTGGATGAAATCGCATGTGGAAGGTATGAGGGCGATGAACTATTTCGCCGGTTTCTGCGTCGACAAGGAAGAGACGGTGACTGACAAGGCGGAGAGAGCGAAGTGGAAAGGTTTCATTGAGATCCTGACACCTGTCATCAAGGCATACTGCTCCGACAAGGCCTGCGAGATCTGCTCACTCGGTATGGATGTGTATGGTGGATATGGTTATATCCAGGAGTATCCGATGGAGCAGTACCTGAGAGACTGTAAGATCGCCTGTCTCTATGAAGGGACAAACTACATACAGTCCCTCGACCTGGTAGGCAGGAAGATGGGTCAAAACAAGGGCATGAACGTGATGAATCTCTTCGGATTGATTGATGCCGACATTAAGAAAGCCAAGGAGGTTGACGGACTTAAAGATTATGCCGCGCACCTCGAAGGAGCATACAACGCGGTGGTGGGTATAGCGATGCAGTTTGCGGCGTGGGGCAAGAGTTCCAGCGTATTGCTGCCTGTCCTGAATGCGAGGCCCTTCCTGATGATTCTGGGAGATCTTCTTGTGGGATGGCAGTTGCTTCAGGCGGCGGTAATTGCTGCAGGGAAGCTGGATGACATGTACGTGGAAGCCGGAGCTGAAGGCTCTATAGCCAAGAAACGCGCTCTTGCGCGTGAGAACGCGGACGCCGCGTTCTACCAGGGCAAGCTTGCATCGGCGAAGTACTTTGCGTGCAACGTACTTCCCACGATTGAGGGTAGATGCAAATGTATTGCATTGGCGGATAAGACCCCCATCGAGATGCTGGAGAATTCTTTTACAGTTTAGTTTAATAAGGATAAATAAATGAAGGCATTTGAGTTATGGTGCCTCAGTAAGGAGGAGTGATATGTCGTATGAAATTAAGAAAGCTGCCATCATAGGGGCGGGGGTCATGGGTGCCACGATAGCCGCTCATCTGGCCAATGCTGGGATTGAGAGTGTGATGCTTGACATCGTACCTCCCTTTGATCCGAGCGAAGCGGATCTGAAAAAGGGTCTCACAAAGGAGAGCAAGGCGTGGCGAAACAGTTTCGCGGTAAACGGGTTGAACGGCGCGGTGAAATCCAGACCCGCCAGCTTCTATTCAAAGAAGAACGCGTCGATGGTCTCCATCGGAAACCTTGAAGACAATCTCGATATGTTGAAGGATGTGGATTTTATCCTCGAGGTCGTCATTGAGAATCTGAAGATCAAACAGGAGCTCTTCGCGAAACTGGAGAAAGTCATAAAACCGGACTGCATCGTTGCAACCAACACATCCGGTCTTCCGATCAGGGAAATATCGGAAAAAATGAGCGCGAAGAATAAAGAGCGTTTTCTGGGAGTCCATTTCTTTAATCCGCCTCGTTATATGAAGCTCGTTGAGGTAATCCCCGGTGAGACCACAAAGAAGGAAATCGTCGATTACATGACATATTTCCTGGAGAATGTTGTTGGTAAGGGTGTCGTTATCTGTAAAGACGTTCCCAACTTCATAGCAAACCGCATCGGTACCTATGATATATCAAACGCGGTCAGAACCATGCTCGACAAAGGGCTGACAATACCGGAGCTGGACGCCATTATCGCCAAGGTTCTTGGCAGACCCGGTTCCGCGATCTGTGGAACGATCGACCTTGTCGGTATAGACACGGGCTATCATGTCATGAAGAATCTTGTTGAAGCGGTGCCGAACGATGAGATGGTAAAAACCTTTATACCGCCTGAGTTTATGGACAAGATGCTGGAGAACAAGTGGCTCGGTAACAAGACCAAACAGGGTTTTTACAAGAAGACGAAGGACGAGAAGGGCAAAAGGGTCAAACTGGCGCTCGACTATAATACTATGGAATACGTCCCGTTCACGAAACCCAGATACGAATCAGTCAAAGAGGCGGGCAAGACAGAGGGTGGCTTCGATGATAAATTGAAAGCCCTTTTCTACTCGGAAAAAGACATTGCCGGTGAGGTTGTACGGGAATACCTCTGCAAGAACTTCATATATTCCGCGAATCGTATCCCCGAGATATGCGACACTGTCTATCAGGTGGACAACACCATGAAGTGGGGCTACAACCACAAGAAGGGTCCTTTTGAGACATGGGATGCCGTCGGTGTTAAGGAATCGGTAGAGGTGATGAAAACCCTGAAACTGAAGGTCCCCAAAAAGATCACCGAAATGCTGAAGAAGGGATGTGAGTCCTTCTACACAAAGAAGGAAGACGGCAAATATTACTATGATTTCGACAAGAAAGGTTATGTAAAGATGGAAGATAATCCCAAGATTATCCTCCTGCCCGACCTTAAAGCGAAGAACAAGGTAATCAAGGAAAATGCCGGCGCTTCTCTCGTGGACATAGGTGACGGTGTGGTCTGTCTTGAGTTCCGTACCAAGATGAACGCTATCGACGGCGATGTTATTTCCATGATCGAAGACAGTTGTGATATCGTGGAGAAGGATTTTGCGGGCATGGTAGTTGCGAATCATGGCACGAACTTCTCGGTAGGCGCCAATATATTTCAGGTACTTATGGCGGTTCAGAATGCCGAATGGGATATGCTTGACAAACTGATTCATGACCTTCAGTACGCTCTCATGAAAATGAAATACCTGGAGAAACCGGTTGTAACCGCTCCGGCGGGCATGGCTCTGGGTGGTGGTTGCGAGATATCCATGCATGGCCAGAGATGCCAGCCCTGCGGCGAAACATACATGGGTCTGGTAGAAGTGGGTGTCGGCGTGATTCCCGCGGGCGGCGGATGCAAGGAGTTGATGGTGCGCTGCACGGAAGGTTTACCGGATGGTATCGGCGCAGTCCTGAACATGCAGCCCATCTATGAGAAGGTACTGATGAATATAGGGCAGGCCAAGGTGGCCACCAGCGCTATGGAAGCGATGGAGCTTGGATATATCAGGAAGACTGAAAACATAAGTCTCAACCGTGATCATCAGATATGGGACGCGAAGGAACTTGTTCTGGGAATGGCAAAAACCCACAAGAAGAAAAAACCGGACATGATCCCGGTTATGGGAGAGAATCTGATGGGTATTGCGCGTGCGGTTCTGTTCAATATGAAACATGGGAATTACATGTCTGATTATGACGAGCATGTCACAATGAAGTTAGCGTGGATCCTTTCCGGCGGTCAATGTTTAGAGGGTACCTTTGTTACGGAAGATGCTATCCTTGACCGTGAAAGAGAAGCCTTCCTGAGTCTTGCTGGTGAGCAGAAGACACAGGATCGTATCATGCACATGTTAACGAGAGGAAAACCACTGCGTAACTAAAAAAATAACATATTTATTGCTGACGCCGGCCACGATTCGCTGGCCGGCGCGGCATTAAATGATAAGGAGGATTACTATGAGTGAAGCTGTTATTGTCGAAACAGTAAGAAGTCCGGGAGGACGTTACAGAAGAGGAGCTCTTGCCCAGACCAGAGGAGATGAAATAGGAATCCAGGTCTTGAAGGGGCTTATGAAGAGAGTTCCACAGATCAAACCCGAAGATGTCGATGATGTAATCTGTGGTTGTTCGTTTCCCGAGGCCGAACAGGGAATGAACCTCGGCAGAGTTATAGCGCTTGGCGCCGGGCTCCCTATTACTACGTCGGGAATGGTTGTCAACCGTTTCTGCTCTTCCGGTCTGCAGGCTATTGCCGATGCCACGGCAAAGATCATGGCAGGATGGTCCGATTGTATAGTGGCCGGAGGCTGCGAAAGCATGTCCCATATACCGATGGGTGGATGGATATTCCGCCCACATCCCGAATGGGGTGATCGTCCGATGACCTATGTCTCCATGGGTATAACCGCGGAAAATGTCGCGGCCGATTATAACATTACCCGCGAGGACCAGGATAAAATGGGAGTCGAAAGCAATCGTCGAGCGCACGAGGCGATTCAGAAGGGTCTGTGGAAAGATCAGATCATCCCGATCGAGGCATGGAAGTATGGCAAGGATAAAAACGGTCAGTGGGTCAAGACTACAAAGACCTTTGATATGGATGACGGAGTAAGATGGCCCGCGACACTGGAAAATATGGCAAAGCTGAAATCGCCCTTCAAGCAGGGCGGCTCGGCAACCGCGGCAAATTCGTCACAGATGACGGATGGCGCGGCCTTCACGATGCTCATGTCCGCCGAGAAGGCAAAGGAACTGAAGCTGAAACCGATCGCCAAACTCACCCATTATGCGGTGGCGGGAAACAAGCCGGAGGAGATGGGAGTCGGTCCCAGATACGCGATTCCAAAGGTTCTGAAGCTGGCCGGATTGAAACTGGATGATATCGACCTGTTCGAGATCAACGAAGCCTTTGCCGCCCAGGCCATATACTCCTGCAGGGAACTCGGCATAGAGGATCGGTACTGGAAGGGTGAAGTTAATCCGAATGGTGGCGCAATCGCGATTGGTCACCCTCTGGGATGCACCGGCGCGAAGCTGACATGCCAGCTGCTGAATGAGCTGAAGAGACGTAAACTGAAGAGGGGCATCGTATCCATGTGTATCGGTGGCGGTATGGGAGCTGCCGGAATCTATGAGATGCTGTAGACCGCAAAGATTGTATTAAGTCTGAAAAAGCCATGGTCCTTGTGACCATGGCTTTTTTGCTTTATAATGGGGACATCTCCCGATTAGTTGTAGTTAATTAATGCAAAATAAGTGCGTTATCTGCAATTAATACCAGAGGGTTCAAGGGGTCAAGGATTCGAGGATTCGAGTGAACTACTAAAAAACTACAAAGAAGGAATTAAGGATTCGAGTGAAAGAAACAAAAATTAGGATGGAGTAATGACTATGAAGATTGGTGTAATCCAGTTTGAACCGCTGTTTGGCGAGGTTGACAGAAATCTGGAGCTGGCCGGGAGCCTGATCATGAAATCCGATGCAGACCTCCTGGTCCTTCCGGAGCTGTTCAATACCGGGTATGTGTTCACATCAAAGGAGGAGGCGATCTCCCTTTCAGAACAAATACCGCAGGGCAGGACGACACAGATGCTATGTGATGTGGCGAAAGAGAAAGGCATCTTCATTGCAGGTGGTCTCGCCGAGAAGGGCGGAAACGGGATATTCAACTCGTCCGTCCTTGTTTCCCCTGACGGTTACGTCGGAAGATACAGAAAGGTGCATCTCTTCTTTGAAGAAAAGCTCTGGTTTGATCCCGGGGATGAGGGATTCAAGGTTTATGATACAGGTGTGTGCAAGGTGGGGATCATGATATGCTTCGACTGGTTTTTCCCGGAATCGATGCGCGCGTTGTCACTCATGGGCGCCGATATAATCTGTCATCCATCGAATCTTGTGATGTCCTTCTGCCAGGATGCCATGAAAACGAGGTGTCTCGAGAATCACGTCTTTGCAATAACGGCGAACAGGACCGGAACTGAGAGCCGGGGAGGGAAGTCCCTCCATTTTACCGGCAAAAGCCAGATAACCGGACCTGATGGCAGAGTTCTCTTCCGTGCCGGTGAGACGACCGAGGAAGCCGGTATTATGGAAATTAACGTCAATGAGGCTCGTAGCAAGAAGGTTAACGAATACAATGATCTTTTCAAAGACAGAAGGTCCGATTTCTACAGTATTTTAACTGAGAGTGATCGATAAATTATTCTTTGCAGTCATAACGATCAGCCTTCCGTGACGATTTTCGAGAAGTCGGCGATCCTGTGAAATAGCTTTGATATCTCTTCCAGGAGTGACAGCCTGTTAAATCTTATCTTTTCATCCTCTGCCATGACCATGACTTCGTCGAAGAAGGTGTCGACCGGTTTCCGGAGACTTGCCATCTCGGACAGGGCGTCGGCGTATCTGCCCTCGTCTATGCACCCATTTGCCCGTTCCCTTATATCGGCAAATGTATGATAGAGGTTTGTTTCAGCGCTCGAATCAAAGACAGCCGTATCGACCGAGCCGCCTTCAAAATCCTTGAGGATATTCACAACTCGTTTGAAGGCAATCGCCAGCGGTTCGAAATCGGGATGTTTTTTGAATGCCTCCATGGCCTCTATCTTTCTCATGGATTGAACGATGTCGGATATGCCGGGTGAGAGTACGGCGTCGACTACATCGTATGAATATCCCTGGGATATCAGCTGGTTCTCAAATCTTCCCTTCAGAAAATTCATGACATCCGATTTTGTTTCTTCCGGCGTCCGTTTCAATTTCCCCTCGAGGATCGAAAGGCTTTCGTCCACAAGCCTGTCGAGTTCAAGGCGGTAGTCTTTGTTTATAATGATGTTGATGATACCGAGGGCCTGCCGTCTCAGGGCGTAAGGATCGGCGGTTCCGGTGGGGATCAGTCCTACGCCGAAACATCCGGCGATTGTATCCATCTTGTCGGCTATGCTGACAATGGCCCCCTCATCCGTTTCGGGAAGTTCGCCTCCGGCGGAGACAGGCATGTAATGCTCATAGATTGCCTTTGCCACGATGGGGTCTTCGCCCTGTATCAGGGCATACTCTCTCCCCATTACCCCCTGAAGTTCGGCGAATTCACATACCATCCTGGTTTCCAGATCGGCCTTGCAGAGCAGGGCAACCCGGTCGACCGGCTGCGTGATTTGTGGATTTATCTTTTGCGCGATGTATGACGCCAGATTTTTAAACCGCATGACCTTTTCATAAGAGGTGCCCAGGAGGCTGTGGAATACAACGTTCTTCAGATCTTCCAGCCGGTCTTCAAGGGGGATTTTCTGATCTTCTTCGAAGAAAAACCGGGCGTCGGCGAGCCGCGCCCTTATAACCTTTTCATTGCCGCGTGCCACCACCGAAGGATCCCTGGCCAGTGTATTGTTGACAGTGATGAAATATGGAAGCAGGTCTCCATGCGCGTCGACAACGGGGAAGTATTTCTGGTGTTTCATCATGGTGGTGGTCAGGACCTCTTTGGGAAGCCCCAGATATTCTCTGTCGAAGCTTCCGCATACCACGGATGGATATTCGACGAGAAAACTTACTTCGTCCAGCAGCTCCTCGTTTTTAAAGACAAACCCGGAGACATCTTTGGCAGCCTTTTCCGATTCGTCCAGTATGATATTTTTCCTTTCGCCGGGGTCCACCACGACGAAGCGTTCTTTTATCTTTTCAATATAATCTTCAAGCCCGTTGACCTCGAATGGCTCCGGAGCCATGAATCTGTGGCCGCGGCTTGTGCTGCCGCTGGCTATGTTTTCTATCGAAAACGGAATGATCTCATCCCCGAAGAGGGCCAGTATCCAGTGAACCGGTCTCGCGAAACGTATATCCAGATCCATCCAGCGCATCGATTTCCGGAAGGGAATGGAGAGGATAAATCGCGGCAGGAGATCCGTCAGGAGGATCTTTGTATCTTCGCCGATGATCTTCTTCCGAGAGCAGATCTGCTTTCCCTTTGGAGTTTCTATTATTTCCAGTTCGGAGACATCTACTCCCTGTCCCCTGGCGAATCCGATGGCCGCCTTCGTGGGTTTGCCCTCTTCGTCGAATGCCATTTTCGTCGAAGGCCCCATCTTTTCCAGGAGCTGGTCTTCCTGCCTTTCGTCCACGCCCTCCACTGACAGGAGAAGCCTTCTTGGTGTGCCCATGGTTTTTATTAGACCGTGGCCGATACGGTTTTCGGAAAACTCTCTTGTGATGATTTTCTCCATATCCTTCAGCACTTTCGGCATGAAGGCGGCGGGGATCTCTTCTGTTCCTATTTCCAGCAATAATTCTTTGGCCATGAGAAAAATTAACTCCTGTTAAACTTTCCGGTAAGGGGATATCCCATTTCTTCTCTCTGCCTGCAGTATCCTTCGGCGCTGAGGCGTGCGAGATTTCTCACCCTTCCGATATAGCTTGTGCGCTCATTCACGCTTATGGCGCCCCGAGCATCCAGGATATTGAATACGTGCGAACATTTCAGGCAATAGTCGTATGTGGGGAGGACGAGACCCTTCTGTGCGGTTTTTATTGATTCCGCCTCGTACATATCGAAGAGCTTTCTCAGCATACCGGTGTCGGCCTCTTCGAACTGGTAAGTAGAGAATTCGACTTCGCTCTTGTGGTGGACGTCTCCATATTTTATTCCATGTCCCCATTCAAGGTCGTATACATTATCGATTTCCTGAAGATACATGGCGATTCGCTCTATGCCGTATGTTATTTCGACGGATATTGGGTGCAGGTCTATTCCGCCGACCTGCTGGAAGTATGTGAACTGCGTAATCTCCATTCCATCGAGCCAGACCTCCCAGCCCAGCCCCCAGGCGCCGAGTGTGGGTGATTCCCAGTCGTCCTCCACGAATCTTATATCGTGGTCTAGCGGATCTATGCCGAAACTTTTCAGAGAGTCAAGATAAAGGTCCTGAATGTTGAGTGGAGACGGTTTCATTATCACCTGGTACTGGTAATAATGCTGGAGTCTGTTCGGGTTTTCGCCGTATCGGCCATCGGTGGGCCTGCGTGACGGTTCCACGTAGGCGACATTCCACGGTTCCGGACCGAGCGCTCTTAGAAAAGTCGCCGGGTTGAAAGTGCCGGCACCCACTTCTATATCATAGGGTTGCTGTACGATACACCCCTGATCGGCCCAGTATTTTTCCAGGGCGAATATCAGTTCCTGAAAGGTCACTTTTGCCTCCTTGTACTTAAATGCGGGGGAAAGCTATCATTAAGGGGGGATGACTGTCAAGAAACAAAGTGGCAAAGGTACAGAGCCACAGAGAAAAGATGTTGGTTTGTGCCTTCGGCAACACCAAGCTAAATCATTTTCCTGATTTCGTCCAGCACCTGCAGAGATTTTGGTTCTTTTCCGAGGATGTGGCGTATGAAATGTCTGAAGATATCCCGGCTTTCTTTAAGGGCATTTTCTGACAGTACCAGCCTGTGTATCCGGTCTGTTTCTGTCTGCTTTCCCATGAGGAGTGTCTTGAGTGTCCCGGCGGACACCGGTATGCAGTTCTGGTCGCCCCGGCCGCACAGCGAGCATCTTATGCCGCCCTTTGTCGCGTCGAAGAATGCGGCGTTGATTTCAGCAAGTGATGTGTTGCAGATTACGCACCTTCCCAGTGTGGGCTCATATCCTGAAAGCATGAGCAGCCGCAGCTCGAAAAATCTTGTTGTTTCCTCCAGACTATTTCCCGTCTCCAGAAGCCCCAGAAAACTGGACAGGAGTTGAAAAATGCCGGCGCTTTTCTTGCCTTCCGCGGTAAACTGGTCTACGAGATCGATCATATATGACGCGGTCATGGTTTTTTCCAGATCAGACCTGATCTCCGGATAATGATTGATTACGTCGCAGTTTTCTATAATGGTCAGACTGCCGTCACCTCTTCTGGAAAAAAGCAGCATGGAATGAGAGAATGGTTCGATGGCGTTGGAAAATCTTTTTTTGCTCCGTCTGGCCCCTTTGGCAATTCCACTGAGTTTACCGAATTCTCTGGTAAAGAACGTAATAATGCGGTCAGATTCCCCATAGTTGATGAAGCGAAGGACAAAGGCCTGTGTCTTGAAGGACGGCCTTTTCATGTCAGCAATTTCAGAAATATGGTTGCGAGGCCCAGGAAGGAAAAAAATCCGAACGCGTCGGTGAAGGCGGTTACAAAGATGTGAGAGCCCAGGGCGGGATCAGCCTTCAGCCACTTCAGGCTCAGAGGGATCAGGGTTCCTATCAGTGTACCCACGAACACATTGATTATCATGGCAAGACCAAGTACCAGCCCCAGTACAGGCATTCCCTTCCAGAGATATGCTATGACACCGATGACAACACCTACTGCCAGACCGTTGACAATCCCCACGGTGATCTGATTGTAGAACGCCTTCTTTGAATTTTCGAAAGTGACTTCGCCGAGCGCCATTCCTCTTACGATCAGGGTAAGCGTCTGGCTGCCGGCATTTCCGCCGATGGCCGCCACCACCGGCATGAAAACGGCAAGCGCGATTACCATCTGTATGGTGTTTTCAAAGAAGCTTATGACAAGCACCGATGCGAGCGCCGTAAGGAGATTGAGGTACAGCCAGGGGAGTCTTTTCTTTACGGACTGTACGGGTTCATTGAAAATGTTGTCGTCTTCGTCAAGACCGGCAATCCTGTAAATATCCTCCGAAGTTTCCTCCTCTATGACGTCGACGATGTCATCTACGGTAATCCTGCCCAACAGGTGTCCTTCATTATCCACAACGGGGAGGTCAACAAGGTCGTACTTTTCGAACATTCGCGCGACCTCTTCCTGATCCACATCAACATTTACGTTCGGTATAGCCTTGTCGACGGCTTCTATGACAGGGCTGGTTCGCCCGGATGTGATCAGCTTCTGGAGTGGAATAGTGCCGACGAGCTTTTCATCACTGTCCACAACAAATACGTTATATACGTTTTCAATCTCATCCGACGCCTGTACCACTGCGTGCAGGGCATCGTTGATGGTTCCTTCAGCTTGGACAGAGACCAGCTCTGACTGCATGATACCGCCGGCCGTATCCTCTTCATATTTCAGGAGCTCCTTGAGGTCTTCCGATTCTTCAGGCTCTATCTCGTCAAGGACGGCCTTTGCCTGATCTTCAGACATCTCGGCGATGACGTCCGCCGCGTCATCCGAGTCCATCTCATCGATGATCTCGGCGAGTTTTTTGTCGGATATACCCTCGAGTATCTGTTCCCTCGAGATATCACTGAGTTCGGTGATAACATCGGATGCCTTCTCCACATCAAGGAGAGAAAACAGGCGGAGCTTTTCCTGTTCCTTGAGGTTGTCAATAAGGTCGGCAATATCGGCTGGGTGGAGTATTGAGAACAGGTCGATGACGTCGAACTCCCTGTTCAAGCGAATCAATTCCTTTAATCGGCCGAGATGTTTTATCTCTTCTTCTCTTTGTTTTTTCATGACAGGCACCCATTGACAAACTAAAATGATATTTATTACCATGTCTTAGGAACCGGGGCAAGACCTGTTTTTTCTGTTGACTTTGGCAGGTTGTCTATGGCAGCTTAACTTGGCAGCTGTTATCTTGGGGGAGGGATATGAATGCATTAAAGGTGAAGTCTTCCGATCACAAAAGAGCAGACAAGGCATTAAGAACCCTCGAGGAAAGGCAGAAAACTATCCTTGAGGGTATTGAAGAAGGCTATGTTGAAGTTGATCTTGCAGGAAACATAGTATTCTGTAATGGCTCGTTTAGCAGGATAACAGGACGTTCCAAAGAAGAGCTTTTTGGAATGAATTATCGAGAGTATATGAGTGAGACTATGGCAAAGGTCGTTTTTGCGGCTTACAATAAAGTCTACAACTCAGGGATACCTAACAAGGGATTTTATTATGAAATAATCAGAAAGAACGGCGATAGGAGAATTATAGAAAATTCCATATCTTTAGTGGAAAGTTCGGAAGACCATCGGACCGGGTTCCGCAGCGTTGTCCGTGATATCACTGACCACAAACAAACTGAAGAAGAACTGGAGAAGCATCGCAGCCGTTTGCAGGCCATTTTTAGAAGCGTAAAAGATGCCATCATCACAGTCGATACCGAGATGGTGGTGATTGAGGCAAATGAGGCCGTAGAAAACATCTGTGGTTTAGCTCCTCAAAAAATTACAGGCAGGGTATTCGCTAATTGTTCGACCCAATGTAACAAAAACTGCCACGAAGTCATTAAAGAGACCTTGAGAAGTAAAACCACGATTAGGGAATACCGGATAAAATGCAACCACCATCATCGACCTCAACAGAGAGTAATTGTCACAAGCTCCCCGCTACTGAATCGAGATGACAAATTTATGGGATCAGTCGTTGTCATAAGGGACATAACCAGGCTTAGCGACCTTGAACGGGAATTGAAAGAGAGGCATCAGTTTCAAAAGATTATCGGGAAGAGCAGCAAGTTGCAGGACCTCTACGGGCTCTTAAATGATTTAGCTGATTTGAAGACTACCGTTTTGATCACAGGCGAGAGTGGCACAGGAAAGTCACTGGCAGCAAAGGCCCTTCATTATAGCGGAAACCACGCTTTAAAACCGCTGGTAACGGTAAATTGCTCTGTTCTATCCGAAAACCTGCTTGAAAGCGAGCTGTTCGGGCATGTGAAAGGCGCTTTTACTGGTGCCATAAAAGACACACAGGGCCGCTTCCAGGCCGCGTCCGGCGGAACGATTCTGTTGGACGAAATCGGAGATGTATCTCCGAGAATACAGCTCAAACTTTTGAGGGTTCTTGAAGAAAGAGAATTTGAGCGGGTGGGAGAGTCTGTTCCCATAAAGGTGGATGCCCGTGTTGTAGCATGTACAAACCGGGACTTGAAAGAAATGGTCAGGCTGGGGGAATTCCGGGAGGACCTTTATTATCGTCTGAAAGTTGTGGAGGTGAAAATGCCATCCCTCCGTGAGAGGGTTGAGGATATTCCGTTGCTTGTTGAGCATTTTTTGAGAGTTGAGGCACAGCATAGAACACGCATTTGTCCTCTGTCGCGGCCCGATTATTTGCCTTGATCATTTGCCGGTAGATATAAGAGGGCACCACGACAATGGGCCGCGGATTAGCAAAAAAAGGTCTGGTGCGGAACGGGAAGAGATTCTCGCGGTTTTGGACAAGACATATTGGAACAAGGCAAAAGCTGCACGTCTTCTTGGAATAGACCGGAGTACTCTTTACAGAAAAATCCACAAATACCGGCTTTTCAAATCTGAGGAAAATCTGTGGCATGCCACAGATGTGTAGCGCAACACTTCCGTGGCATGCCACAGATTCATATCATTCACCGGGAAACATCTTTCCAGCTTTTTCCGGTTCAACTCCTTTTGAGCATTAAAGAAAATTTGCTTCCCCTTCCGGCCTTCGCCTTTGGCACACGTCTTGCGAACACCAGATGACAAGAAAGCTGATGGATAGAAGACAAGACCGTTGATCAAGGATTGCCCGCTAAAGCCACCTTAATTTCATGTAGGTAATCCAAATCAAGCGAAAGGGTGAAATTTCTCGTGAGGCCTGCCAAGCGTAATTGTGAAAATAACTACTCAATCAGTTCAATCGGAATGGATGCCTTTAATAAAGAGGTCCTTGGAGAAAGCAGGCCTGTTCTCGTGTTATGTATGCACCGGGACTCTGAATTTCAGGAGCAGACAGATGTCGTGGAGGGTGTCTGTAGGACTTACGGTGAGAAGCTAAAGGCATTTCTAATGGATGAGGAGTTCATTGGAGCATTCAGGGAGAATTTCGAAGTAAAAGGGACGCCTACATTTATGATATTTATCGGAGGGGCCGAAAAAGGCCGAATGTTGGGGCAGACGGACCAGAAGGCTTTGGAAGACTTTGTGTCACGAACCCTATCGCTTGATCAAGAAGGTAAGTAATTTGTTGATGGTGTTAAGTCTGCCTGTTCAGACAGTTTTTTGCTTGCTTGTGTTTTTGGCCTTCGAAAAACCAGTTAAGGAAATTGTAAATATGAAAGGGGGTATTAAAAAATTTATAGGGAGCGGAGGCAAGAATTATAAAAAAAACAAAGGAGGACGAGAGGATATGACGTCAGGAAAGGTTCTATTTAAAAGAATACTTGTTGTGCTTTTTGTGTTTGCGTTTTGTTTCAGTGTGATTGGGACCGCTCATGCGAAAAAACCCATATCATTTAAATTTGGCTTTGTAAGCAGCCCCAAGATGCAGGGGGGCATATATGGTCAGCTCATCGAGAAATATGTCAATGAAGCATGCGAGGGGAAAGTTAAAGCTAAATTTTTCCCGAGTGCCCTCCTTGGAACGGATCCAGAAATGATGGATAAAACCAGGCTCGGACTAATTCAGGGACTGATTGCTCCACTAAATGTCTATGGTAATGCCGTTCCATATGTAGATGTATTAATGCTCCCATTTGTTTCCAATAGTTGGGAAAAGGTTAATAATTTTATTGAATCTCCGGTCGCAGAGGAGTTCTTAAAAGGGGTCGAAAAGTATGGATATAAAGGGTTGGGATACAGCGGCTATGGCCTGTCCGGACTTGAGTGTAACACTAAGGCAACCACTCTTGCTGAACTTCAGAAACTCAAATTTCGAGTCCCCGAGTCACCAGTTCTAAGGAGAACTTTTGAGGCCTTAAAAATCACTCCAATGGTTATTCAGTTTCCTGACCTCTATGAATCTTTAAAGCAGGGTGTTGTTGACGGGTGCGATCTTCCTGCTGATGTTGCTGTTTTTGTGAAATTTACAGAGGTGATAAGGTATTTCATTCAAACAAACCACAATTTTGGGTGGTATATGTTTGCTGTGAACAAGAAATGGTACGACAATCTGCCAGGGGACGTTAAGGGACCATTTACGGAGGCTGTGAAACGTGCCAGCAGGGAATCAATAAAACGCAGCTACGAAGCAGAGAAAGCGGCTCTTAAAGTTTTTAGTGAAAAGGGAATTAAAATTACCAAGGTTCCTGACAGAGAGTTGAAAAAGATGGTTGAATTAACAAAACCGGTTTTTGACTGGAGATTACAATCCTATAATGACCAGGAAAGAAAATTGGCAATAAAAGTGCTTAAACAAATGGGGTATGAGTATAACTAAAAAGACTAATGGTTGGTGAGTCATGTATTGTGGGCATGACAAATGCCCACAATACATTTTTTTATTGTTGTTAAAGAGTTTATCCTGAAAAATAGGATGTTTAAGTTTTTTACCATTTTTGCAAAAAATTTACACCTAATTGATGTCGTGTGATTATGTCAAACATCCGAGTTTTATTTCCACTACAATGCCGTAAAGCGGCATAGTGGAACTTCTTGTGAAACCGTCAAGATTGGAGTGGAGTAAAATGCTGTCAAGAATCGAAAAGATGCTGTCTGAAACTGAAGAAATCATTATTTTTTTAAGCATTTTTAGTTCATTAATTGTCATATTTGTCAATATTGTTCTGCGGTATTTATTTGCAAAGGGATTTGTGTTTTCGGAGGAATATGCCCGTTATTCAATGGTATTATTGGTTTACATAGGTGTAAGCCAGGCAATAAAGAAAAACAGCATGATAAGAGTTGATATCATTTCGAGTTTTATACCGAAGGCCAGATTCTCTCTGGATTTAATTGCCAATATATTTTCACTGATAGCAGCCATTATCCTGATTTGGTTCGGTTTAAAATTCACGATTTGGCAATACTCGACGGGGCAAAAATCAATTGCTATGGAACTTCCTATGTGGATAGCATTTGCGATTGTTCCGCTAGGAGGCTCACTCATGTTTATGCGTTATACTATAAGCACAATTGGAATGATAAAGAAGGCATCGAGAAAGGCATAAAAAATGGATATGATCATACTTTTGGTGTTCTTACTGCTGGTTTTAATCAGTGTTCCTATTGGACTTGCTTTGTTCTTGGCTGCGGTTTTTGGTTTCATGTATTTCGCAGACCTGCCACTGATTATGATGGGGCAGGCTATGTTTTTGAAATTGGATAAGTTTTCACTACTGTGTGTTCTGTTTTTCGTTCTTGCCGGAAATCTTATGACACGTGGGGCCATAGCTCGAAAAATTGTTGAATTTGCTGAAGCACTTGTAGGGCATCTGAAGTCAGGTCTACCAATAGCGAGTATTACTTCCTGCGCTTTATTCGGGGCTGTTTCAGGATCTGCTCTCGCCACCCTGTCAGCTATTGGGGGTCTCATGGTCCCGGCACTGAGGAAACAAAAATTTTCAAATAGTTTTTCTGTGGGTCTCTTAACTTCTTCTTCAATATTAGGGATTATAGTCCCACCAAGTATTCCAATGATTATTTACTGCTTGGTTGCTGATGTTTCTATTGCGAAACTTTTTATGGCCGGATTTCTCCCCGCTATAGTTTTGGTGATTCTATTAAGTATTTATGCTGTCTTCCGTTCAAACAAAGAGAGTATCGGAAAGCATGGAAAATTCAGTAGCCGTACCCTATGGAGGACATTCGGGACAGGTGTTTGGGCCTTATTCATGCCGGTCATTATTTTCGGCGGTATTTTTTCAGGCATGTTTACAGCAACAGAAGCTGCCGTTGTTGCAGCTGTTTATGCTTATTTAGTTGAATTCTTCGTGTACCGAGAATTATCACTAAAAGAGATATATCGTATCACTGTGGACTCCGGCTTGATGGTAGCAACAATATTAATTATCACGGCTGGCTCAATGGTTATGAGTGATTATCTGACCATTATGGAGATTCCTGACCGAATTACGACATGGATCACCGGAATCGTAGACACAAAAGTTTTCTACTTATTAATAGTGAACATCATGTTGCTTGTGGTTGGTACATTTATGGAGGTTATTGCTGCAATTCTAATTATGGCACCCATATTGCTGCCGGTTGCAGTAGCATTGGGAGTAGATCCGGTTCACTTTGGTATAATCATGTGTTTGAATTTAGGAATCGGGTATATCACGCCACCTGTTGGAGTAAATTGCTTCTTGGCATCAGGAATATTTAAGATACCAGTCGTTAATGTTTTCCGATATGTGGCTCCGACACTTATTGTGCTCATGATAGCCCTTGTTTTCATAACATATATTCCTGGTATTAGTATGCTGTTACCTAATTATTTCCTGGGTTGATGAAAATAACAAAAAATAGAAGGGTTCAAGGAGGCAGTTAATGGAATCGTCTAAGATTATGACGGCGAAAGAAGCGGTGTCAAAATTTATCAAAGATGGGATGACGGTCTTCGTTGGGGGATTTTTTCATGCGATTTCCTATACGATAACGCATGAAATAATAAGGCAAAATAAGAGAAACCTCACTATTTGTCAATCCAGCTTTAATGAGCATGCCGATCAGATGATTGGTGCGGGGTGTATAGACAGGATCATTTCATCGTACGTGTGGATGGAGGTTTTCGGTCCCCTTTACTGTTTCAGGCGAGCAATGGAAAAGAGTATTCCTCATAAGATTGAGATGGAAGATTATTCCAACTTTGCCATGACAGTGCGATTCTTAGCGGGGGCATTAGGAATACCTTATTTGCCGCTCAATTCCCTGAAGGGAAGTGATATGATGACACATTCGCAATGGATGGGTGAGAACAAAGTAAAATTGATAGAAGATCCTTTTGGATCAGGTATTAGTCATGCTGTAGTCCCGGCACTAAAGCCGGAAATTGGATATTTTCACGCACAGCGGGCTGACGAGGAGGGAAACGTTCAAATGTGGGGCATTCTTGGAGATGCGCCCTGGAGCGTGAGGGCCTGTGACAAGGTCATCGTTTCGGTAGAGGAAATTGTGAGTCGGGAAGTTATCGGAAGAGATCCGAACAGGACAATACTTCCTGCATATAAAGTTGCAGCAGTAGTTAAAGAACCTTTTGGTGCCCATCCGAAAAATACTCAAGGATACTATAACGTGGATAGGGATTTTATATTTGATTACATAAAAATGTCGAAAAAGGAAGAAACGTGGAAAGAATTCATGGAAGAATGGGTGTATAGCGTTTCCGATCGTACGGAATATATGAATAAATATATTAAGAAATTTGGATTCAGAAAGTTTATGGACCTGAAAGCGGAAAATATGCAATCAGGCTCGGTAAGTTATGGATACTAAGGAGGTCTGTCATGTCTGAAAGAGGTTATGATTTTACTTTGCAGGAACTAATGGCCGTTGCGGCATCAAGAGAAATTCATGACAAGGAAAAGGTTATTGTCGGAACGGGTCTTCCTCTATTGGGATCTATGCTTGCAATGAGGACCCATGCTCCTAATATGATTGCTATCTATGAATCGGGAACAATTGAAGCCAAACCGTCAATTACACCTTTTTCTGTCGCCGATTCCTGTTTAGTTCCCGGGGCGGCTATGCAGGGTGGACTTGTCGAGGGACTTGGTATTGTCCATGCCGGTGAACTGGATGTTGGATTTCTCGGCGGAGCCCAGGTTGATAAATTCGGCAACCTCAATGCCCATGTCATCGGAGATTATTACAATCCTACCGTACGGTTTGCCGGAAGCGGAGGGTCCAATGACATAGGCTGCGGATGCAAACGGACGATAGTTATGATGCTTCATCAAAAACGAAGGTTTGTGGAAAACGTCGATTTCCTGACAACCCCCGGGTACTTAACCGGTGGAGATGCAAGAGAAAAGATGGGATACCCGGGAAATGGACCTGCCGTTGTTGTATCAACGCTGGGAATACTCCGGTTTCATCCTGTAACGAAAGAAATGTATTTAGAGTCTTACCATCCAGGTGTAACGGTTAAGATGATTATAGAAAATACCAGTTGGAATTTAAAGATAAACGATGATGTGAAGGAAACGGAACATCCAACTGTTGAAGAGATTAGAATTCTCAGAGAAGAACTGGACCCGACAGGAATATTCCTAAATAAACAATAAACTCATTGAGGAGGTGCGATAGATATGGATAACGTTGTACTATACGAAAAGAAAGAAGATATTGCTATCATCACCTTTAACCGTCCAGATTCCCTTAATGCCCTAAATACTGACGTTAATATAAAACTCATTGAGTTACTTGATAAGGCAGAAAAAGACGATGAAGTGGGAGTAGTTATTTTAACAGGTTCAGGAGAAAAGGCGTTTGTGGCCGGTGCTGACATCAAGGAAATGCTGAATATGGATCCTATAGGTGCCAGAGAGCACGCAATTCGAGCGAAGGGTGCCGCAGACAAGATTTACGATCTAAAAAAACCTGTTATCGCGGCAATTAATGGCTTCTGTCTGGGTGGGGGAATGGAATATGCCATGGCATGTGACTTCCGTGTCGCTTCCGACAATGCAAGGTTTGGTCTGCCGGAAATAAATCTCGGTATTATGCCGGGCTCTGCGGGAACACAGAGGCTTCCTCGCCTTATCGGTATGGGAAAAGCGAAAGAACTGATTTTTTCTGGAGCCATGATCGATGCCACGCAGGCGCTTAATCTCGGCCTGATAAATTATATTTTCGAAAGATCAGCACTACTGGGGGAGGCTATCAAACTGGCAAAAAAAATCGCATCGAAGAGCTCTGTTGCCCTGTCCCTTATTAAATCGGCGATGAACAAAGGTACGGAGATCGATCTCGAATCGGCTTCCATGTTTGAAATAGATTGTTTTGCCCTTTGCTTTGCCACAAAAGAACAGAAAATGGGAATGGCAGCGTTCGCTGGTAAGAAAAAAGACTGATTCTTCATTTCAGATAGTTTTGAAAGAATGAGTTTTGACCACCGGGGTTTGGATCTGTCCATAAATTGTGGGCGGTTTGTCCCTCCTTTCCGCTCACAATGCCCCGTGTTTATAGCCCAAAAAAGAGAAAAAATTTGTTGCGTGAGGAGAAATATCATGACGGAAAAGATAGTAGTAATAGGAGCAGGAACAATGGGTTCCGGCATTGCCCAGGTTGCAGTTGAAGCCGGTTTTACCGCGATCATCGTGGATACAGAAGAGAAATTTATTGAGCAGGGAATTGGAAATATCAAAAATTTTATCGAAAAGAAAGCTGCCAAGGGGAAAATTACCCCGGAACAACATGATGATATTTTGTCAAGACTCACAGGAACGGTGGACATGGAGACAGCCGTTGACGGGGCTGTCATGGTGGTTGAAGCAGTGTTTGAAAACCTGGAACTGAAAAAAGATATCTTTGAAAAAATCGATGCACTGTGCCCACAGGACGTTATATTGGCAAGCAATACCTCAACGATGAGTATATCAAAAATCGCAACCGCTACTACACATCCTGAGCGTGTAATCGGCACACATTATTTCAGTCCGGTACCATTAATGCGCCTCGTTGAGGTTATCAGGGGAAAGGAAACGAGTGATCTAATAACAGAGAAAACCGTCACTATCTGTCAACAATTAGGAAAAACGCCTATCACGGTAAAAGATGTTCCAGGATTTATCGTTAACCGGTTTTTGTGCCTCCTGTACAACGAGGCGGCAAACATGGTGTACAACGGTGTCGCATCCCCTGAAGAAATTGATACGGCACTTAAACTCGGATGCAACTGGCCGATGGGAGTTATTGAAATCATGGACATGGCTGGTGTGGATGTGTGTGGCTTGGCCATGGAGGCGATGTATAAGATGACAGGCGAAGAGAGATATAAACCCTCCCCAATGTTTAAAAAGATGATGGATGAAAATCGCATGGGACGTAAAACCGGCAGGGGTTTCTATGAGTATGGAAAGTAAAAGGAGAGAAACCGTATAAACATAAGTTGATTAGTGCCTTTATTTTCAACAAAAGAGGAGCATAAGATGGATAAAAGAGAAGTAGTATTTGTAGATGGTGTGCGCACCGCTTTTGGCAGGATGGGAGGATCACTTAAGGATATTATCGCAGAGGAGTTAGGTGTCATAGGTATTAAAGGACTTCTTGAAAAAACGAATGTCCATGAAAAAGCCCATGTTGATTGTGTCTTTTTAGGAACAGCATTAGGCTGTTCTCATGCCTTGAATCCTGCACGATGGGTGTTACTGGCTGCCGGACTGCCGGAGAGTACTTCCGCTTCGTATGTGGAGATGCAATGTGGTTCGGCAATTGATGCAATCAACCATGCGGCCTGGAAGATCCTCTGTAATCATGCAGATATTGTCATTGCAGGAGGAATGGAGGCATACAGTCAGGTGCCGGCTAAATTTTCCATGAGTGTAGAGCCATATCGAATGAATCCGCCAATGTCTCTGGAGTCGTGGCTTTCTCCTGTAAAAGAAGGAGAAGAGTTAATCGGTCCTAGCGAGATGGGGATAACGGCGGAGAATCTTCAGGTAAAATACGATATCAGCCGGGAAGCACAAGACGAGTTTGCTTTCCGAAGTCAGACGCTGGCAAAGAAGGCAATGGATGCTGGATACTTCGAGGAAGAGATCATCCCGGTTACCATATCCCAAGGGAAGAAAAAGCCGCCTATAGAATTCAAGGTTGATGAGCATCCGCGCTTGTCCCCGGTGAACGTGCTGGCGACTCTCAAACCAGTATTCAAGAAAAATGGAACGGTCACCGTGGGTAACTCATCTGGTCGTAATGACGGTAGTGCCTTTGTCTTGATGATGACCAGAGAAAAGGCAAGAGAATGTGGTTATGAACCGATCGCGAAGTGGATCAGCGGAGGGGATTATGGCGTAGATCCTAAAATTATGGGTGTTGCGCCTGCTTATGCAATGCCAATGGCTATGAAGCGAGCTTCACTGAAGCTTTCAGACCTTGATGTTATAGAGTGTAACGAGGCCTTTGCTGCGCAAAATCTGGCAGTTATCAAAGAACTGGAGAATCAGACCGGCGAAAGGGTTGATATGGATGGATGGAACCCCAATGGTGGTGCAATCGCATTTGGCCATCCCAACGGAGCCTCCGGAGCGCGTATTTGTATGTTTACAATGCGCGAACTGATCCGCAGAGGCGGAAGGTACGGAATCTTTAGCTCCTGTTGCGGCGGTGGCTTGGGTGTTGCGACAGTTATCGAAAATCTGATGCTGTGAGATACGATATCTTTCAGCGAAATAATAGAAATAAATGGGAGATAGCAATAGATTACATAGACAGCCGACGTATTGCGAGCACGGCTACTATGCGCATAGGAAAGTGAATGAGAGTAAGAAAGTCTTTAGAGTGCTGCGGGAATTCCGTTTGCCCATGAGCTCATCCCATATTGTTAAAATAATGAAGGAGAAATATAGTAATGGCCGAAAAATTTGTAAGTGAAAAGAATCTGAAATTCATGCTGTATGACGTATTTGATGCCGCATCGCTCGTTCAATATCCCTATTATTCGGAACACTCCAGGGAAATGTTTGACATGATCTTGGAGACCGCCATCAGAATTGGCAGAGATATGCTCCTGCCGTGTTTTGAAGAAATGGATAAAAACCCCCCCGAATTAGTAGGTGGTAAAGTGAAAGTCCATCCCATGGTAAAGGACCTTATGGCGGAGTTTGGAGAAGGGGGATGGATATCATCAACCGCTTCCATGGAGTTTGGCGGGCAGCAACTTCCTCATTTGATCGATCTTATCCCGAGATTCATCTTTGCCGCTGCTAACTATTCGGGAAGCGTCTATCCTATGCTCACCACGGAAGCCGCACTCCTCATCGCCTCTTTTGGTAGTGAAGACTTGAGACACACTTACTTGCCCCCCATGTTCTCTGGTAAATGGCAGGGGACGATGGCTCTCACGGAACCACAGGCGGGGAGTTCGCTCGCAGATATTATGGCGACGGCGGAACCTACCGACGAAAGATATTACAAAATCCGCGGGCAGAAAATCTTTATCTCTGGATCTGACCACGATGGAGTGGAAAATGTGGTTCAACTCCTGCTTGCCAGAATAAAAGGCTCGCCTGTCGGAGTTAGAGGGATTTCTTTGTTTGTGGTACCCAACAAGAGAATTGGAGAAAATGGTGAGTTGATTCCGAATGATGTCAACGTAACTGGTATTTACCACAAACTTGGCTACAGAGGCTGTCCCATAAACCAGTTGAGCTTGGGGGAGGAAGATGATTGTCGTGGTTACCTCGTAGGAGAGCCCAATAAGGGATTGGCATATATGTTTCAGATGATGAATGCTGCCCGGATTGGTGTAGGGCTTGGCGCAGCAGCTATTGGTTCTGCAGCATATTATGCTTCCCTTGAGTACGCAAAAGAGCGTCCCCAGGGCAGGAAACTGACAGATAAAGATCCTTCCAAACCCCAGATACCCATTATTGAGCATGCAGATGTCAAACGTATGTTACTTTTCCAACGGGCTATCGTCGAAGGGTCTCTTTCACTTCTTTGCCAGTGCAGTAAGTATCATGATTTGAAGGTTGTCCTTGCAGGAGAGGAAAAAGAAAAATACTCCCTTCTGCTGGATCTTCTGACCCCCGTTGCAAAAAGTTATCCCTCTGAGATGTGTATCTTAACGACAAGTCAGGGGCTCCAGATCCTGGGAGGATATGGCTACTGTGACGAATTTCCTCTTGAACAATATTATAGAGATGTGAGGATTCACCCCATTCATGAGGGAACCACAGGAATTCATGGTATAACCATCCTTGGCAGAAGCATCACCATGAATAATGGCAAAGCATATCAGCTTTACTTGAAAGAAGTACAAAATGTTATTCAAGAAGCAAAGGATATAGTCGATCTTAATCCTTCTGCGCAGGCGCTCAACGATGCCCTTGAACAGCTTCGGACGACGACTTCTCATCTGCTGGGTGTGGCAAAAAGTGGAGATCAAGAGCTTTTCTTGGCTGATGCAACCCTCTATCTTGAACTATTTTCAATAATTGCCATTGCCTGGCAATGGTTGCTACAAGCTATTGCAGCCCATAAGGCCTTGGAGAATAATCCTTCAGAGGATGATACTAACTTCTATGAGGGGAAACTGTATACATTCCGATATTTCTTTAGCTATGAACTTCCCAAAATAGAAGGCTTAGTAAAGCGTCTGAATAATAGTGATGGATTGACTGTAAAGATGAAGGAAAAATATTTTGCTGATTAAAAATGTAATCGGTGGGGTTAATTAAATGAAGCCGTCTTGATGCTCTTTAACAAATCAAGTGTATTTTTCTTCAATCATTGGTCTTAGGCAATGGCATCAAGACGCTTCAGAATAGAATTTGATTCAGGAGGAAATTTTATGAGTAAAAACGATGTTGTTATAGTAAGCGCAGTACGGACCCCCTTTGGCAGGTTCGACGGGATTCTCAAGACCACGTCAAGTTTTGACCTTGGTATTGATGTGTTGAAAGAGGTTATTGGCCGAATAGGATTAGATCCGAAAGATGCGGACGAGGTCTACTACGGGACATGCATACCCGCCGAGTATGCAATTCTGACCAATGTTCCGGCGAGACAGATTACCCTTGGTGCCGGATTTCCCGAAGACAATATATCGCTGACGATTGACCGTGCCTGCTGTTCATCCATGACGGCTCTTCGCCTTGGATGCCGTGCCATCAAGTCAGGGGATGTTGAGGTGGTCATTGCTTCGGGAGCGGAGAACATGGGCAATGTTCCCCTGATTGCGAGTGCTGCCAAGGTGAGGTGGGGAAATCGTTTAGGACCCATCGAACTGGAAGATGTTCTGTTTGAACTCGGGTACGGACGGAGGGGATTCGCGCCCGTGGCAACCGATGCCGGACATGTTGCCATTGAGTATGGTGTTTTCCGAGAAAAGCAGGATGAGTGGGCGCTCGGAAGTCATCAGAAATGGTTCAATGCCTATGGTGAAGGCAAATTTAAGATCGGCGAAGAGATTATGACAATCGAAGTTCCACAGAAGAAGGGTGATCCGATCATTATGGACAGAGATGAGTCGCCCAGAGAAAACCTGTCGCCGGAAAAAATGGCTTCCTTGAAACCCGTCTATGGAAGCCCCACGGTAACGGCAGGGAATGCCCCCGGCATGAATTCCGGCGCCTCGGCCATGGTCATCATGAGCCGCAAGAAAGCCGAAAGTATGGGGTTAAAGCCCCTGGCTACCATAGAAGCATGCCAGGCAGCTGCCGGTGCACCCAAATATATGGCATGTGTTCCTGCTCAGGCAATTGGGAAAATGTTGGTAAAACAGGGAAAAACCATCGATGACATGGACCTGATTGAAATCAACGAGGCATTTGCGGCGGTAACGCTGGTATCGCTCAAGATGCTTGCCGATGATGATCCTGGAAAGTGGCAGGAACTTCAGGACAAAACCAATGTGAATGGAGGAGCCGTAGCAATCGGCCATCCGGTAGGGGCAAGTGGTGCCCGTGTGACAATGACGCTGATGTACGAACTGATGCGCAGGGGTGGCGGCAGAGGGGTCGCCGCCATCTGCGGCGGACTTTCACAGGGTGAGGCGATTATGATAAATGTGTAATGTATAATAACTGATTGTAATTTATGAAAACATGTCAGAATACGTGGTACATGAACATGAATGATATTCGCGTTTAATAACCGTCAGCCAAGTATTTAGTTTTATTATATTCAATAAATAATCCTGAGGGTATACAGATGGGTTATTCATTAATATAGAAAAAGGTTAAAATAAACGATTTGTGTAAAAGCGTAAAAGATGACAATCAGTCGCTCTTAATATTCGCTTTATGAATCTGTAAATAATTATCGTAAAGTTCTTGCAAAAATGGCAAGAAAAAAATTCGCCATGCCCGCAAAACCTTTTACATAAAGACTTTACGGCGATTTTTAGAAAATTCAACTTTTTAAAACCTTCTTGATTCCGGCTTGTCCGGGTTAGGTGTTGGAAGAGGAGAACAATATGTTACCTAAAATCCAAAAAATTCTTTACGCAACAGATCTTTCGCCAAATACTGCCTATGTTTTTCGTTATGCCATTAACATGGCAATCAAACATGATGCCGAAATCTTCTTGTTACACGTGATCGAAGAAATGCCTGCAAGTGCCAGAATTCTGATAGATCTTGAACTTTGTGCTCATGAGGGGACGCGCGATGAACGAATTGAGAGAAATGTTATAGATTATGTCGATAAAATTAAAAAACGGTTAGAAGTGTTTGTCGAGAAAGAACTTAAAGATCAACCCGAAGCTCTTGAGAGGGTAGTTTCGATAGAAGTGCATGAGGGTTATTCGACACATGAGATACTCAAAAAAACAAAAGAGTTAAATTGTGATCTGATCATTATGGGGAGTCATGGAAAAGGGCTCATTTCCCATGCATTTTTAGGGAGTGTGGCTGAGAGAGTACTTAGAAGGACAAAAATACCGATTCTTATTGTTCCATTGCCCGACGAAATAACCGAAATACCGTTCCAATCTATTTAGACTGAGGTTTCACCGAAATTATGGCATATAGATTCACGCAACCATGCGCAGTAAGGTATTCATGAAAGATTTTCGCGGGAGTTTGTCGTTCGTATAGCAAACAGCATCAAAATCGTCTGTCAGGGCGGTCTTGACAATGATGTGCCTCAAATCTGAGAAAGCGAAACTGTTTCGGCCTCTGACTCTATGCCTGACGTTCAGGGATATTTTCAAGCCGTGCCCCATAGATTCAGGTAATGGTGGCCGCCATCATGGAAAAGCTTATGTGATTTATAACGGCATGGGCATTGCGGGCTTGGCTTTTACTACTGTCTCTGTCCTTTTTGACATCTTTGAACTTGGATCCGATTTTCCATCTTGCGTCATAGTGCTGATGAGATCTATTCTGTTCGGCACTCAAATCGAGATCGATAGAAAAGAGTGCAATCCACTGGGTTTTAGGAAAGCCACAGACTGCCCGAACAAGACACTTGAGTGTTTTGAACATGACAGTCTTTGAAAAGGTATTGACGATTCGGTATTTCCCATTATAATCCCGACTCATTGAGATAGTGGAGCTTTTCACGAAGCCTCCAATGTTGTTTTGTCAAGTGATGCCTGCATGTGCTGCAGGGGTGGGTTTTTTTACAAAGCCATAAAATTTAGAGGGAAAGGAACAGATACAATGGCAGAGAAAAAATTGACAAGGGCCGAAAAGCTGGAGGAAGGAAGGGCAGCCAATCTAAAACACTGGATTGCAGAGGATGAGGTCCTGTTCAAACACCGCGAAGAAGCTTACAATGTCGGCGGTCAGAAACAGCTGGATCGCCTTGCCAAACAGGGCAAGAAACCGATGCGCGAGCTTATATCAATGCTGATCGATTCGGATACCGAGTATTTTGAAGTGGGTCTTGATACCGGCTATGATATCGGTAAGAAAAGAGTTTACGGTGGAGAGATCTACGAGCAGGAAAAGCGTGGGCATATACCAGGAGGCG
>JAFDAS010000032.1 GCA_019313695.1 Deltaproteobacteria bacterium
CATTCAATCCCTCAGAAGCTGCATGCAATGTTATCAACAGGTTGCGCACACATAATCACTAAAAATGCCCTTATTTTGTTGCTTTTTGTGAAAATGGGGTTAAACTTGGGTTAACCAGCGGTGTAATGCCCTCGCAAACGGGCTTCTGTCCCTCGGGCTGAAAAAGGGTGATGTCACCGCCTTCCTTTCCTATAACCGTGCTGAGATTGTAGAGACCTACTTCGCCCTGGCGAAGACAGGGGTGCTGGGAATACCCCTGAACTACCGTCTGTCGGCGGGGGAAATCGTCGAGCTGATTAACTTCTGCGATGCAGAAAATCTCATCTTCGATCCATCCTTTTCCGAAATTGTAAGCGACATAAGGCAGCAACTCCCCGGGGTCAAACGCTACATCTGCATGGGAAGTGATATTCCCGATTTCGCCACTTCTTATGAGGAACTGGTGGCCAAATCTTCCGTGGAAGAGCCGGACGTGGAGGTCTCCGAAGAAGACAGCCAGTACCTCAATCTTACATCAGGCACCACGGGGATTCCAAAGGCATATCTGCTGACACACTATAATAATGCCGTTGCCGGACCGGTTATGGCCGCCATGCATGATGTTACGTACAATGACACAATCCTTACAGTATTTCCGATCTATGGCCGGGTCGGATTTGCCTGGTCGGCCATGGGAGTATATACAGGGGCAAGGAACGTTATCCTTCAGTTTGACCTTGGCCAGATGCTGGAGATAATCGAAAAAGAAAAAATTACCGTCTCGAACTGGGTTCCCACGATTGCCAGCTTTGTCTTTTCTCTTCCTGATCTTGACAAGTATGATTTCAGCTCCCTCCGCGCCCTGGTCTTCGCGGCCGCTCCGTTTCCCAAGACACTTCAGGATCAGGTAAAAGAACGTATCTGCCCCAATATCTATGAATTTTACGGACTCCAGGAAAGTGGAATACTCGTCAACATGGGACCCGGCGATAAGGAGAAAAAACCCGAGTCGGTGGGAACACTCTATTTCGGCGCTGATGTCCGGATTGTTGATCCTTCGGGGAATGATGTCCCAACGGGAGAAGTGGGTGAGATTATAGGCCGCGGCGTTGCCGTAACAACAGGCTATTACAAAAATGAGGAAAAGACAGGGGAGGCCTTCAGGGATGGCTGGTTTCATACCGGTGATCTGGGGAGATTTGACGAAGATAAGTTCCTGTATCTTGCAGGCAGGATAAAGGATATGATCATAAGCGGGGGGCAGAATATTTTTTCCGTGGAGGTGGAAGAGATGCTCATGGCCCACAAGGCGGTGGCCCAGTGCGCTGTTATCGGCCTGCCTGACGATACCTGGGGAGAAATGGTTACGGCCGTAATTGTGAAATGGCCCGGAGTTGAAGTTACGGAAGACGAAGTCATTGCCTACGGCCGTGACAATATCGCCCACTTTAAGGCTCCGAAGAAGGTAATCTTTGTCGACAGCCTTCCCATGACGCCCACGGGCAAGGTAACAAAGTATGTCCTGGTGGAGGAATATTCAAAGGGATAGTGTCATGTCAACTATACTCTGTCATTTCGAAGGAGTTTTCAAGACTGAGAAATCCTGGATTTCTCCCTGCGGTCGAAATGACATTTCTTGATTGACACGACAGTAGATTGTCTCCAGTTATAATGAAAAAGAGGATGCATTCGAACATTAACGAAAGGAGAAAGAGATCATGTCTTTTGAAAGAAACTGGCATAAGTCGTATGCGCCGGGAGTGCCTGCCGAAGTCGATATCGAAAAGATTACCATGGCCGAGACGCTGACAAGGACTGCCGAAAAGTATCCCGATCGTGTAGGATTTATCTACATGGGAACAAAGATTACGTTTCGGGAACTGGAGGGCCTCGTAAACCGTTTCACCAGGGCCCTTCTCGATCTTGGTGTAAAACCTGGCGACAAGGTCGCCATGCTGCTTCCCAATATACCGCAGATTATCATCGCCGATCATGCCGCATACAGGGTGGGCGCGGTGACGGCTATGACCAACCCCCTCTATACGGAAAGTGAGCTGGAACATCAGCTTAATGATTCCGATGCCACCGTTCTGGTAACCCTCGATCTTCTGCTTCCGCGCGCGCTTAAACTGAAGGATAAGACAAAGATTAAAACCATCATTACGTGCCATATCAACGATTACCTGCCCTTTCCGATAAAACAGTTATTCCCGTTTGTTAAAAAAGGCATGTACCGGAAGGTAGAGCCTCAGGAGGGCGTCTATCAGTTTATGGATCTGATCAAGAAGTATCCCGATGGTCCCGTTGAAAATCTGGCAAAGTGGGAGGATGTGGCAGCCCTGATCTATACGGGGGGTACAACGGGTGTCAGCAAGGGAGCCATGCTGACCCACGCGAATATATCCGGCGTACTGCAACAGTTTAGTGCATGGTTTCCTGATCTTAAGGATACGGAACAGAGTCTCATGGGAATCTATCCAGTATTTCACTCGGCGGGATATTCGGTGAGTCAGAACATGCCCATAATGAATGGGTGGACATGCGTACTTGTTCCGAAGCCGGAGCCGGATCAGATAATCGACATGCTTCAGAAGTTCAAACCCACATTCCTCCCCGGTGTTCCCACAATTTATACAGGGCTCCTGAGAAACAAGAAATTCAGGGAGATGGATCTTTCCTTCGTGAAGGGATACTTCGGTGGGGCCGCTCCGCTTCCCGATGATACGCTCAATCAGTTGCGGGAACTGCATGGCGCGATTATCTATGATGTGTTCGGTGCAACGGAAAATACCGCTTTTGCGACGATGACGCCATGGGGAGGAAAGGTGAAGAAGGGGACGGTTGGCGTTCCCATGCCGAATACGGACCTGAGGATCGTTGACACAGAAACGGGAACGAAGGAACTTCCTGTGGGAGAGGCCGGTGAAATCTGCATAAAAGGACCCCAGATCATGAAGGGGTATTACAAGAAGCCGGAAGAGACGGCGGCCACCATAAGGGACGGCTGGTTTTATATAGGAGACATCGGGTATCTTGACGAGGATGGTTATCTGACCATTTCAGACAGGAAAAAGGACCTGATCGTTGCAAGCGGTTTCAATGTCTATCCGAATGAGATAGACGACATTCTCTTTTCCCATCCCAAAATCCTCGAAGCGTGCTGCATAGGTATCCCCGATGAGTACAGGGGAGAAACCGTCAAGGCCTATATTGTGTTACAGCCGGGAGAATCCCTGACGGAGGAAGAAGTTATCTCCCATTGCAGGGAGAAGTTGACGGCCTACAAAGTTCCCAAAGAGATAGAGTTCATCGACGAACTCCCAAAAAGCGCCATAGGCAAAATCCTGAGAAGAGAACTCAGAGAGATAGACAAGAAAAAGAGGGAAGAAAACCAATGACAGCCGATATGAAAAAATTTAACACATTTGCTTTTGAAGAAGTGGAACCGTCCATCGGTCTTGTAACGATGAACCGGCCCGAACAGCTCAACGCCATCAATATGGAAATGCTGGAAGAGTTTGATGAATTATTCAGAATACTGTCGCGGTTCGATGCAACAATAAAAGTTCTGATTATTACGGGGGAGGGCCGTTCATATTCTTCAGGGGCCGATCTCAATGATGCCATTGCTTACAAAGACACCGATGCATTCGCCGATCCTGAACTTTTTCTCAAAATTGTTCAGGAGCGGTACGCCAACCTTATCCTCGGCATGAGAAGGATCCCCCAGCCCGTCATATCGGCTGTGAACGGTCCGGCGGCCGGTGGTGGTTTCTCCATGACGCTTGCCAGTGATATTCGCGTTGCTTCGCCTGAAGCCTGTTTTATCGCTTCTTTTATCAATATCGGTCTTTCAGGTGGCGAATTGGGATGCTCTTATTATCTGCCCCGCCTCGTGGGCCTCGCGCGAGCCAGTGAGATTCTGCTTACCGGGAGAAAGGTGTGGGCGGAAGAGGCGGAACGGATCGGTCTTGTGAGCAAAGTGGTCCCGCGGGAGCAGCTGCTCGAGGAAGCCCTGTCGCGCGCGCGTATGATGACTACCAAGAGTTCCGGGGCGCTGAAACTGACCAAGCGTGCCCTCGACCAGAATATTGACGCGCCTTCACTTGAGGCGGCCGTTAACGTGGAAAATCGTAATCAGGCGATAATGGTCTTCTCGGGGGAGTTTTTCAAACTGATACAGTCTTTCTCAAAAAAATAGAAAATGGAGGATGTCGAATGGAGGTGTATGGAAAGGACAAAGACCTTAATGCCTTTTTCGGGATTCCCGTTGAGCCGCGTAGACGCGCGGGTAGCCCTGAAAAAATAAAAAAGTAAAGAAGAAAAAGGAGAAGTAAATGATAAAAACGGAGATTACTGAAATGTTTGGCGTGAAGTATCCCATTATATGCGGCGCGATGATGTGGCTGTGCAAGCCCCCCCTATGCGCGGCAATATCCAACGCGGGCGCCATAGGCGACATTACCGCGGCCAACTATGAGACCGAAGAGGACTTCAGGGCCGCGATAAACGAAACGCGCGGGCTTACCGACAAGCCTTTTACGGTGAGTGTCACCATACTGCCGTCGGTTCGCATTACCGCCGAGCATTATAATATGTATCTTCGCGTCTGCGCGGAAGAGCAGGTGGCGGCCGTGGTAATATCGGGCTCTCCGATCGACAAGGCCTGTGGCATGGAATATATTGAGATGCTCAAAAAGGCCGGGGTCAAGATGTTTCACAAGCTGGGTTCCGTTCGCCACGCGCTTCACGCCGAAAGCGTGGGATATGACGGAATATTCGCCGCGGGTATTGAAGAAGGGGGACATCCACTGGATGACGACGTTTCCACTATGGTGCTCACACCGAGGATCGTGGAAGATGTGAAACTGCCTGTAGTAACCGTGGGAGGGATCGCGAACGGAAAAACTATGGCGGCGGCGCTGATGCTGGGGGCTGAAGGGGTAATGATGGCCACGCGTTTCATGGGAACCAGCGAATGCAATGTACATGACAATATAAAGAATAAGCTCATCAGCAGCCAGGAAAACGACACCACGCTTTTCTGCAAGTCCATCGGCCTCCAGGCCCGGGCGCTGAAAAACAAGAATGTGATGGATGTCCTGGATGTCGAAGCAAAGGGTGGAGGCCTTGAGGCGATTATTCCTCTGATTACCGGAGCAAGGATAGCAGAGGCATGGGATACTGGAGATGTGGACATGGCACCCATGATGGTAGGGCAGTCAGTGGGCCTGGTTCACAATACATTGACCTGTAAAGAACTTGTAGAGGGAATGATGAAAGAGGCCGAGGAGCAGATAGCCCTTGTGTCCGGGAAAATCAGTAATCCCGGTCTATAAAAAATATGGCACGGGGCCATGTCTTTTTTTAGAATAACCGGAGGGAGTGAGTTAATGGATTACACCACTATTAGCTTTGAACGAGAAGGTCCGATAGGAATCATTACCCTGAACCGCCCCGACGCGCTCAATGCCATCAATTTCACCATGCGGGACGAGTTTCGCCACTGCCTGAAAGAGCGTATCGAAGATCTGGATACGAGAGTACTTGTGCTCACGGGCGCGGGACGGGGATTCAGCGCTGGTCTGGACATTGGTGATCCCGAGATAATGAGTCCCAAGGATGGGTACACCCCTAAATCGGCCTTTGAGAACCAGCGTCTTTATTCCGACTTTATTCTTTTCATGAGACAGGCTCCCCAGCCGATCATCGGGGCCATCAACGGCGTGGCCGTGGGAGCGGGATTCTCCCTTGCCATGGCCTGTGATGTAAGGCTTGGAGTGCCGAAGACGCGATTCCAGGCGGCATATATCAACCTGGGCTTCGGGGGCGCCGATATGGGTGCATCCTGGCTCCTGCCACGTGCCGTAGGAACGGCGAACGCGGCGCGGTATCTCCTGACGGGTGATTTTATGAATGCCCCGGAGGCCCTCAGGATCGGATTTCTCCAGGCGATTCTGGAACCGGAAAACCTGATGGACGAAGCGATGGCCATGGCCCGGAATATGGCGGGCAAGTCGCCCCTGGGTCTCCGGGTTACTAAAGAAGCACTGGACAGGAACACGGGCGGAATGAGCCTGGAAGACGCTATCCGTCTGGAAGACCGGAATCAGGCCCTGACCATCATGCAGATCGTCATGGGGAAATAGGCGCGATCCGGTTCTTCTCCTTCGAGTGGAAAAGGGGTCACACCTATTTATTCTCCTTTCTCGGTCTCCCCTTTTCCTCTCTCCTCATAAAAGAATTTTTTATAACTAAAAATGGAATCGTAAAATAGGTGTGACCCCTTTTCCCCTTAGACTGCATAATTGCCTCAACTGCCATCGAAAATGATATACCACTTTTACACAATGATAAAGATTTTCAGCCTATTGAGAAACACTGCGGTTTAAAAGTGCTGTCATCAAATGAAAAAAGATAACCTATAAAAAAGGAGGACTTGTTCATGGCTCAAACCTTTATCAGCATGAGAAACCTGAAATTCATGCTTTACGAAATGTTTGATGTGGAATCGCTCACCACGTACCCTTACTTTGCCGATCACAGCAGAGAAGTCTTCGATATGGTCCTGGACACGGGGATGAGAATGGGAAAGGATATTCTCTTTCCCGTCTTCGCCGAAATGGATAAGCAGCAGCCTGAATTTACGGGAACCACGGTGAAGGTTCATCCTGTGGTCGAAACGGTCATGAAAGCCTGCGGGGAAGGGGGCTGGATCGGGGCGCACGCGCCCTATGAATTTGGCGGGCAACAGATACCGATGAGCGTTATGACGGCCTTCCGGGGGATCTTTTCGGCGGCCAATTATTCCGCCTGTGTCTATCCCTTTCTCACCACCGGCGCGGCCCATCTGGTCATGTCCTTCGGTTCTCAGGAATTGATCGATGCCTATGTGCCGAAGATGTTTGCCGGCCAGTGGCAGGGAACCATGGCTCTAACGGAACCACAGGCGGGTTCATCGCTGACGGATGTTTCCACCACGGCCTTCCCCGCTGACGATGGATATTATACGCTCAAAGGGCAGAAGATATTTATTTCCTGCGCCGAATATGATTCTATCGAGAACGTGGTCAATCTCATGATAGCGCGGATCGAAGGCGCTCCGCAGGGCATCAGGGGAATATCACTCTTTGTCGTCCCTAATAAAAGGCTGAATGAAGAGGGAGAGCTGGTATCCAATGATGTGAGTTGTTCCGGAATTTATCACAAGTTAGGTTATCGTGGCGCGCCCATTACGCAGCTCAGTCTCGGAGAGAACGACGACTGCCGCGGCTGGCTCGTGGGAGAGCCCCATAAAGGTATCAGATACATGTTTCAGATGATGAACGAGGCGCGAATCGACGTGGGAATGGGTGCGGCCGCTATTGCCTCCGCCGCCTATTACGCTGCCCTTGAATATACAAGGGAGAGGCCCCAGGGAAGAAAAATTACATCCAAAGACCCAGCCGAACCGCAGATACCGATTATCGAACACGCCGACGTCAAACGGATGCTCCTTTTCCAGAGGGCCATCGTGGAGGGCGCTTTTTCTTTGATTTTTCAGTGCTCCAAGTATACCGACCTGATTACGGTTCTTGAAGAAGGAGAAGAGAAGGAGAAGTATGAACTGCTCCTGGAAATCCTCACGCCGATAGCAAAAACCTATCCCTCGGAAATGGGTATCCTTTCCTGCAGCCAGGGACTCCAGTGCCTGGGCGGCTATGGCTACTGTGATGAGTTTCCACTGGAGCAGTACTATCGCGACGTGCGCATTCATCCCATTCACGAAGGAACCACGGGAATCCAGGGGATGGACCTTCTGGGCCGGAAAATGGTTATGAAAGACGGAAAGGCCCTCTTTCTCTATCTTGCGGAAGTCGAAAAAACAATTGCCGGGGCAAAGTCAATTGATGAATTAGCGCCCTACGCGGAAAAACTGCAGGAGTCTCTGGAGTCGCTGAAAGAAGTTGCCCAGGGCCTGACGGAACTTGCCCTCAAGGGAGAAATAGAAATCTTCCTGGCCGACGCGACACTGTTTCTTGAATTCTTCGGCATCATCGCCATCGCTTGGCAATGGCTTCTCCAGGCCCTTACTGCACATGAGGCTCTTGCAGGGGCTTCCGAGGGCGCCGAAGCCGATTTTTACCGCGGGAAACTCCATACCTTCCGTTACTTCTTCGAATACGAACTGCCGAAGATTCAGGGACTTGCCGTGCGGTTGAAAAACAGCGGCGACGGGCTTACGGTCTCCATGAGGCCGGAGTATTTCAGCGAATAGCTTCAGGAAAGGCACAAAAAAACAAGGAGGTTCGATATGACTGGTTCGATTAAAATTCTGGTTAAATGCCCCGCTTGTGGTAAATCCCTCATGAATCCTGATGTCAGACTTGATGATCTTCCTTCAATAGATCTTGAAACAAAGATCGAAAAAAAGTCAGGTCGTATTTATCTGAGTCAGGTTTACGGAAGTTATAACAAAAAGTTTGATGGCGTGGATGACGTTGAAGCTGCTATTTGCAGCCTGTTCTGCCCACACTGCGGCAATCCTTTTCCTGTGTATCAAACATGTGAATGCAAGGCGCCCATAGTTGGATTTCAATTACAGGTGGGGGGAACCATAAAAGTTTGTTCCCGTAACGGGTGCAAAAACCATTCACTGGAGTTTACAAATGTGAACGATGCCTTTGAGCTGTTTCAGAGTCAGGACAAAACAGGGTTGAGCTGAGTCAGCAAGCATAAATAACTCATACACCTTGCTTGCCCTTTTGCTTGTTTTCTGTGGCGTGTCAACGCTTGCATAACTCGTTATGCGCGCTTCAACACGCCTTGAGAACAAACAACATTACGGCGCAATCTGTATAACTTATTTATTCTTGATTCCTAACGCTGTTTTTCTCTTTTTGCTTCTGGTCTGTCATGCTTTCTTTCTCCACCGCTGTGGCGCCGATAGGACCTTTTTTTCTTCCTGGGTTTTTCTTTCTGTGGCGTGCCGGTTTCCTGAAGAGGGTTTTCCCCGATCCAGCGGGGGGTAATCTTCTTCTTGCGGATAATTTCACGAAGCAGGGGAAGGTCGCGCCTGGTCACAAGGGTAAATGCCCGGCCCCTTCTCCCCATTCGCCCGGAGCGACCGGTACGATGAGTATACTGTGTTCCATCCCACGGTAAGTCCCAGTTTATCACATGGGATACATGTGTAAAATCAAGCCCTCTTCCGGCGACATCTGTGGCAATGAGGTAGCGGAGCTTCTTTGTTTTGAACTGCCTGAATATGGAAGAACGCTTGTTCTGACTGAGCCCGGCATGTATATACTCGATGTCTTTATAGCGCTTGCGCATATCGCGGAATAACTTGTCGACCTTGTGCCGGGCGTTACAGAAGATGATAACCTGGCTGACATCTTCTTCCTCAAGATATTTTATAAGTTCCGCCTCCTTGCGATTCGGGTGGAGATAGGCGAAGTAATGTTCGATACTCACCGGCGCCGCCCTCTCTTTGATAAGAGAGATGTATTCCGGATCCCGCAGATAATCATGAGAGAGCTTTGTGATGTCGTCAGCCATTGTCGCGGCGAAGAGGAGTGTCTGATGTTTATTGATCATGCATGACATGATAAACTCGATATCCTCGAGGAACCCTTCCTGCAGGAGTTCGTCCGCTTCATCGAGGACGACACATTTCACGTTCGACAGGATGATAACTCCGTCATACAGAAGATCGATGAGCCGCCCCGGCGTCGCGACGAGGATATGTACCTCGTGTTTTATCTTGGCGACCTGGATCTCCTTGCTGAATCCTCCGAAAACGGCGAACGAGACCACCCCGGCTCCGGCGCCGATTTTTTCGATCTCATCCACATATTGAAGGCATAATTCGCGGGTCGGGACGATTACCAGACCCTGGATGGCGTTTAGTGAGGTATCGATCTTCTGAACAAGGGGAATCGAGCATGCGGCCGTCTTTCCCGATCCCGTTTCCGCTAAGGCGCAGAGATCCTGCCCCGAGGTAATAATAGAATAGGTGGCCTCCTGAATCGGGGTCATCTCCCTGTATCCAATCTTCTCGATCGCGTCGAGGATTTGTGAAGGAAGGCCAAGGTCGCGGAACTTCGTGCGTCCCTTCTCTTTCTCTACCGGACCTTTCTCTGCCGTAACTTTTCTCTTTCTCCTTGTCGATGCCTCCCTTTTTTTCTCGACCGGGTGTATTTTTTCCTTCTCTGCAGTGTGCTGCTGCTCTTCCTTTCCTGAAATAGAGATTAAAGATCTCAGGAACTTGAATAGATCAAATTTCATGCAAGTCATCCTTCTCTGTGTGATAGTTTTTTTCTGTATCAGGGGTCACGCGGCGGACTATACCACAACTTGTCCTTTTTAACGCATGATTATCGTCTGAGGAGTGGATAAAGGTGATTTTTCCGGTTTTTCGGAGATTACATTACATCAGCTTGCGTTTGGGATCGGCAAGTAAAAATCGTCAGATCACTTCCAAGTCTAATGCGCTTCAGGGTTGAGTACGTTATCCGGAATATAGGTGCCTGCCTTGAGAACCGGCACGACGAATATTATTCCCATGCCGGGAGTATCGAGTTTTCCTGCCAGATATAATGCCTCGAACACCATGTCGGTCATCTCCGAGGAAACCATGATGTTTATGACCTCTTTTTCCGATTCGATCGCAACGCCAAGAAGCCCAAGCCTTTCCCTTACGCCTGTACCCCTTGCGTAGTGGATTGTCGCTCCCTGTGCCCCGGCTTCCACGGCGGCCTTTATTATGTCGTCGGCGGCGCCTTTCTGGACAATGCACGTTATCAGGTTCAGGTCAGTTAAAACTGTTATGTTTTTCTTAGGCATAGTCATCCTCCTTGGTGGTTCTCTTCTGTAGATAATGGACATACAGGCCAACGAAAAGAACAGATAGTATTGGAAAGATCGAGGCCAGGGCCAATAAACCAAAGCCGTCCAGGGAATTTGTTGCATTCGCAAAGCCGAGTCCCATGGCAAGCACAAGAGGTACGGTTATGGGGCCGGTGGTAACACCCGCACTGTCCCACCCCATGTTAACGTACTTTTCTTCTGAGATTATCGTCAGTATGATGGCTAAAATATAAAGGGGCAGGAGCAAGTATATTATCTGGATGTCAAACACTATCTTTAGCACGCCGACGGAAAGGCCAAGGGCCACGCCGATGCTTACGGATAACATGACCAGCTTCTTTTTGAAGGCCCCGTTTGTAGAGTTTTCAACTGTCATGCCGAGCGCATTCAAAGCGGGTTCTGCCAGAGTGGCGCCATATCCCAGGAAGAATGCGAAAAGGACGCAGATAGTAAGACCCAGAAACATCCCGTAAAGCGGCGAATTGGAAACCATCTCTATTGCGGAGTACGCTGCCGGTACCACAGAACCCACCATGCCTCCCAGAGGTGAGAGACCAAAGTTCAACCCGAGGTTGAAAAGCGACATGCCGATTAGACAAAGCGCAAGGCCGTATATTATTTCGCCGAACTTGTGTACGCGCTCCTTCAAAACAACCCTTTGGACGATGTACAGGAAAAATGCAAGGGGTACTATCGCCCGGATAGAAAGAACGATGCTTTGCACAGCGGGAGAATCGAACCATGATGAGGCCGGCGCCACTGCTTCAACAACGGTTTTTACTCCTGTTCCCGGCATTATGTTATTCAGAATTACCGCAAGTGAGAGGATGGCCATGACAGGGTACATTGAGGCTAATGTTACCAGACCGAATCCAGGAATATTATTTCTGTATTTATGCTTTATTACGCCGGCTACCCCTATGCCGAGGGAGAGTACAAGGGGCACAGTCACCGGGCCCGTGGTTACGGCGCCGCAGTCCCACGCGAGCCCGATGACCTGAGACAGGTTTTCGTCCATGAATGAATATACCGTAAGCGCGAGCGTGGGAGCCAGTGAGACGTATATAAGTCTCTTCAGGCTCCAGCCGTATATAAACATGAGTATACCGAGCAGCGTGGCGACACCCACACCTATGCTCACCGCCAATACCGTGTAGCCCGAATACTGATTAAGCATCGCATAAAGGAGAGGGGCTTTCAAAGGGTCTACTATTTTTCCAGCCTCTTTGAGCACTCCCATTGCAGGTTCGGCGAAGGTTGCCCCAACGCCCAGAGCGAAAGCGATGGCAAGGATAACTATCTTTCTGGCCTTCATGGGCAGAAAATATCCTATGGTCTCGCCGAAGGGCATGAGTCCGACCTTAAGACCTTCCATGAAGAACATGAGTCCGACGATGACCCCGAGAAGTCCCAGACCTATGGAAACGCCGCCCGGGACAGTCTGCTTCATTACAATGAGCTGAAACAACAGGAGGTATAGCGCGATCGGGATGACGACCTTGAACTGTTCGTTCAGCCTGACCTTGACATAGGGCTTTACAATTGTCAGGGCATCTTTCAGGGTATAGTCTATGTCCTCCCTTTTCTTTTCTCCTGTATGATCAAGTTTGCCAAACCTTACATACCTGTAATTCTTCGATGTTTCCTGCAAGTATTTGCTGTATTTGACGGTTTTCATATGTTCTCTGTTTTGCGGGGCTTAGAAAATCATCACGTCTGACCAGTCAACCACGGATAAATTCCACTATTTGATAAATTATCAAACAAATTCGACCTGAAATCAAGTGCATGTCCGGCGGTTAAGACTTTTTTCGATTCTTTTTCAGGCTTGCATAATGAATAGAGGTGCTGCCGGACAGGGGAAATTGTTGAACCGTTTTCTATATTGTCAGAAGCTGTTCGTTGTTTTTTAAAACCTCAGTTAATGGCAGCCCCCAATACTTGACTTCAATGTTCAGTTCTTCCAAAGTTTCTGTAACTCCCAGTTGATCTGCACAGGCTTTGCATGCGGTTATGTGAACACCTGCATCTAAGGCCTCCTTGATCTTTTCCTGGATATTGCTATCCTCACTGACTAATTTAGCCGTTGCACCCCAAATTATGAGGGTGACCTTTTCCCACCAGCCATGGATGAGAGCATTGATGGTATACATGAAAACCATCTTTTCTGCTGTAATCGGATTATCATTAGTCCACAGTACATAGAGATGTGTCTTATTCATTTGTTTTCTCCTTTTGTTTTTTAGCCCGCTGGCTCATATATTCTTCCCTCAGCGATTTTCTGCCAGATCGACTGGATTTCGTGATTGGGTACATTACTTAATCCGATTCTCAAAGTTCTTGATGACATCTTCAAGCTTCTCTTTGGCTTTGTCCAGGATATCATTAACAGGATCGTTGCTATCCGCCACCTTTGCGACCGCCCTCTCAACGTCAGAAACTATTATTTTAACCTTTACGACCACATCCTGTACCGCTTCCACTTCGGTTCTAATGTTTTCCATTTTATCGTTGGCCTTCTGCAGTTCGGAGGTCAGATGATAGAGACACCCGAAATTGATGACTAAGAATAGCAGGACGAACACGTTTGTTATGATTTGAAATCGTTTCATGTTTAGACCTCCCTCAATCTATTGTTTCGGGCCTAACGTCACAATCACCTGCCCGCCGTGACGATGGCAACCAGCTTTGCAGAAACAATATACTTGAATCTAATACAAAATTTTGCGCAGGGTTGCGGGTCAGCGTGAATTGTATTGTTCGAAATTAAATAGAGCTGTCCCTTTTTCCCGCTTTCCCCGGTCCCCTTTTCCCCTTTCCCATTAAACTCAAAATAATCGCCGAGATCAATTGCAGGAAAATCGAAAAGAACCGGCGTGCATGTTCCCTTGGTAATCACCTTTAAATAGCATTCAAAATTCCTGCCCGATTTAATCCCGTATTTCTTCAGGAATTTTGCCCCCGGATTCCAGGAATTGGTCAATTTTAGAGCATATTCCTTTCCTTCAACATTACCATAGGATTCTTCTATTTTTTCATCGGAGGAAAAGGAAAATCTGACCACATAGTCTTGACAGGAAGGACCCCCCCGGGATTCCTGGTTTTCTTCTGTTTCGCGAACAGAAGTAATCGTGGCAATACCTCTGTAAGATTTGTATTCGCACGGGCCACCAACAACTCTTTGCGTCCGCATCGCTTCACACCTGTCCGTGCCGGAAACCACATCCGCGCAACTCTGGTTAAGCAGAACAATCAGAAACAACAGAAAATATATCTTGAAATAATTCAACTCTCTGCACATGCTGTCTTGTTTCCAGGGGTCAGACCCCTTTTTCCACCACCAAGGACTTTCGCCTGTGCGTAGAGCAGTGCGAAGCCGATGACAGGCAACAGGATATCTGTCCATAGAATGGCGCCTGCGTTTCCCGGAGCCATATTGTGCGTTTTAAAAATTTGGTAAATATGACCTCCAGCGGCACCCCACAGGAAAAAGGCCGGAGGGATGAAGGTTGCTAATCGGAAAGTCAGGTTCGGTCTGAAAGCTATGAGGCCTGCCACACCCATGCCAAGGCTGGCAAATCCCACTTCTAATTGGAAGGGGCTATTTGCCCATCCAATGAATTTCGCCGTGTACTCTGCAAACACCACATGCATCAGGAAGTTGTTCAGGTACCCGATCCCTATGCTGAACAGAAAAAAATAGGCGACAAGGGCTTCGACAATGACTGGCTTGCTTAGCGGCTTTTTCTTGAAAAGAAGAGAAACCAGTGAACCGATCAGTCCCAGGACGAGAAGGGAAACCGAGGGATTCGATAAAATAAGTTTAATCAATGAAGCGATCATTATTTTGCCCCTTTCCCTTTAGTTGAACGCCGGGCATCACTTGGACCAAAAGGCGCAAGGCTTTTGGGATCAGAGTGGGTGCCCTTGTTGTTCTGCAAAACTATTCATAGTGGGTCCACATACGAACAATTTTCACAATTTTTTCTTCGTTAAGAATCTGATAAATCAGTCGCTGTTGAATATTTATTCGACGTGAATATGCGCCGGTTAAATCGCCTATTAATTTTTCAAAAGGAGGTGGAGTTTGATATGGGTTTTCGCGCAGGATATTAATCAATGTTTCGGCTTTTTGTTTGAGGCCGAAAGCAGATAGTTTTTTTGCATCTTTTTGTGCTTGTTTGGTTAAAACAACACGCCAGCTCACCACTCGATTTCCTCTTTACAATTCTCAATTGGCGTGGCCAAACCCTCTTGGATAGATTCCCGCATGCCGGGAACATTTAATAAAAACATTGTTTCTTGAATGGCGCGCCAGTCGTTTTCGGATATGAGAACCGCGTTTCCACGTTTACCGGTGATTACGATTGGTTCGTGTGTCAATGATGCCTCATCTATGAGGCGGTATAATTTCGTTCTTGCTTCAGTTGCTGATAATGTCGGCATGGGACACCTCATATTTTTATTTAATAGTGCGGCATAGCGTACGCTTTGTCAAGTTTTATTTTCTGGTGGAGTGACGGGTTCAAGTAAGCCGCTGACGCGCCGGTAGGATTAACACCTTCAACTCCAACTATTTCAATCGTCCCTGGGATCGATTCAATCCTTATAGGTGGGCGCTACTATTTACAATAAAGAATCGGGCCTATCTACAAACTTGAAAACGTGTGACCGGATCTGTCACAGCCGTGTGGTCGGCAGAACAGTGAAACTCACTGCGCTCCACAACGGGGAATCCTGGCGAAGGCCCGCCATAACACCAATTCTATCACCATACTCCTGGTAGCAAACGATAACGAACACGCCTCGCATACTCACCATAACCCGCCAATTCATCCTGCAAGAACCTATCTTCCAAAGCGGTGCGGATTACAAAAACGGCAAAAAGGAATACTGCTGGAATAAACGCCAATCGTGAATCCAAAAAGACAGGCGTGGCTAAATATACCAGTAGCGCCCCTGCATAACCCGGATGCCGGATCCAGCGGTAGGGACCACTCGATACCACTTGGTGACCGCGCTCGGTCTGGATACGTACTATGAAAGAGAAGAAACGGTTTTCGAGCAAGGCGTATGATCCAAAAACGTTTCCGGCCAGGATGATGACCAGTGATAGAATTTTCACCGGCACGATGAAGGGGGGCGACCAGCCAAACAGCGCATCCAGACCGGCAACCAAGAGTAGCGATCCGAATCCCAGGCCAATCAAAGGGATCAAAAATCTGTCCCAGGGTTTGTCGTTCTCATGGTGCATCATGCGGACACGTTCAGCAATCAGGTCGGGATGACGTCGGGCCGCCAGCATTCGGCTGATAGCATAGCCCAAGATGCAAATGATGGCATATACCCAAGCTTCCCACCAATACCAGTGCCAAGAGATCAACATCGGCAGGAATGGCATGAGAACAACAGGAAACAATATTTGCACAATAATACGTGGGGAGATTATTTTATGTTGATTGTTCATTGTTCAACTCAACGGCCCAACGCTAGAAATGAGCAGACACAAAAGCCAGCTTAATATTTGGATTTAAGAAAAAATCGGCTCAATTTTTTTGTTGGCGTTTAATACCCTGGTTGCTTTGGAAGCTGTGCACCATGCTATACCGCAACTATCCAAACAATATCGCCTTTGATTTTATAAAAAAAACGGTATGGCGATATAATCACCTCCCGGTAGGGAAGTTCTGGAAATTCTGGCATGATTCTTCCAGACTCAGGAAAGCCCTCAAGCCTTCGCAAAACTGTTTCGGAATGCTCTCGAAAACTGGTTGCTGCAGAAGGTTTATCCCGCCGAATATATGCGAGAGCAGACAGAAACTGGGATCCGGCAGAAGGCGTAAAGCGGACTTTCACGATGGCTCCTGGGATAGGATTAAATCGGCTTCAGCAAGAACAGTATCTAGATCATAACCCTCGCCTATTTCTATTTCCCTATCTCCCTTAGCCAAAAGACGAAGGATCTCTTTATCGTGTTCAGATTGCTCATACGCCTCGACACCGATTATGACGGCAGCTGCCCGACCTCTTTGTGTAATGACAATGGGTTCCTTGTTGTCTCGTAATTTTTTCAGGACGTTGGCAGCATCCTGCCTCAAATCGCTTATCGGAAGGATATTCATAAGTTTTCCCATCGGGTACCCCCTGTTGTATTTTTACACGTACTACCAATTGAGGTATAAAGCAAGCGTTTACTTGAATAATGACATGATATAGGTACGCCAACGTGCGGCGGATAACCTGGCCAAAAAGCGCAAGCTTTTCGAATCAGAGTTGCTCCGCTTGTGTTGGGCGGCCTTAAAATGCAAATAGCCGTTGTAAGACAGAAATAACTTCTAACTGGGTTTCTGGATTAATATAACCAAGCTTTTTTATGAGTCGTGTTTTATCTATTGTTCGAATCTGATCTAAGACGATTTGCCCTTTTTTCTTTTTAAATTTGCATGATACCCTTGTAGGATAGTCCTTACCTGCGGTAGTCATTGGGGCAACAATGACGGTGCGGATATGTCTGTTCATTTCATCAGGTGAAACAATCAAACAGGGTCTGGTTTTCTGAATTTCAGATCCAACAGTAGGATCAAGATTTATCAAATATACGTCGAATCGATTGACTACCATTGCCATTCTTCTTCATCCCAAGAATTTGAGATATTTTCGGTTCCGTGCATCAGCACGTCATCATCATTTTTGGCCATTGTTTTGAAAGCAAGATCCCAACCAGCTCTTGGATTTGAAATGGAGCGAATAATGATTTGGTTTTTTTCTACTTCAAGCTCAACGTCTTCCATAATTCCTGTTTGCTCAAGTATAGGTTTTGGAATACGGATGCCTTGGGAGTTGCCAATTTTCACAACACGTGCTCTCATAGCTTACCTCCTTGACTAAATAGGTATCTACATTGTAATTACATTCGTATGGAATGTCAAGGATTTAACCCAAGTTTAACCCCATTCCGGACACAACCGTAGTGATATCGGGCGGTTGGGGCTGAGCGGCCAGATTTATGGTCACTACATCTTTAGATCTCAACCTTTGTACGCTT
>JAFDAS010000160.1 GCA_019313695.1 Deltaproteobacteria bacterium
TGTTGCAGTGATGTAACATCTGAAGGAAGCCGGCGGCAAAAGCGTGGGTCGACCTGTCTGCGTGCGAACGCACAGGCAGGCGTACAGGTATGCCCCGTACCAAAAGGTAGAGGGTAGGCAGATTTGAGGGGGGGAAGACTGGGATCCGCCTCCGGCGGACAACACAGGATAAAGTCCTATATCCTTCACATGGTTGAACTCCGTATATCTGACGATCGTGCGCTGAAAGTAGCCGAGATTACCCCGGGAGATCTTCCATATCGTCCTGGAGCGTCGCGTGCGAGGCAAATTGACTGAGGGATCGGGTAACCGGCCCCCAACGAATGGGAGAAGTCAGCAGCGGGCATATTAAGCCGGAGGAAACGAGCCCTGCAGGAGCAGGGAGGACTCACCCCCCGATGACGGGATCTACGACCGGTGAAGGCCCAAACGGTGCCGCCTGTCGAACGACAGGGGTAAATGAGAGTGGTTAATAGGGAGGTGCTTCTAATGAATTCATTACAGCAGCAGAAACAGCGTAAGCTGAACTTGGAGTTCTCGGGCACGAAAGTGCAGCGAGACTACAGTTCTGAAGAGTACATTGCGTCGTACCTATCTGAAAGCCCGATCCCGCCCCGGCGGGACTCATGGAGTCTATCCTTGAGCGGAACAACATGAAACGCGCTGTGAGGCGTGTAATCAGGAACAAAGGTGCCCCAGGCGTGGATGGTATGACTGTTCACAAAGAATAACGCTGGAAACAGGGTTATTAGGCTCAAGAAGCAAGAATTTTTGTATGACACCTTGCCTAGTTTCTATGATAATCAATTCTTCTTTTGCGTGAACCAATTCGGTTAAACATAGTAAATAAAATAGAATTATTGATATGCTTTTCATTAATTACTGGTCACATTATTTATAGGTAACATTACGGATCAGACGCGGTTAATGGCCGTCGCCTGAATCCGGTTTGTTAGAAAATCACTTCATATTAAGAAGGGACCAACAAATACCTTTCACCACTTCTTTCATTTTTTCGAAGTTCAGAGTGTCCATGGTATCGGAATGCTTGTGGTAGTTGGGATTCCTGTAGAAGGCTGTATCTGTGATCATCACCGCATCATATCCAAATCTCCAGTAATTTCTGTGGTCTGAAAAATCGACGCCGGGGAGAATTGATGGTGCCTTCAATGTTTCCACACTTATCGATGTTGCTTTAAGATGTTGAGATACCTGTTTGATCAAAGATGAGCTGGCATAGTTGCCGACAACAGCAATGAAATTCCCTGTGGTGGGATAAAACAAACGCATGAGAAACAGTGGAAATCGCTGTGAATTTTTTCGATCGGTGAAGAATCCGATCATCTCCATACAGATCATACCTTGTACCTTTATATTATTCCTGTGAAGGGATTCCGCATGAACGTAACTCCCCATATTCATGGTACCAAAGAAAGGAGGTTCCTCCAAAGTGTACGCAACAAAATCGACTCTGTATGGCAATTCGGTCTCATGTTTTTTTGCGAAGCGAGCGACTTCAAGTAACCCTGCAATTGCACTTGCGTTGTCATCGGCACCAGGTTGGTCTCCACACACGTCGTAGTGTGCACCTACAATAATGCGCATGCCTTCCTTTGGGCCAACACTAGCAATAACGTTTTCGTAAATGTGACCGGAGACTTCGAACTTCTGCCTTTCAGGTGTAAGACCACATTCTATGAATCTTTGCGAGATGTAATTTGCCGCTCTTTCTAACGATTCTGAATTCATATAATTCCGCGGGGGGGTCATGTTAGAGAGATAATGAACAGTCTGTTTTAAATTCTCAATACTAATTTCCGGCTCTGGATATACAAAACGCGTATTTGAACATCCATATGTAAGCGAGGCAGTAATCATTATAATAATAAAATTGATTAGTTTAACCATTCTCTACATGATATTGCATGTTTCGCGCGGTTAAGATTAAAATCCCTTAAAAAAAGATAGTTACGATATATTAAATTAAAGGATCGCCGTCATGGGGTAACAGGAAGGAGCCCGCAGGGCGACTTACGGTTACCCCATGACGGCGGCTGTCGACAATTATTGTTTTTTTAACTAATTGGTATTTTAATATATATTGATATCCGATCTGCAGATAGCAGCAATTACCGGATAATTGCATCATGAAAAGGAGGTTCTTTCTTATGATATATTCAATTGTTAATGATTGCATTATCAGCGAAAAAGAGCGGGGGTTGAGTGAAGCCACGATCAAGGAACTTAAAAGATACTTACACGAATTTGCAGGAGATTTCCAGAAAAAACTTACAGATATAGAGAATTTAACATCTGATTTCCTGAGACAATATGTTGAACATAGAGTTATGTTGCCAGTTTTGGATATACTTCCCTTTAAATATAATAAATATATTTTCTTTGCATATAATTCTTCTACTTATTATATCCTTTGATAAAAAGGGGTTACAATAACTCGCAACATAATATCTTGTAACCAGTTGACAATATTATTTATAAGTGCTATATATGCTATACTATAATTAAAGAATAGGAGAAAATGGCATATGATTTACTTCTGCTTTATAAGACCTGCTCTCTTAAGAACAAGAGCAGATCACGCTCATACGCTTCAAAGGTGTGAGCTCATTGGTTGTTTTACTACTTAAAAAATAAAAACCTCCAAGAGTATATCATTGTGCATGTGCAAGTTCGTTTAAACGCGATTTTTTATGTTGCGAGATTTTTCGAAAATATTCATTAGCAGGTGTAACATGCTGTTATATAAAGAAATATGCAATTGATATAATTATGGCTATAAATCTCGTTAATTCAATGGGTTAGGAAAACACACAACATAAGGGACGTCTTTAATCAACTAACCAACCTGGATTTCCAGTCTCCTATTGCAAGTTATTTTGTTTTTTAAAGACGTCCAGGTTAGTTCCTTGCGAAATGTTGCAAAGACAATAGTGTACTTTAGCAATGTTGCGCTAGTGTCCTGTCATGTATCAAGTGGCGTAAGATTGCGCCGTATTTTTTTCTTTCAGCAAGGCAGGCCTGAAGGCGCATATTCCTGCTATGTAACTGAAGGCGTAACGCCGCAGAAAGGAAAAAAGACAAGCAAGATGCGTCAGTTGATGCATGACATGACACTAGGGCAGACTCGATATAAATTTTAAGATTTTAGTTTATTAAAACGAGATAAACATAATAGAGGGGCAAAATGAAGGTTAAGGTTGAAAGCGAAAAGATCATTAAGGCTGTGGAAAAATTGGATGGGATTGAAATTGTATTGGAGAGTGCTGATGATGCCAAGGAGGCAATTAATCTTATTTTAAGAAAAACCGTGTTATTTAAAAAAGATGACTATGGAAAGCTGAAGGATGTTAAAGTTACCTCCATCCAGGAATATGAGACATCGGCAGTGAATTATAAGATGATATTTTTACTGGAATTCGTATTTGAGGATGATGTATATTCAGATACAAAAGTTGCTGTAATTAAAGAGGTGCAGGAATTCTTTGGCAAAATCTGATCTATTTTAAAAAAGGCCGCTCTTTGATACGCGTTGCGGGACGCTCCTTGATATGTTGATTACTTATTTTTCAATAGTTTCAATTTGTTTTCTTTTGCAATTTTATCACCGCGGGTTGCGGATTGGCTTGCTGTAGGCTGAGATATTTTTAAGCGTTTTGACAATTGTACCATACTCATGCCAAGTTCCCTTGATGCCCAGAAACATAATAAGCTTCTC
>JAFDAS010000161.1 GCA_019313695.1 Deltaproteobacteria bacterium
ATTGCCGTTGGGCAGGTCTATGGCGGCAGGTGGCTGCATCGTCTGGCAGGCGTGTACATTTGGTTTTTCCGCGGGGTACCCCTCCTCGTCCTGCTGTTTCTTTTCTATTTCGGTTTGTGTTCCCTCTTAAGCATCAATCTTTCAGCATTTACGGTATCCATCATTGTTCTTGGACTCATTACCTCCGCTTACCAGTCCCAGATCTTCAGGGGGGCCATCATGTCCCTGCCCGAAGGACAGATGAAGGCCGCGCGCGCCCTTGGTATGAGTGACAGGAAAGCAGTCATGCTGATTGTCCTGCCGCAGGCGCTGCGTCTGTCTATCCCGGGCTGGTCAAATGAATACTCCATCGTTCTGAAAGATTCAGCCGTCACTTACGCCCTGGGTGTCGCGGAAATAATGGCCCGCGCGCATTTCGTGGCCTCAAGAACCTATGAACAGCTTCCTCTGTATTTTGCGGCGGGCATTATGTTCCTGATACTGACATATCTGGGGACAAAAGGACTCCGGATATTGGAGAATAAAGTAAGGATTCCAGGTTATTCCTCATAAGGACTTTTTATATGGCTGATAAAATCCCTATCCTCAGAATTGAAAATATGACGAAGTGGTATGGTGATAAGGAGGTGCTCAAGGATGCCTCCCTGTCGATAAACAAGGGAGAGCTCAAAGTCCTTATCGGACCGTCCGGTGGGGGAAAGAGCACTTTCCTGCAGTGCATAAATTTTCTGGTCAAGCCCGACAGGGGGCGTTTATGGCTCGATGGGCGTGAGATAGTCCGCGCCAGAAAAAAGGAAATCTATGAATACCGCCAGAAGGTGGGAATGATCTTCCAGGATTTTAACCTTTTTGATCACCTGACGGCTCTTCACAATGTACGGATAGCGCTGGTAAGGGTAAAGGGGATGAGCAAAGGCGAGGCGCGAGACAGGGCCATCCTTGAATTAGACAGGGTCGGCCTCAAGAGCTATATGCACCAGTATCCTGCCGAGCTTTCCGGAGGACAGAAACAGCGTGTCTCGATTGCGCGCGCCCTCGCGATGGACCCGGAGATCATGCTGCTCGACGAACCGACTTCGGCCCTCGACCCTGAACTTATATCAGAAGTCCTGGATGTCATAAGGGATGTGAGATCAGATGGCATGACGATGATCATGTCCACGCACCAGATAGGGTTCGCGAGTGAAATGGCGGATGAATTTGTTTTCCTGGAGAATGGATCCATCGTGGAGACCGGCCCTCCGGAGAAGATACTGTATAAGGCGCAGTATGCCAGGACCAGGGAATTCTGTTCCAAGATAACCGAGTTGTATGGGAACTCTTTTTGATTATGGAAGAATTCTTTTTTCTCCAACCGGAAGTAGTATCGGCCCTCGTGAAGGGGTTTTATGTCAGCGTCAAGCTGATTGTCCCCTCTGCCATCTTTGGGTTCATAATAGGGGTCGTTGTCGGGGCGCTGATGGTATACGGAAATGCCTTCGCTATGGCGATTGCCAGTGGTTATGTCCTTATTTTCCGGGGGTTTCCCCTTGTTGTCCAGCTCTTCATATGGTATTTCGGCCTTCCCTATATCGGAATCTACCTGTCCCCTTTTGTGGCCGCGGTGCTGGGCTTTTCCCTGTGCAGCGGGGCCTATCAGTCGGAGTATGTGCGCGGCGCCTTCCTGTCCGTCAAGACAGGTCAGACGATGGCGGCGCAGGCATTAGGCTTTTCAAAGATCAAGATGGTTCTCTTCATTACCCTTCCCCAGGCATTTCGCCGGGCGCTTCCGGGTTGCGGCAATGAGATCATCTATCTTATAAAATATTCATCTCTGGCCTACATGATAACCTGCATCGAACTTACCGGCGAGGGAAAGATAATAGCCTCCGACAGTTTCAGATACACAGAAACCTTCATGGTGATCGGGGCAATCTATCTTCTCATGACTTCAGTCGCCGCCTGGTTGCTCCATCGTCTGGAATACCGACTCCAACTGCCCGGTTTTGAACAATACAGTTAGATATTTCTGAGATTATGCCTTCATATTCACCCATTACACCGGAAATCTTAAGCAAAATTAAAGGAGCAGTGGGCCCCGATGCCGTTGTCCGGGATTCTGAAAAGCTTCGCGAATTCGGAAAGGACGCCGGGGAAGACACGCGCCTTCCCGAACTTGTTGTCGAAGTGACATCGCCGCGGCAGGTCAGCGCGTTGCTGCGCCTGGCAAACAGATACTCCTTCTCCGTCACCCCGCGGGGGCTGGGCACAGGCCTGGCTGGCGGAGCTGTTCCGCTGTTCGGCGGCGTCCTGCTCTCGCTCGCGAAGATGAACCGCATCCTTGCCATTGAGAAAGACAACCTGATCGCGGTAGTGGAACCGGGCGTCGTCACGCTCGACCTCCAGAATGCCGTGAAGGAGGAAGGCCTCTTCTACCCCCCCGATCCGGCGAGCCTGGACACCTGTTCCATTGGTGGAAATGCCGCCACGAATGCCGGAGGTCCCTCCTGCGTCAAATATGGCACCACCAGAGATTATGTCCTCGGGCTTGAGGCGGTGCTCCCATCGGGCGAAATAATCGAAGCCGGAGTTCGGACGAGAAAGGGCGTGGTCGGCTATGACTTGCGCCACCTGTTGTTAGGATCAGAGGGAACTCTGGGTGTAATTACAAAGCTTATTCTTAAATTGATACCGCACCCCAAAACGGTAACGACGCTGGTCGCATTTTTCCCGAGGCTTACCTCCGCCATGGACGCGGTTACCGCCATGCTGATTCGAGGGCATGTCCCCTGTGCCGTGGAGTTTTTAGATGACAGATGTCTGGAAATAACGGGGGATCTTCTCCCGTTCAAAGAGGCACGGTCGGCAAAGGCCATGCTCATCATCGAAACAGACGGCGCCCAGGATGTGATAGAGAAGGAGATGGAGGCCATCGGCGGGATCTGCATGGAGCAGGGCGCGGCTAATGTCATCATGGCCCCCGATTCTCTCAAGAGGGCCAGGATATGGGAAATCCGCAGGGAGGTCTCTCTGCGGATTGAAGACAGCTTTCCACTCTATCTGCATGAAGATGTAGTTGTTCCAATAGGCAGGATCGCGGATCTGGTCGGATGTCTGCGCGGATTCGAAGAAGAGTACGATGTGAGGATCTTTTCTTTCGGCCATGCCGGAGACGGGAACATTCATGTGAATATCGCCGGGGAAGACCGGAAATGCAGAGACAGGGTCGATAAAGGAATCGTAAAACTGTTGAAAAAGGTGCTGTCCATGGGTGGAACTATCTCCGGTGAACATGGGATAGGGATTGTCAAAAAACGATTCCTGCCGATGGAACTCTCCGCGGAAAGCATCCGCATCCAAAAAGAAATCAAGCAGATCTTCGACCCACTGGGGATACTTAATCCGGGGAAGATATTTCAGACCGATCTATAGAAACATTGACTCGTTTCTCATATTTTGGTAGCTTCCTTTCTTGTCGCTCTGTCGGTAACCGTTAACAAAATGGCATTAAGATATAGACTACACGAGGTTTTATGAATACACTCCTGACAGAAAAAAATCGTGCCGTGCGCCGTTCCGTCCGTGCGTTCTGTGAACGTGAGATTATGCCCATCGCCGGCGAGATTGACCGGGAATCCCGTTTCCCCTGGGAAATTGTCGAGATGATGGGAAAGCTCGGTTACTTCGGAATTCAGGCGCCGAAGAATCTTGGAGGCGCGGAGACGGACACCATAAGTTACGTAATTACCA
>JAFDAS010000162.1 GCA_019313695.1 Deltaproteobacteria bacterium
CTTGACCGCGAGGAAGTCTTCTTAGACAATGAGGCGATCTCCCGCTATCTGAAACAGAAGAGGATACTTATAACCGGCGCCGGAGGTTCCATTGGAGCCGAGCTGGTCAGGCAGGCTTGCCGTTTTAATCCCTCCGCGGTGGCCCTGCTGGAGATGAGCGAACTTAATTTGTTTCGGATGGAGGCTGAGTGCAAACAGCGCTTTGGATTTGTTGATACACCGGGATACCTGGTGGATATTCGCCGCCGGGGGGCTCTGGAGAAAGTTTTTCAGGATTTTTGCCCCCAGATAGTCTTTCACGCGGCTGCCTATAAACATGTGCCTCTCCAGGAACTTCACCCCTGGGAGGCGGTTTACAACAATGTGATGGGCAGCCAAAACCTGACAGAGGCGGCGGCAAAGCACAAAGCAGAACGGTTTGTGCTGGTTTCTACTGACAAGGCGGTACGGCCGATAAATGTGATGGGAGCTACAAAGCGTCTGTCCGAGATGCTGGTAGAATCTATGGGCAAGAGATCCTCCACCAATTTCCTGGCGGTGCGCTTTGGAAATGTGATTGCCAGCTCGGGGTCAGTTAGCCGCACCTTCCAGGACCAGATTGCCCGGGGTGGTCCGGTTACCGTGACCCACCCGGAGGTAACCCGTTACTTCATGAGCATCTCCGAGGCTGCGCAGTTGATACTTCAGGCTGGGGCCATGGGTAGGGGGGGTGAGACTTTTATTCTGGATATGGGAAAGCCGGTGCGAATTTTGGATATGGTTCACGATTTGATCCGGCTTAACGGATTGGAACCCGAGGTTGACATCCCCATCCAGTTTATCGGACTTCGGCCGGGTGAGAAACTTTATGAGGAGCTGATTACTGAAGGGGAGGGGATTGTGCCAACCGATCATGAGAAAATTCTTGTCCTTCGGGGCGATGGGTATAATTACGAATCCCTTAATAAGAAGATTGATGAGCTTCTATTGGTCGCTGACACTTACGACGCGACTGCCATAAAGAAAAAGCTCAAGGAAATCATTCCGGAATACACGCCGCAGTTTTGAGAAAAATGAAAAACGGGGGAATGCCTTCTATAATTCTGAAGTGGTTTCTCAAAGTAACGGGGGGGCTTTTCTCCAAAGGTTTGGGGGAGAGTCTCTCTATACGAAATGAATCTATCCTTAGAGCAACGATCAAATTTTTTCTATTCATCAATTTTTCTTTTACTGATCGGCAACTTGCTGATTAGGTTCTCATCTATCTTCAATTGCCCTCCCTACAATGCCTTTATAGCCGTATTTCTCGCATGCGTGGTGTTTTGTTGTGTGGTGGTAGTATTCTTTCAGAAATTCCTGAAGGCGTTCCTTTTCTTATTTGGGTTCTCATTCTTTCTATATGGCTTTGGTGCAATCGATATCCAAAGCCGCATTTTTGAAATTATCGTTACCTCTGTTGCGACAACCCTGTGTGTCATTAACTATAAAGTTAAGGAAACGCATCGGTTGAATAGGCCTTTAGTGGTATTGATTCTCTGTTATGTCGGCCTTTCTCTGTTTTCGCTTCTCTTATTACCAGTCAGACAAATTGTTAAGGACCTCTGGTTTTTTGGTTTCCCAGATGCATTTTTTTACCTCTTCATAGGCCCACCATATGGCTTTTTTCATCCTGTAGCGGCGGTTATCCAATTAGCGCTTTTCGTGGTTTTTGCCATCCAGCTTTCCACCACCGCTTCCAGGCTTAAACCATATAAGTCGCTTTTTGCCGGGATTTTTTCAGGCGCTGTTTTTTGTGCATTTATCGGGCTGTTAGATTTCTACGGGGTTATCTCATTGGCCTGGTATCGGTTTGGCACTACAGTTAGTCCTGGGGTTCTTCATTCGACTTTTCAAAATAGAAATTGCTTTGGAGAATTTGTCTTAACGGTAATTCCTTTTGTCCTAATAGGTTTTATGAGTAAGATCAAGGGAGTATGGTGGAAGGTGCTTTTGTTTGGCAGCCTTGTGATTTGTGAGATCGCACTAATTCTGGCAGGAGGGAGAGCAGGATGGGTTACGTATCCACTGATATTGTTTGTTTGTTGGTTGTTTTTTTATTTTTCCAAGGAAGGGCGGCTTGAATCATTTTACTTCAGGTGGAGGGATTTAGTTAAAGTTGCTGTTTCAGTCCCCGTTACCATAGTGATAAGCTTCCTACTTATCTTTCATATATTGATGCCTGTTGCAGATCATTTGAAGAATAAATCTGGTGTGGCCGGAATTAACAGAGGTTCCGCGAGGACGAGTATATATTTAAGAAATCAGGCGGCAAGAATTGGAGAACTTGATTTGGGTAGCCGTGATGTTACATGGAGGCAGGGTTTTAATGTTGGTAAGGAAGGACCCCTGTATGGGATGGGATATGAATCATTTCTTTGGCAGGCCAACATCTTGAGCAATATCCCCGAGTCATATTTCAATAAGTTCTGTGGTGTGCACAAATTTATTCATCAGTCACCGCATAATGTTTTCTTGTCGATATTTGTCAGTGGAGGAATTGTTGGCCTTTGCCTGTGGCTTTTAATAATTGGGTATGCGGTTATGGTTCTGATCGCTGACCTTATAAAGAATAAGAGGCTACTAAATATTCCCGTTGTCATATCCATAATAAGTTTTCATATATACGGTATGGTCCAAAGCATGCAGTATATACCAATGATCTGGCTGTTGATTTTCCTGAGTCTGGGTTACGCAATGACAATAGATGAAAACGTTTTACCGGTTCGAGCGAAAAAAGGGTTTGGTGCGCTTGCGGTTGTACTCGTTGTGATTGGCGGCATGGTATATCTTTGGAATTTTGAGTCCAGAAATCTGGCGAAGAAACACGGTTTAAGAATATACGCAATGGATCAAGATCGGGACAGATTCGCGGGGTTCTTCCAGCATTCCAAGAGGTGGAAATACGGAGACTACAGGTGGAGCGGCAAGAGGGGAGCGGTATATGTTCCGGATGGTGGAACGATCGAGCTTGATTTTCGATGCCAGACTCCCGATGCTGAGAAGGAGCCGGTTGTGTTGTCGGTGTTTCATGATGGGAGCCTTCTTGATAGGGTCATGTTTAGCAAGAAGGAGACGGTCAGGCGAAAGTATTCTTTAACAGAGACATTGGGACAAGAGCAGGAGTTGCTGATAGACGTGTCGAGGACCTGGAATCCGCATAAGCACCTTGGAAACCATGACAGACGTAATTTGGGGGTGGGAGTGGCGATTGTGAGAAAATAAACGGGTGTTAAGAATGAAATTAGGGGGACGCGCGGGAATGGGACGGGGAATGGGGGACATCCTATATTCCCCCTGTCAAGAGAAAAGTGAAAAAATAATAAACTCCTTTGATATTAACAAGATAAATATGGCGCCTAATTTTTGACACACTTCACCAGTAAGTTCTAAACGAACTTTGAAAGATTTTCGGCGAATCTCTCACCTCTAAACGAACCCTGTATCTAAGTGTTATCAGTATCCGGCATATCCGCCTCCGGCGGATCACCAAGCATCCTTTATCCAGATTACAAGATTCAGTCCCGCCAAACAGACGGCGGGCAGGGGACGGCCCAGTATTGTCCCTCACGAGGTCCAAAATTGGCCTCAACGTTGTTGCTCGGGCTCTCTCGCCGAAAGTATAATTACATAAGTTCTTAGTCTGTCTTTAGATAATCGGGATTAAACATCTCCTTTTTCTTCATCAACGTCCAGG
>JAFDAS010000163.1 GCA_019313695.1 Deltaproteobacteria bacterium
AGAAACCCATCATCATTCGCATCCCTGCCCTTAAAAGCGTCTTCGTAATAAGTGATAAATTCGTCAAAAAGTATCGACCCGTTCTTATTTGCATCCCAGGAAACCGCGGCAAACGTTGTTTTCGCCATCGTCCTATCAGTGCGAGCCGACAGACCAACCGCGGCCAACACCAACGCAATCATTATACAAAGTCGATTCTTCTTCATGCATGTGCCCTTTCAGCGGTCATGAAACGATGAACATATGAATTCGCCCGTGCTCAGCAGAGGCAGGTTCAAGTGACATTCGTTCAGATGTTCATCCGGAGCGGCCCCCATCCCTTACGGACCTTTGGATCATTGACAATCTTGCCGACCTCATTCAACTCGAGCTTCTTGCCTGCGCGAGCACAGAGATTGATAAGCTGCATACTGGCAGTCATAGGGCCGGAGTACGAGAAGTTGGACTTGCTGTATTCGCGCGGCTTCTCTCCTCGACACGCCATAAAGAACTCTGCGTGGTGGCCGGGTGAGCGTTCAAGCAATTGATCTGGAGCGCCAAATTCCCTGTTTCTGGAGTAAGGTATCAAAGCTGGACTGCCCCAGTAAGCGCCACTGCTCATCATCTTACCCTTGGTGCCGATAATCAGATTTCCGTTGGTAGGTAATTTGCGTCCTTCAGCCTTAAGTTCCTCGGGAATTTCGGGCATATAAGGTCTGCCGTTCTTATCTTTGCCTTCGTACCAGTAAGTCGTAAATGCGGGCCAACTGCCTTTGGCGCGGTAGGTGCATTTAACCACCATTCCACGCGGCCACTGTTCTTCTACAGGATCTGTGATAATGATCGGCTCGGCAGTCGCCGCATAGCCTGGTTCCATGATCGCATAAATGCCGTCTGTAATATGGCAGGCCATATCACCTAATGCGCCACAACCAAAATCAACCACACCGCGCCAATTAAACGGGTGATAAGGTCCGCGGCCTCGTTTGCTTCCCTTCTTGGGGCCGGCATAAGGCCTCATCGGGGCAGGACCTATCCAGGCATCCCAGTCCAGAGTTTCAGGAACTGGACTGGTATAAGCGGGACGCTTCCCTCCCTGCGGCCAGACTGGTCGATTGGTCCAACTGTGGAACTCTTTGATCTCGCCGAGAGCGCCGGCTTTGATGTATTCATAGGCCCTGCGCCAGCCCATACCAGCATGACCCTGGTTTCCCATCTGAGTTACGACCTTCGGATTCTTGGCATAGGCTGCAGTCAGCAATTGTGCTTCACGGACAGACCATGTCAAAGGCTTCTCTGTATAACAATGAATACCCATGGAAACAGCTGTCATGCTTGGCGCAAAATGAGAGTGATCCGGCGCGGCAACGAAGATGACATCCAGTTCCCTGGCGTGATTTTCAAATAATTTGCGCCAATCCGTATAGCCGGTTGCACCTTCCCAGCCTTCTTTTTGGAGAACGCCGCCCCACCGAGTACGATCAACCTCGGCAAAGGCAATGCATTGAAGCCCTGCTTCGTATGAAGCCTTGGTGTGAGCTTTGGCCCTTCCTTCTGTAGCTATAAATCCAACCTGCAGCTTCTCGTTAAGTCCCCGCCCTCTAAGGAGACTGGGAAAACCAATCGTACACGCAGCCCCAACAGCAGTTGTACGTTTTACAAATTGACGTCTTGTTAATTTTGACATGATTATTCTTCCTTACACTATGTAAAACCGAGTGTTTCTTCCTGACGTTCGCTTTTGATCTTTCTTCGCTTTCTTTTACGTTTCCATCTATAACCCAGCCCCAGCCAGTTGGCGGTGTCAAGGGTTTACCGCCTGGCCCGCTTTCAACGAGTGGAGGAAGTTTAGACGCCCATAGAGCATGTCGTTCTTGCATGCTCTTTAACACATCCGGATATTTATCCCCCATGTCTTTAAGTTCTTGAGGATCAGCCTTGAGATCAAACAGTTTCCATCCGTCAGGATACTTAACCAACCGCCATTGTTTCCATCGCATAGCCGAAAGCCTCCGCCTCTTGGCATCGGTTGGGTCAGCATTGTACCAATAGACCTCTTCATGCACATCACCAGTCTTTTGACCTCGCAGATATGGAAGAAGGTTCTTGCCATCACATCGCTCTGGAAGTCTCTTACCGGATGCAGCGGCAGCAGTGGCGTAGAAATCAAAAGTGCACATCATCCCATCAAAAACTTTCCCCTCCGCGATATGCCCAGGCCATGACACGATAGCCGGTGTGCGCACCCAGCCTTCCAGTTGTGTCCCCTTACCCTTGCCCCCTCTATAAGGCGCAGCTCTGCCACGTTCAGTTCCACTAAGACCATTATCACCTGTGAAGAAAATAAGTGTATCCTTTTCCAGACTATACTTCTTGAGCATTGCCAGCAATTTGCCAACAGCATCATCCACCGCGGCTATCGCACCATCCGTCTCGTCACCACCTTTGACGCGGTCCCGGTATTTTTTGGGCACTCCTTTGATCGGGCCGTGAATAGCAAAGGGTGAAAAGTACAGGAAGAAGGGCTTTTCCCAGTTGCGTTCAACAAACTCGGCCATGTAGTCGCCATCAAGATCTGTCCGGTATATCTCGGTACCATCTTCCTTAATGAGCTTATACGCATTTTCAGGCGGCGCATACCGGGCAACTTGTGTAAACCCCCGCACATGAGGGCCTTGCTCAGGCGACCCAATATCCCATTTGCCTACATGGCCGGTAACATACCCATCATCACGCAAGAACTCTGCAATTGTGGGGTGGTCATCAGGAATCGCCAGTCCACGCGCCATGCCGGACTGACCGAAACGCTGGGAATACATCCCGGTCACCATGCAGTTTCGGCTGGGACAACAAGGGGGATTCGTTATGTATGAAGTGGTGCACTTGACGCCATGTTCTGCGAGGGAATCAATATGTGGCGTTGGAATTCTGGTATTCCCGAAACATCCAATATCGGCGTACCCCAGGTCGTCAATGAACAATATCACCACATTAGGCTTACGTTTCTTTTCTTTACTCCGAGACACAGCCGTTCCGTGCAATACACCCATTGTCGTAGCGGCTACGCATACCGTCTTCATAAACCGCCTTCTGCTAAAATCATCCACAATTGCTCCCATGTGAAATTTACTCTATTTTTAGTTTTTACTGCCTGCCTGGTCAATCACGTTCATTGCATATGTGCCAGCTTCGATTGGCGCACTTATTTTGTTTTACTTATTGTTTGCTGGAAGCAATTTTATCAGCTTCAAAAACTGCTGCCCTTCTTTAGAAGCCAGATCGATTTTGTCTTTCGTGTTTTCATCAATCAGGGCCACACTAAACCTTGAAATATTGGTCCATTCCAGTTTTTTACGATCATTGCTCTTAAAATCACTGGCTCTGATAATGACTTCCTGTGGGCCTGCCCCTTTAATGCTTTTTACAAAAGAATAGCTACCCTGTCCACTCTTGGCTTCCAAGAACCGGCTTTCTGCAGTTAAACGCAGTGTAAGGTCTTTTCCTTGGGGATCGATGGTAAAGCTGAGATCCTTGTTCGAAAAATCCATATCCGTGCTCTGGAATTTGGGTCATAGCTATAGTAGATTTCTGTATTGAGCAGTCTCTTCTGATCTGCCGGGGTCGCCGTAAATGTCGCCTTATCACCGTTTACCGTAAACGTTGATGGAGGGATTATGGGGATATTCTGACCAACACCTTTCAGGTATTGGTCAAACCACATATTCAAAAGAACCCATTGTTCGGGTCCCGGCCCATGACTTTCGTGCATATTTGCAGTGACCCGCCACACTTTATGATTGAGTAGTGCCATCGATTGATAGATTCGCTCAAATGCTGCATTAAAATCATTTGATGAGGTAATGAACATAACAGGACACTTAACAAGCGGCCAATAAGAGCTTGTATGAAGATCATCCTTACCGTTAGCATCACCACCACCCAGTCCTCCGGGGAAATCGACATATCTGAATCCTGTCCCCCCCACAAAAGGTGCAACAGCTTTCAGCCTCGGGTCAATTGAAGTCAATGCGGTCACCATCCCCCCATTGAAAAACCGGTAAACCCTATTTTTTCGGCATCAACTTCGGGTTGCTGTTCAAGAAACGTAATTGCCCTCCTGCCGGCAAGACTCACCAGAAAATAGTTGACGTTCCTGGGGCTTGGAACCGGATCAATAGAATACCTATCAGGCTTGAGATCGTTTTTCCATTGGTTTCTCAATGCTTTTGGATAAAACTTCGGACCCTGAGTCGCGTCAACCTTGCCCCAATCGGTATTTTCATCGATCCCTTTTTCCATCGGCCTTCCGTTCCAGTTGATATCGACGGTGGCAAAGCCATGTTTGGCAAAATAGATGCCACGCTCCTTTTCCGCCCTTTGTCCTCCTCCGTGGCTCCAGACAAAAGCGGGATTCTTCCTTCCGGTATCGGGGAAGCTGTAGAAGGCCGCGATCCTTGCGTCAGCACCTTTGAACGTGCCGACCTTGAAGGTGATGTACCTTGTGACAACTCCATCTTGCTTCCACTCTTTTATTATTTTAACATCCAGAGCCTCTTTACAGGCATCATACCCCTTCCAGAGATCAGTTACATTTTGCGGCACTTGACCGGCTTTATACGGTGTAAATGTTTCCTGTTTGGCTTTTAGATACTGAGTAAACAAAAGCAAATAGCAAAAAATAACCAACAGAACCTTAATGCTCTTACTCATTTTTTATCACTTAATAAAACTAAATAAATAAATTATTATCGTCTCTTATTTTTCATCAAATCCGGGGTTTCAACCGGGTCATCCAAGGTCCTTATGAGGCCTTTTAACTCTTTCTTCATGCGTTCCATTATCTCTTTGTGCTTTGGACTGTACCCCTTTGTTAGGACCATTTTGATGGTTAGGATTTCCGATTGTATTGTACTGTTTTTCATGTTCTTGCATCAAGTGTTTCTTTCACTTACAATCTTTTCACCAGCTA
>JAFDAS010000164.1 GCA_019313695.1 Deltaproteobacteria bacterium
TTTCCTTTGTGGATCAAAAAGTCAGAAAAGCTTTAAAACTATGGATGGCCCAGTTGGAAGCGGAGAGAGCCGAGGTTGTGGCCTGACCCCACTTGTGCACTTGCATTATGAAAAGACAGTATCATAGCCGAGGCCCACAGAAACCGCCAGCAGCGCGAAAGGGACTACCGAGAACAGGCACTAAAGCTGTTCCCCCATGTCTGCGGCCGTTGCGGGCGGGAATTCAGCGGGAAGCGAGTGCGCGAGCTAACCGTCCACCACAAGGACCACAACCACGACTACAACCCTCGCGACGACAGCAACTGGGAACTGCTGTGCATCTACTGCCATGAGAACGAGCACACGCGCCTTGAGGATGCCGAATATTACGATCACTCGGCGCCCAGCGAAACTCCGGAGTTTTTTTCTCCGATTTCAAACCCTTCGCCGGCCTCGACGCGCTGATCAAACAAAAAAACAACAAACAGAACGCCGTCTGTTGGGAGTAAAGGGAACCCATGCAATTATGCGTTTCTGGTATCGTATCCGTAACGCTGTATTCGTTGAAACCGGTTGCTTACGCGGCATTCCAGACCATGGCTTCCTGGATTACCGAATCTTTCGTGCTTTCAATATACTCGTCGAAAGGCATGAGCAGATCGATAACGCCGCCGGGGGTGATTTCGATAATCCGGTTTGCCACGGTATTCAAGAACTCCTGGTCATGGGAGGTGAAAAGAATCACCTCCTGGAATTTGAGCAGGCTGTCATTTAAGGACGCGATCGATTCCAGGTCGAGGTGGTTGGTGGGTTCATCCAGCATCAGAACATTGGATTCGGAAAGCATCATTCTTGAGAGCATGCAGCGAACCTTTTCCCCACCGGAGAGCACGCTGATCTTTTTAAGGGCCTCTTCCCCGGAAAAGAGCATGCGTCCCAGGAAGGTCCGGGCAAAGCTCTCGCCTTCTGTGGGTGGAGCGAACTGCAGGAGCCACTCTATAAGGTTCCGGTCACCGTTGAAATAGGCGCCGTGTTCTTTGGGAAAATAGGAGTGGGTAGTAGTGACGCCCCAACTGAAAGTGCCGCTGTCCGGTTCAATCTCCCCAGCCAGGATTTGGAAGAGGGTGGTCTTGGCCAGGCTGTTTCCGCCCATAAAGGCAATTTTATCCCCACCGTTCACAGTAAAACTCACGTTGTCCAGTACCTTTTCACCATCGATGGTCTTGGTGAGTCCGCCCACTTCCAGGATCACGTTACCACAGGGGCGTTCCGGCTTGAAGCAAATAAACGGATATTTTCTTGACGACGCTGGCATGTCCTCAATAGTGAGTTTCTCTAAGAGTTTCTTTCGGGAGGTGGCCTGCTTCGACTTTGAGGCGTTGGCACTGAACCGCTGGATAAAAGCCTTCAGTTCATTGGCTTGGTCAGTGATTTTCTTGTTTCCCGCCTGTTTCTGTTTCAGATTCAGTTGGCTGGCCTGGCACCAGAAATCGTAGTTCCCCATGTACACCGAGATCTTACCGAAATCAATGTCTGCAATGTGGGTGCAGACCTGGTTCATGAAATGACGGTCATGTGATACCACGATTACTGTGTTCTGGAACCTGTAGAGAAACTCCTCAAGCCAGGCAATGGACTTGATGTCCAGGTTGTTGGTGGGCTCGTCCAGAAGCAGGACGTCCGGGTTTCCAAACAGGGACTGGGCAAGGAGCACTCGCACCTTTTCCCCGCCCTCGAGTTCCCTCATCTTTTTCTGGTGCATCTCTTCGGTAATGCCCAGACTGTTTAAGAAAACCGCCGCTTCAGACTCTGCCTCATAGCCGTTCATCTCCGCAAATTCTATCTCCAGTTCACCTGACCTGATTCCGTCCTTTTCGGAAAAATCGGGCTTGGCATAAAGAGCATCCCTCTTCGTCATAATTCTGTACAGCTTTTCATGGCCCATGATCACAGTGTTTAAAACCGCCTCCTCGTCAAAGGCAAAGTGGTCCTGTCTTAAAACCGCGATTCGCTCCCCGGATCCCACGGAGACGCTTCCCGAGTCCGGTTCGATATCCCCAGCAAGAATTTTCAGGAATGTGGACTTCCCTGCGCCGTTGGCGCCGATGAGTCCGTAGCAGTTGCCTGGTGCAAACTTTATATTGACGTTTTTGAACAGCATCCTCTTGCCGTAGGCGAGGGTAATGTTGGTTGCGAAAATCATTGTTGTTTTGTTTCCTTTTTATTAAATAAAAAAAACCACAGGAACTAATCCTGCGGCATAGAAGTTGGCAACACCCTATCATCTTTTGAAGTGAAAGCAAATCCTTTTTTCAGGTATCCATTAGTTATTCGTGATAGTCGGAATTCGCATAAAATCGGACAAGGGAAAACCGCTTAGGCGGCAGACAACGGTCAGCCAAACTGAAATCGTATACAGAATTGACAAACAGTTAAAAAATTGCCAATATGAAATGATGTAATTGTCGCCATGAAGGAGATTTCAATATTTAGAAAATAATTGTTTTTGATAGCAGCCCTCTCAATCCTGGCCGCCTGTGGGAGGGGCTATTTGAGGGTTTAAAACCACCTTTTTGACCCCCAAAAAATACATTTAAGAGATAATGACCCAACAAAAATATTCTGCGGACAAGCCGCAGATGTTCTCGCAAAAGATCGGGTTGAGATTGGGTAAGGCCAAACTAAGCAAATGTAATTCTTAATAAATCTGCAAAATATATCAGTATTTAATCCTTATAATGCCCTTTTCAGGGGCAAAAAATAGATACCTGAATAATGACTAAAAAAGCAAACAGATCCCGATACAGTTTTGGTGAGGAGATTGCAAACAGCATCAGCCACGGTATTGGGGTTATTCTCGCCATAGCCGGAATGGCAATTTTAGTGACATTCGCCAGCATCTTTGGAACTGCCTGGCATATTGTAAGTTGCAGCATATATGGCAGCACGCTGGTTCTTTTGTATACCGCCTCGACACTCTATCACGGTATCCAACAACCCCGTGCCAAAGCCGCTCTGAAAATCTTAGACCATTCAGGCATCTTTCTTCTCATCGCCGGCACCTATACTCCCTTTACGCTTGTAAACCTTCGAGGACCATGGGGATGGTCTCTGTTTGGTATTATCTGGGGACTCGCCATGGGGGGAATCATTCTCCAAACAACGAGGTTTCGACATTCTTCCGTAGCGTCGGTTATTCTGTATGCAGCCATGGGCTGGGCGGTGGTTGTGGCAATCAAACCTTTGCTTGCCGCAGTTACAGCTGGCGGTTTGGCGCTGTTAGTGGTTGGTGGATTGTCCTATACGTTTGGGATTGCGTTCTATTGCTGGCGACGGCTTCCTTATCATCATCTTATTTGGCATTTGTTCGTATTGACCGGAAGCATTACTCATTTCTTTGCGGTTCTTTTCTATGTTGTGCCAATTTCCAAGTAGCGATCACCCCCACTGCACCGGATGGCGACAACCGACAGGGAGTTTTTGTTTGGCAGAATTTAAAGAGGCATTATGATGAAAGCACAGCAAGACTCCAAAGAGTTGTTGGACGAAGCCGCTACGCGGCAAGCAACGCCATAGATTAAATCATTGCAACCTCTAAATTTATGGCTCGTCAGGAAAATCTGTGGGTGAATTCCGGTTCGGGAAGTTCGCCCATCGTCAGAAATAGTGCTATTTTGAGGACTTCATAGTTCCGAAAACCGTAGGATTTTCTC
>JAFDAS010000165.1 GCA_019313695.1 Deltaproteobacteria bacterium
CGAACTGCCCCATTGTGACGCCTGATACCGTTGATGTGAGCACACCGCCGCTGACATTTAGTGTGGCTTTCGTTTCGACAATGGCAGCCTTCGCAAGGTTGCGTGCGTGCTGAGGGGTGGTTTTTTTTACTTCAAGTATGCGCGCTGTCAGTTTATCTTCAACATCGGGCTCGCTAGCAAGCAAGCCCCTTTTTGCATAACCTTCTATATCCATGATTATCCCTGTTTGGTTTAAAAAAATCAACACATTCCGACAAAGTTCTTGAGCATTTTAAGCCCGATGTCCCCGCTTTTTTCGGGATGGAATTGTGTTCCTATTACATTTTTTGTGTCGTTTACAACGGATGCTGCAAACTCGGTACCGTACTTGCAGGATGCAAGTGTGTGTGTTGCATCGGTGTCTACATAATATGAGTGCACGAAGTACACATAGGTGTTATCAGGCACACCCTCGAAGAATGGATGTCCCTGTGTTATGTTGATCGAGTTCCAGCCCATGTGTGGAACTTTCAGGTTGGTGTGCGGAAAACGTGTGACACGCCCGGATACGATGTCAAGACCTTTTGTCAGTCCGCCTTCATCGGACTCGCTCATGAGTATTTGCTGTCCCAGACAGATGCCAAGCATTGGTTTGCCGGAATCCACATATTCGCGGATAACATCGCGCAGGTTTTCGATCTTCTTCATGGCATCAATAAACGCACCGACACCGGGCAGGATGATGCCGTCGGCATCCAGTATCTCCTGCGGGTCGCTTGAGATGATGGGCGATGCGCCTGCATGTTCAAGTCCCTTCCGGACACTTCGGAGATTTCCGACCCCATAATCAATAATCACGATCTTTTTCATAGGCATCACAAGTGTGGTTTTGGTACATCAAGTTAATGTGCAGGGTTATAAGGTTTTATATTTTTGCAACACCAAAAAGGTAAATGCTTCCCCTCAAATCATACAATTTATATACAAAGTCCGTATCCTTCAACCCAAAAATATTTGGTGGTATCAATGAAAAATAACAAAAAAATATTCAAAAACGATTCGGCAATCGAACTTCCGATAAACATCGTGGTAATGCTTGTAGTGTCATGTCAACCGTAGAATGTCGTAAGATATATTAGACATTAGTTTCATAATCAATCTATGAGGATTGAATATGAAGAAATACATCGTGACACTAACCAAAGACGAGCGTGAAACTCTTGCTGCACTCACTTCCAAAGGCAAACATAAATCTCAAAAAATTCTCAATGCCCTGATTCTACTTGGGTGTGATGAGGGGGAGTATCAAACTAAACGTTCAACCAATGACGAAATTTCTCGCATCCTGAACATTAGTATGAAAAAAATCGATCGTGTGAAGAAGCGTTTTGTCATGGAAAGTATCGAGGTTGCCCTAAACGGAAGAAAGAAAAACCGCATCTACGATAAAAAAACTGACGGCGATTTTGAAGCCCATTTGGTTGCAATTAGTTGTAGTGAACCACCCGAAGGTTTTGCGAGATGGTCTCTGAGATTGTTAGCCGACAAGGTTGTCGAGCTTAATTATATTGATAGCATCTCCCATGAATCTGTACGTCGTATTCTAAAAAAAACGAAATCAAACCTTGGCGACAAAAAGGTTGGGTAATTCCACCAGCGCAAAATGGCAATTTTGTTGCGAATATGGAAATGGTGTTGGATGTGTACAAACGTCCGTTTGATCCATTAAATCCTGTTATCTGCATGGATGAATCCCCAAAGCAGCTAATAGCAGAAACAAGAAATCCAATTCCTGCTTCACCGGGGCAACTAACCAAACATGATTATGAATACAGACGTTGCGGAATGTGTAATGTTTTCATCGCCTGTGAACCATTATCAGGAAAGCGCATGGTGAAGATTACCGAAAGGAAAACCAAACGGGATTGGGCTTTTTTTGTGGAGGATATCGCAAATCAAAACAAAGATGTGAAAAAAATAACGCTGGTGATGGATAATCTGAATACACACGTTCCTGGATCACTTTATGAAACATTTCAGCCAGATAAAGCAAAAGCAATATTGGATAGATTCGAGTTTGTGTACACCCCCAAACATGGAAGTTGGTTGAATATGGCTGAGATTGAATTGAACGTGCTCACGGGGCAGTGTTTAAACAGAAGAATAGATGACATTGAGATTGTCAGGAAAGAAGTGACGGCATGGGCAAAATTTAGAAACAACAAAAATGCGAAAGTTAATTGGCAATTCACAACTGAGAATGCGCGGATAAAGTTGTCTCGACTTTATCCGACATTAGAGAGTTGACATGACAGTAGTGGGAATGGTGGCTTTGGCTGCGCTTATAGCGATTATCCCTCCGCCTACAAAGAATATGTCAGTGAACATTGACGAATCCGGGATAGATGGTGCACTCGAACCCGGGAACACCATTATTGTGGATGCGCTTGCGGCACAAGATGAGCTTATGGTAGAGGTCAGAATTACCGCGACCGACCCTGACGGAAACCCTGTTCGAGATGCAAATGTAGTCCTTCGCGGGCTCGGCGGTGTAGCCACAGACACGACCGATATCGATGGAAAGGCTGTGCTCATTACAGACAGCGCACAGGTAAAACTTGGTGCGAACCAGAACGAAGGCACGATGGATCTTACAATTACAGCAAACGGGTTCTATGATTATGATAAGACGGATGCTGTGATGATCGTAAAGACCAAATGACCTTCTATTTTTTTCTTTTTTAGATCATGCTTCTCAAACGCCTGCTGCGGGATGAGCGGGGCTCTGTCGGGCTCCCTATTCGAATGGTAGTTCTCACAATAATAGGACTTGTCGGATTTGCTGCGATCGTTGCGAGCATCTCAAACGCGCCTGCCGCGCCGCGACCGATGTATGCGGTGGCGAATATCAGCTCATTTACGCTGCCGGGCGGCAGCGGGGACACGCCGTCGTTGTTGATAACCGTTTTTGACAACGATAACAATCAAATCAGCGGTGCGAACGTTATCGTCTGGGGACCGTCACGTTCTGCGGCGGCAGGCGATGTTACAGATTCGGGCGGCGAGGTTGTGCTTCAGGTTGCCAACATCTCACTGCCAGTTGGAAAACAGGAAGGATACCTCTCGATCAAAGTGATGGCTGACGGCTATATGGACTATACGGATGGATATGTGGTGAAAGTAGTAAAAACCTAATCTGTCGTCTTATTTGCCAGATAGAATTTTGCAAGTACGGCTGCTGCCAACACTCCCGCAATGCCGAAAGAGAAATATGGCGACCTGATAATATCCCACCTGTCTGCAAAAATGAGGGTTCCGGTTACAAGCAGAACACCTGCTCCGACCACTCCTGACAGTTCCACAGGTACTTTTATCGAACCTATTGTGATCTTGTTCTGATTCTCCACCCTCTCAAGCCGACTATCGAGTTGCAGAACGCTGTCTGAGAGTTTATCCAGATCAGCACGCAGGGATTCTTGCACAAGTTCTTTGAGGTCATTGACACCTGTTTTCAGGTTGCCGAACTCCTCGACAAACGCAGATAGTTCTGTGCGTGTCTGTTGTACTAATTTTTCCGTATTATCGAACGAGTCTGCCGCGCTGTCCTCGGGCGGAACTTCGATGGAAAGTCTGCGCTCAACCGCACGCAGGCGGCGCTCAAGGCTTCTTACACTCTGGTCAAAGGATTCGAT
>JAFDAS010000166.1 GCA_019313695.1 Deltaproteobacteria bacterium
ACACGATCTGAGAGGAAACCACGACAAAGTCAAGTACCCCGAAATAGAAAAGTTTGTGCGCGTTGAGGTAGATATAACGCTGTTGTACGACGACTCAAATGAAACGATGGAGGTCAATCAGGATTTTACATTCATCAAAGAGGGGGGGAAGTGGTACAAGGGATGAACTTTAAACAATATACGGAGAGAGGGGGGAATATTATGAAGAGAAGGGAAATATTGTTTGCAGTAACACTGGCGATTGTCTGTATCTTCATACTGGCTGTGGACGCTTCCGCCGGTAAGGTAGGTTTCGATAGCAAGGAGATCCGGATAGCGCAATTCAGTCCACAGACAGGCCCCGCAGCTCCCTGGGGATCTGTCGCTCGTGGTAGTGGCCTTCTATTCCAGATAGTTAATGAAGAAGGGGGGATCCATGGAAGGAAAATCAAATATTTCCTGAGGGATTCACAATATAATCCGGCGTTAGCCAAGGCCGTGGTCAAAGAGTTGGTAGAACGAAAAGGGATATTTGCATTTACCGGTGGTGTTTCAGGGGCAGGGGGTACAGCGGTTAAAGGATACCTCGCAAAGAACAAGGTTCTCTGGGTTGTGCCAGGCACTGCTGCTATTAATACGGTTGCCGACAGGGACAAAGAGTTTCCACCAAGTCCCTATCGCTTTTGTTCTTATCCGCTTTTTGAGGATGAGGCAAGTATTGTTACCAAGTATATTGTAGAAAAAATGGGATATAAGAAGATTGGGTTCCTTTATCAGAATGATGTTTTTGGGCAGGGAGGACTTGCCGGGTGTAAACAGCGGCTTGCTACTTATGGGATGAAACTGGCAGAGGAAATTCCTGTAGAACCCACCGAAAAAGATCTTGCATCTCAGATGCTGAGGTTTAAAAATTCAGGAGCAGAAGTTGTCCTTATGTGGGTTAGCCCTACTCTTGCAGTCATTACCTTGAAGACCTGCGCAACAGTAGGTTATAAACCCCAATGGGTTGCCTTTGATGGCCTCTCCGATTACCCTCTTATGTATAAGATCACGGGAGGTCTGTTTGAAGGTGTGATAACAACGGCGTTTACTGAAACCCCTGACTCAAAGAATCCTCTTGTGGCAAAATATCGTGAGGCAGCCAAAAGGCTTGCCCCGGAAGAGAGATGGGGCACCTTTTATCTTGCTGGTATACAATTTGCGGAGCCGCTGATAGAGGTCCTGAAGCGTGTGGGGCCAGATTTAAGCACGGAAGCCTGTATAAAGGAGCTTAACTCATTTAAAGACTGGAAAGGTTTAGGCGGGGCAATAACATGGAATGAAAATTGTCATCAGGGCACTGATTCCGTCCAGATCCAAAAATGCGGTCCAGGGGGAACGTATAAGCTGTTGCAGGACTGGACACCTAATGAACTCGCTACATGGAAAAATAAGTAGCATAAACTAAAGGAGGGAATGTTATGAAGATCAGGAGAACATTGTTTGCAGTAGCACTGGCGATTGTCTGCATCTTTGTACTGGCTATGGACGCTTCCGCCGGCAGACCGGGTTTCAACGACAAGGAGATTAGGATAGCTCAGTGGGGACCTCAGACAGGACCCGCGGCACCATGGGGTTCGGTGGCCAGGGGCAGCGCCATCCCTTTCAATCTTGTCAATGAAGAGGGTGGTATCCACGGGAGAAAGATCAAGTATTTTATTCGGGATGATCAGTATAACCCAGCACAGACCAAGGCAGTGGTCAAGGAACTGGTCGAGCGCAAGGGGATCTTTGCCTTTGTTGGAGGAGTTGGCGGCGCCTGTGGGATGGCTGTTAAAGACTATCTCGCAAAGAACAAGGTTATCCTGTTCAGTCCGTCCACAGCGATTGCCGAATATGTGGTTCCAACTCAAAAATATCTTTTTGCCACATATCCGCTTTATCAGGACGAGGGAAGCATTATCACAAAGTATCTTGTGGAGAAAATGGGATTCAAAAAAATCGGATTTTTCTACCAGAACGACGCGTACGGTAAGAACGGGCTGGAAGGGTGTAAACAGCGGCTTGCCACCTATGGGATGAAACTTGTGGCAGAGATACCGGTTGAACCGGGAGAAAAGGATCTTGCGTCCCAGATGCTGAAGTTCAAGAACTCCGGCGCGGAAGCAGTCATCCTGTGGGTCAATCCGACTACAGCCGTCATATCCCTCAAGACCTGCGCCACAATCGGATATAAACCGCAGTGGGTATCATCCAATACGCTTTCAGATTATCCCCTAATGTACAGGATTTCTGGAGGTTTGTTTGAAGGAGTGATAACAGGAGCTTTCGCGCCACCGCCCGACTCCGATGAACCCCTGATGGTCAAATACCGTGAGGCGGCGAAGAGGATGGTTCCGGAAGAGAGATGGGGAACATTCTTCATGGCTGGTATTCTCTTTGCCGAACCTCTGGTCGAGGCCCTGAAACGTGTAGGACCGAACCTGAGCACGGAGGCCTGCCTGAAAGAATTAAACGCTCTTAAAGATTTTAAGGGGATAGGACCGGTAGTTAATTTTAACGAGAACTGTCATCAGGGAACGGACTCTGTTCAGATCCAGCAATGCGGACCGGGCGCATCCTATATCCTGCTTCAGGACTGGGCGTCTAATGATCTGGCAACATGGAAAAAGAAATAGAAACCTTCTGTGAAGGATAAACAGTTAGATCGCGGCGCAGATTCGCGCAGGTATCCTGCGCGGTCTGCGCCTGATTAAAGATATGACAAATTCGTAAAAAGTCAAAGTTAGATGGCAAAGTAAAAAGCTTCAAATTCAAGGCGCGCAAATCCTGAGGAATGAGGCGTACTTACGGTACGCCGCAGTGACGAAGGATGCAGCGGAACGCAGTCCCGATGAGTCGGGATTTACAAAGCCATCAAAGATATTGATCAAGACTAAATAAACATGAGGGGAAACTCTGATAATGTCTCTCTTTAAGGTTGAAAATCTCAGCATAAGCTTCGGCGGACTGAAGGCGGTGGACGATGTGAGTTTTGAGGTTGAGAAAAACTCAATATTTTCCATAATCGGTCCCAACGGGTCAGGCAAGACCACCATATTTAATCTGATAAGCGGCATATATAAACCGGACTCGGGAAGGATTCTCCTGGAAGGTGAAAACCTGGTGGGTCATCTGCCGGACAGGATAGCAAAAAAGGGTATAGCACGCACCTTTCAGAACATAGAACTCTTTAAGAATGCAACCGTTATGGACAATTTGATGCTGGGACGACACATACACATGAAGACCGGTATATGGAGCGGAGCAACAGCCACTCTGTTCGGCAGGAAATCCAGGGCGGCGAAAGAGGAGATAAAAAACAGGGAATTCGTGGAGAAGATAGTTGATTTTCTTGACCTTCAGGCTGTGAGGAACCAGTTCGTAGCCAACCTTGCCTATGGGAGGCGGAAGCTCGTAGAGCTGGGCAGGGCGCTGGCCCTGGAACCCTCCATACTTCTTCTGGATGAACCATCCGCGGGGATGAATACCGAAGAGAAGGAAGATCTGAACATCTGGATCAAGGATATACAGGAAGTATACAAAATTACAATTCTGTTGATTGAACATGATATGAACATGATCATGGGCATTTCCGACCGGATACTTGCGATAAATCAGGGAAAGAAAATCGTGGAGGGGTTGCCTCAGGACGTGCAG
>JAFDAS010000167.1 GCA_019313695.1 Deltaproteobacteria bacterium
AATTTATGGATAACTGATTATATCGATGGCGGAGGGGTTTATGTTTTGCTAGGCCATACAGTGATTGGGTCGCATGGTGTTGTTTTTTATGCCATCTTTGAAAGTCAAGTTAGACTTAAACTTACATCGGCAGACCTACACCGATATACTTTCCTCGGCATCAAAGAACGGTAATTTTGCATCAGGATACCATGCCTGTAGGAATGAAAGCATATGGTATTTGATAAATACGGGGGCAGGTACTGATGCCAACAGGATGAACGTGATAAATAATACAAATACAACAAGCGCGTATGGTGTCAGCACCAGCCATACAAATGATCCGGCACCAATGCCTGACAGGACAAAATACATCAACCCACCGATTCCTGCCAGAATTGCAAATATCATAAGGAATAGTATCAATATCGGAATGCCTACAATGATAGCTACTACAACACGTAGTATGATCCTGATGACCCAGTAGACTATTATATGCTCCCAGCCCGCCTTACAGTTATTATAAACCTTATTTACAGCAGCGATAATGCCGGTATTGTTATACATGGCCAATGGTATTGAGAGATTGATGAACGAATCTATTATTCCGAAGATCACGGCAAGCATCAAAATGACTGCGATGAACCATAGCATTCCTCCAATTAACAATCCTGCATTGAAGGTTTCCGGTGATTGCAGCACTGGCAGAATAATCGGCAACATGGCGATAATAAACAACAAGAAGGCTGCCAGTCCCAGTATGAACCGGATTATGAAAAGGTTAAATCCTAACCCAAGAAATTTTCCGGAATATGCCCAGAATTTCACTTGATTTGATACAAGTGATTCAACAAAAACAAATTCCATGACATTGGAAATATAGGAAAATATAAGGGAAATACCTATAATGGCAGCCACTCCGATCAGGATATATGTCTTATATTGCTGGATGAACTGGGCGATCTGATCAAATATTTCTTCGATCTGCGCCTCTATCGTTTCTCCCTTGAAATCCTTTCCGTCAAACTGCTGACTGTTACTGCTGTAGTTTCCTCCGCCGGAGCCACCCAGTAGAATGATGATTATTCCAAGTTTTATCCATTTCCAGAAATCGAAAGGCTGAATTAAAGCCTTTTTGGTTTTTTCAAATGCACTCCCCAATGCATCGATACTATACTCACCCATAGTTGGTGATATATTGTTCATTGCAAATATGATTTTCGAAACTATAATATTTCAGGCTGCCTTCGTTAAATCATTGTTAATAATATTGAACTGGAAGTTGCGTGAAAGTACATATTTTCAAAGAATATTAAAACAGATATAGAACGCTAACAAAGTTCCCCGCATATCTTTTCGACCTCATGCCGCAACTCTTCCTGCGATACGCCATGCATCTGCGCAAGATACATTGCGCCGCCGGCACCTACGCCTTCTTTAACATCGCCGGCTTCATATCTTTGAAGACCGGGCAGATGTGATGCGCCAAAGCCGGGGTCTGCTGCATACACCGGTACACCGAGTTCATCGACCAGTTCACCAAAGTTTGCACTTGCATCATCAACAACATATTTTGTTGTCGCGATCGAGATGTTATCTGTATTGATACCAAGGTGTTTGATAATGGCAAAAACAGCCGCCATCTGGGTTCCGCCCGCAAGCACGACATCGATCCCATCGGTCCCCGATACAATTCCTGCAACCGCCACCATCATTGGATCGCCAAGGCATGTAATGGCACGTAAAGGATCGTCGCGAAGGCTTCCAAACTCAACCCCCGATGCATCCATCCCCTCCTTAACGATCTTGTTCTTCAGGTCCAATGGATTGGAACACGAACTGCTGCTAACATTTCCGTCATGCCCAAGAGCGTTCAACACACCCATAGCAGTTGTCGTACCGCCGGGTATGCTTTCTCCAATAACAAGATGGTCAGTTTGATCTCTGATATCCCTGCCAAGTTTCTGTGCGCGTTCAAATATCCCTTTTGCATCATGAACTGCAACATTTTCCCTAATATCGCACCCGGGCTTTGCCATAAGATCGACAAAAGAAATTTCAGGAACCACTTTAAGCCCGGCATTTACAAACATGTGCGGGATACCTGTAAGATTCAGGGCTGCACGTGTGATTATCGCAGGCGTAGGTGTATTGTATGGCGGTGTGATCGGCAGAACAGGTACGCTGATGATGTTGCCTGTCTCAACAATTTCCGCATCACCTGCCGGTGTATGATCTGTTAATTCCGGGCTCTTGCCGGCTGCAGATATTTTTGGGATATATGCAGTTGCTGTATTTGAGAGTACGAACAAGAACAATGGTTTTTCAGGTACATACGCACGTATGGGGGTTACCCAGTTCATATTTATCACTTGTCACCGTTTTTAGTTATACATACATATTCATCAATTTATTAATTTTGGTAGATTAATAAAGAAACACTCAATCAAGTCCTATAATCTCACAAACCCGCTTCATATCGACATTTTTACGAACCACATTAGCGAGTTCCTCATACGCATCCAATTCAGAAACTGCCACTTGCGGCACATACTGGACTCCTTTCCTCTCGTGCAGATGGGACAACAACGCATGCCGAACATTCTCATTCTCGAACAGTCCGTGCAGGTATGTTCCGATCACAAGCCCAGACTCATCGACGCACCCATCATCTCCAAAGACCGGCGCGCATGATTCGGTCGAACCCATGTGAATTTCATAACCTGATATTGTCTCACCCTTTATAGATTCAAAAATCGCGCCGCTGCCTGTCACAGTCTTGGTCACCTGCACCGTGGTCTTCTCATACGTATCAAATGTGGTCGCAACATTCAGCAGCCCAAGTCCTTCAAACTGTGCAGGCTTACCGCCCTCGATTCCTGAATCAATGATGGTCTTTCCGAGCATCTGGTAACCCCCGCATATCCCGATGATCGGGACTTTGCCATGAAGTTCTTTGATACGGGCATCCATGCCACTCTGTTTGAAGTCATTAAGGTCGCTGATCGTGTTCTTTGTGCCGGGTAGTATGATCGCGTCCGGCTCTCCGAGTTCATCTCCGAGTTCCACATAGCGGACATGTGCCACATTTTCAAGCGGCTCGAAGTCCGTGAAATTTGATATTCTTGGGAAACGAATTACTGCAATCTCGACATCATCACTGCCTTCGCCAGAGTCAGACTTAGACTTTGACTTTGATTTGTCGCCAATCGATACAGAGTCCTCGGACGGTATCTTAATATCGAAATACGGTAGAACCCCCAGCACCGGAATTCCGGTACGCTTTTCAATTTCCTGCAAACCGGATTCAAGGATCGCAGGATCACCCCTGAACTTGTTGATAATAAAACCGCGCACATTGGCGCGTACATCGGCAGGCAGGAGTTCGATCGTACCATACAGGCTTGCGAACACGCCGCCACGTTCAATGTCGCCCACTAAGATGATTGGTGCATCGGTAAGCCTTGCAGTGCCGATATTCACGATATCGCGCTCATAAAGGTTGATCTCTGCCGCACCACCAGCACCTTCCATCACTATAACATCATCCTCCGAACCGAGACGTTCCAGCGAGCCGCGAAGAATGTCATGCATCATTTCAATGGAATCGTAATACTCGCCTGCCGTTTTGTCGGCATACGGCTCGCCAAGGATGATTACCTGAGA
>JAFDAS010000168.1 GCA_019313695.1 Deltaproteobacteria bacterium
TAGGCGCGCTTGGTCCCGGCCTGGGAATGGGACAGGCAACGGGCGGCGCTTCAAACGCAGTCAGCAGAAACCCGGACGCTCAAGGTAAAATCATGCTTACCATGCTGGTTGGTATGGCAATGACTGAGTCCATCGCTATCTACGCGCTGGTGGTAGCGCTGGTTATAATCTACGCTAACCCGCTGCTCAAATTAATAGCTGGATAAAATTCACCCGGACTTCATCGGAAAAGGGGAGGGACGAATAAAAAGTGTTCCTCCCCTTTTTTTTATGCGCCTTATTCATCGGTAATTGCAACCTTCGAGCGCAGGGTCTTTTTCTCAGACTGGATGTGTTTTAGTCTAAGCACCTTTTCCTTTGCCTTCTTTGATCGTCTCCTCTTCTGCCGTTTTATCTTCTCAATCTTCTGGCGCTGCAGGCTTGCCTTTCCCTTCTTTATCCGCTCTATTCTGTCAAGCAGGATGCGTCTCGCAAAAAACCGGTTCAGTTCCCGGGAGCGCTCCTGCTGGCACTTTACCGAAAGTCCGGTCGGAATATGCATGAGAAACACACAGGAGGATGTTTTGTTCACCTTCTGCCCCCCCGAGCCGGATGCCCTGACAAAGGTCTCGCGAAGGTCTTCCTCCTTTACGCCCAGTTCCTCCATGCGCACGGAAAGGGTGTCTTCTTTTCTCTGTGATACGCTCATTTTCTGATCATACTCCGCCAGCACCGTAAGATGTCAAGATGTTTGGTTCTTCTCCAGGTTTTTGTTGGGTTTCGTACCTCAACCCAACCTACTCGACCGCGTTTCCAGGCTGGAGAAGAGGGCCCAAGGATTCAAGTTTCTTCTCCTTGACACGTTTTTACATATTTGTCTATAGTAGCGGTGTCATGTTCAGCGCCTGTCTTATAAACGACCCTTCGTCCGATCCCGGGGTCTATGTAAAATTCAAACACAGGAGTGAAGCCGCGCTCTTCGACTTGGGAGAGATATATCGACTTCAGCCGAGACAGATCCTCAGGGTTAAACATATCTTCATCTCTCACACCCACATGGATCACTTTATCGGATTTGACCATCTCCTTAGAATTTGTCTTGGAAGGGACATGCATATCTCCCTCTTCGGCCCTCCCGGGTTCAGAAAAAATGTAGAGGGAAAGCTGGCCGCCTATACGTGGAATCTCGTCTGGAACTATACAAACGATTTTTTGCTCAGGGTAACAGAAGTCTCCGAAACACAAATGACAACAACAAATTACAGTTGCCGCGGTGGTTTCAGGCCTGAGCCGGGTGACACCGGCATATTTGACGGCATATTGACCGACAATAACAACTTCACGGTAAACGCGGTCTTCCTCGACCACAAGATCCCCTCACTTGCCTTTGCGCTGAAGGAACAAAAGCACGTGAACATAATGAAAAACGTCCTGGAAGAGATGGGGCTGCCACGCGGTGACTGGCTTGTGGATCTGAAAGATGCTGTCCGCAGGGGCGATCCGGACGACGTGCCTGTAACAGTACGGTGGAAGGGGGGACGGGAGGAAACAGCGCCTTTGGGCGAACTGAAAAAGATCACCCGGATAACCGGAGGTCAGAAGATTTCGTACATAGCCGACGCTGTTTACAGCAGCGATAACGCGCGGAAGATCGTGGAACTGGCAAAGGATTCCGATATAATCTTTATAGAAGCCCCCTTTCTGGAAGAGGATTCAGGAATTGCCACCGAGAAATATCACCTTACCGCGAGGCAGGCGGGACATCTCGCCGGAATAGCAGGGGCCAAGTATATCCGCATCTTTCACCTTTCGCCAAAATATAAAGGGCGCGAACATCTCCTGGAAACCGAGGCTCTGGACGCCTTCAGATCTTCTCTATCTGAAAACCCTCCAGCTTGATGGCTACAGAGCGCTGGAGCAGATCTATGGACACTACAAAGATATGTTTGCGGTAATCGGCCTTTATGACAACTCCCTCTATATCCTTGAAGGGACCATCCGTTATCTTCGCCCTCTCCCCCTCCTTCGGATATATATATGACTGTATCTCCACATCTGAAGCCAGCAGGCGTTTGATCGCGTCTATCTGCGGATCGGGGACTTGCAGCGGCTCGTAACTATCCGGCTTGTCCAGCATTCTTACCACACCGGGAGTTGAGAGGATGCTAAGCTTTCCCTCGTTTGTGTATTCAGGAAACTCCACAAAAAGATAGCCGGAAAACATGGGGATCATTATCTTCTTTCTCCTGTCTTTTCTCCGGCTCCATACCTCTATCTTTGGAAGAAAGGTCTCCACCGATCTCTTAATGAGCCCGGCATATACCTTGTCTTCGAAGCGACTCTTTGTGTAAACCGCGTACCAGGGCATGTCAGTCCTTTCTCCTCAGATATGTTACGATATCGTCGCCTTTCCGGCAGATTCTTTCAAACTCCAGCGCGACGGAATCGTCCATCCGCGATATCCCCATATCACCCACCGCCTCTATCCCTCTGCCCAGTATCTTTGGCGCGGTGATGGCAATTATCCTGTCAAAAAGACTCTCTTTCACAAAGGAGGTGATAATACCCGCGCCCCCCTCCACGAGGACCGAGGATATCTGTCTTTTCCCAAGCTCAACCAGCAGTTTCTTCAGATCCAGAATACCATTGCTCTTCTTGTCGATAATCAGCGTTTCAATATTTCTTTCTTCCAGCATGGGAAGGCCGCCTTCTCCGCGAAGGGGTCCAGTGGCAATAAGTGTCTTCGCGACATCCTGATTGTCGAGAATACGCGCGCCGGGCGGGATTCTCAGCGTGGAATCGACAACAATCCTCAGGGGATTCCGCCCCCTGACCAGGCGAACCCGAAGGTCGGGATTATCCGTGGCAACTGTCCCTATCCCGACCAGTACCGCATCATGCAGTCCCCTCAACCTGTGCGCGAACCTGAGGGAAGGCTCCGAGCTTATCCACCGGGAATGGCCCGTGGATGAAGCTATCCTCCCGTCAAGGGTCTGGGCGTATTTCAGGGTGATAAAGGGTATTCCGGTTCTCATAAACTTGAAAAATTTTTCATTCAGACTTTCGCACTGTTCCCCCAGAACGCCCACCTCTGTTTCTATGCCGTGGTCATTCAGTATAGAGATCCCCTTCCCTGAGACAAGCGGGTTGGGGTCAACGGTTCCTATGACCACCCTTGATGCATTTGCTTCGATGATTCTGTCGACACAGGGGGGCGTTTTTCCATGGTGGGAACAGGGCTCCAGTGTAACGTAAAACGTGGCTCCTTCAACAGATCCGGACACGTCGTTGATCGCGTTGATCTCCGCGTGCGCGCCTCCATATTTCCTGTGATATCCACAGCCTATCACTTGATTATCTTTGACAATAACAGCGCCCACCATGGGATTGGGGCTTGTCCACCCATCTCCCCTGCGCGCAAGTTTCAGTGCCATTTTCATGTAATGTTCGTCGGTCATGATCTTACACCCGGTGCACTTAATATTGATGGACTCGTAAAAAGTCTGTCATTCCCGCGTAGGCGGGAATCCGTGCGCCTGGGAGCAGGCGCGATCTGAGAGGTGAAAGTCCTCTCTCGGGAGATGTCCACTCCCGGTAGCCGAAGGTAACTGCGTCGTCGCGAGGCGGGGTGGAGA
>JAFDAS010000169.1 GCA_019313695.1 Deltaproteobacteria bacterium
ACTGGGGACCGGCTCAAGGTTAAGCCTCCGAAGAGCCCAATCCTTATAGCTCCGTACAAAAATTGGTTGTTTTGAAAAAAGAGCGCTCGCAACAACACCCATGAACACCACACTTTATATTTTCCACACCAATAACTTTTTCTCATCTTCATGGTTTATCTTCTTTTGAGCACCCCACTTTATCCAGTAATTTATTTAACTTACCCTCAATCAAAACAGGTATATGCTTTTCGTCCATACTCTCATAATGTTCGATAAACCTCTTTTCCAGCCAATGAAGCTCATCGTAAGTCTGAGTTTTAAGATATGACCAACCACCCAAACGCCTAACCACCTCATTGACTTTTTCATCCGATAGACCATCTCCACCACCACCAAGGCAACCCATAACAACTCCCCATGCTTCTAAGCCTTGCATTTTTGAATCTCCGTCTAACGCTTCTACAAATTCAGCAATGGGAGGCATCTTGCTATACTTACGATATTTTAGGATCTTTCGGGAGGCAGTTTCAACCTGTTCAAGGGAATAACCACTCAACATATCAAACCTCATGGTCATTCCTTCCTTTGTTATCGTATCCCGGAAATTATCCGCCATTCCTAACATGATCTGCGTAAACCGAGGTAAATCTCTCTTATTCATTGGTCTTCCCTTTCTTCCAGAAATGCCTTGGCAGCTTCTATGTTTTCTTCTTGCATTATGGCCCCGAAGCTCTTGGGTCTTGAGGATTTTTTAACCCATCCTTGTTTGTTTTCATCTTTAAACCATACAGCGATCATCTTTTGTTTCCAGTTTCTAACTTTCTTACCGGTTGCATCGTGCCAGTCGGCAGTGTTATAATATTCCCAAGCCTTCCGTGCCGATTTCTCAGTATATCCCTTAGAGGTGAAATATAAGATAACATCTTCAACCTTTGGGGGGATGAATCTCTTTTCTTTTCTTTTCTTTTCTTTTCTTTTCTTTTCTTTTCTTTGTGGTTTTTCGGCATCAGAAACACCCGCTCCTTGTGGGTTTCCAACGTCAGAAACCCCGTTTCTTACGTCAGTAACGTGTTTTTCGGTTATTTCAGACATGGTAATTATATCATTTTTTCGATTACGGTATGCATCACTTAAACTATCTAATAAATTTTGGGAAGCGACAACCCCAAGAGACCATAACCTATTGTTAATTTTATCGGTTTTCGCCATTATGTTTAACATATCCATCCCGGACTCTTCATCACAATGGCACTTCGAGAAAAAATACATCCTGTCAGTTTCATCCTGGATACTCACATGGTGGTGAGTTTCTAACGTAAGAAACCTCATAACATTCGTGAAAAACCCCGTTCCTTTGCACCCATACTTACTTTCGAGAAGGAAAAGAGTGCGGCCATCTTTAGCATAAAAAGGAAAATAGTCTGCGTTTTGCCGTTCTGGTCTTGCCATTATACTATCCTATGTAGCCTCAATAAAAAAGAGGGACCCATCAAAGGCGGTAGTAGGGATGCTAAACCGTCCGGGAACAAACCCCGGACCTTTAATGAGCCCCTCTTGATTTTTGAGTTTTAGATAGTTTAGCATTTCAATACCTTATCTATACCCACACCACACCCGCACCCCCATGTCAACCCTCTTTGTGTATAACCCGTATCTCCGCACCTGGGGGAGTTACGATGGTTCCCCCTTGGCTCATAGATAACCTGCATAGATTTATCCTCCTTAGCGTAACGCCTCCGTAACGTTTTATCACGTTGGCCGCCACATATCCTCGATTTAACTTTTTAATTCGTTGACGACTTCTCCCATAACCCCACTTCCTCCTTTTTCCCTTGACTTTGTGCCTTTAAGGCACTATATTATTGACAACGAAACCGTTATGAGATATAGGGTAACAGTCTCTTACACCTGAATATCATTTTCGATGAGCTGCATAACCCCGAGGATTACGTCCCCGGGGGTGTTTGTTGCCCCGGTCTCATACTTTGCGATATTATCCCTGTTCTTACCGAGCCTTGCAGCCAGCTCAGATTGCGTGAGTCGCAGTTTTTTTCGCGCATCACGCATAAAATGTGAAGTGTCTTTGTTTTTCAGGCTGTTTTTCATGTGTGACAGTGTAAATGCATGGCGGGGTGTTTGTCAAGCACAAAATTACAGCTTCCGGTCTCAGGCCTATAAGGATGTAGCCAACTAACTAAGATTTTTATATTTTCTTTATACAACCACCTGGCAGCAGCAATGCCCGGTGGTTTTTTTATGCCCTGCTGAAAAAAAGTGCTTGACAAGCGCATGGAGAAGTGCATAATAAGAACAAAAACCAGTTTAACCTTAACGTGAAAGGAGGAACGGTATGGGTAATAAGGAGGGGTTGTCCCTGGCCAATATTAAAAACGGCGCCGCTATTGAAGCCTTCGATTTGGTGCTGCAGGATGTCCTGATAAATATCCAGGACCCGAACACCGAGGCCAAGGACGAGCGGGAAATTACGCTTCGGGTGAAGTTTAAGCCGGATGAGGACCGGTTCCTGTCGGCAACAGGGATCGAATGCTGGCCCAGTAAAGTTGCAAAACGACGCCCGATCTTAACGCAAATCGCTATGGATGTGGACCGGGACGGGGTCATTGAGGCCAAAGAAATTATCCCGACACAACAGAGCTTGTTTGATGGGGGGACCGAGAAGGTTCACCCTATCAGAAAGGAGTTATAAGTTATGCTGAAAGAGTTCGTAGATAGAATCGTTTCCCTGGCCGCCCCGAATATGAAAAAGGTGGGTGACTGGGAATATTCCGATAAACCATTGAACATTGTTCAGTTCCCATCCCCCGATCCCATTGAAATGAACAGCCTCTCAGGTCTCGTTGAATACCTCAAAAAAGGAAAGGTCTTTGATCTGGGGGGCGCTGAAAACCTGATTGTCCACATAAAAGGCCCTATCAGGGTCTCGCTATATTCCGGACTTAATATCAATCTGAATCGGCACGAGTATGTTCGCGTTTCCCATAATATGCCACAATTCCCATTTAACCGTCACCTCACCGTGGAAGAATTCATCATCGGGCTTCAGGCGAAATTCAGGCCCACCACCGATCTCGCGGAAGTCTTGAAAGTTGTGGGTAATGTGAAGGATGAGCATGTCACCACCATGAAAGACGATGGTGTCTCCCAAAGGGTTACGGTCAACGCCGGAGCCGCAAATGTGGAGAATAAAATCGTGCCCAACCCGATAACATTGGCCCCTTATCGGACCTTCCCTGACGTGGATCAACCGGAAAGCCAGTTTGTGCTGCGGGTGAGAAGTGAGGTTGGGAATATCGGGTGCGCCCTCTTTGAGGCGGATGGAGATCAATGGAAGATGGAGGCTATGCGTAACATAAAGGGCTGGCTGGAATATGAGACCAAGGGCATGGAGAATCCTCCGGTTATTTTAGCGTAGCTATTTAACGCGGGTTGGAAAAGAGGTAATTCGCTGGTCTCATAAGCCAGAGACGGGAGTTCGATTCTCCCACCCGCCACCGAGGACGGTAAAATTGACATATCAAACCTTGAAGTTGGAGGGAAAGGAGGAAGCCCAAAATGATTGTTTTAAAACCCACCGAATCCAGTATGATATCTCATGTCGGGTATGATGAAGGGAAGGAACTGCTAAGAATCAGGTTCAGCAGGGGCGCAGAGTATGAGTACCGCGAGGTCCCCAAGGCCGCGCACGATGCGCTCATGAAAGCAAAGTCAATCGGAAAATATTTTCACCAAAACGTAAAAGGTTCCTACGATGCCTCAAGAGTACAGCAAACAGAGTGAGTACCCGTCCGTCACGGAAGTCTTATCCCCGTACTCAGGGTATGACCAGATCCCCCCATGGAACTTAGAGAAGGCAGCCGAAAGGGGAACCATTGTCCATGCTCACTGTGCGGCCATTGCCCTGGGTCGATGGACCCCCTCACCGAAGGATGAGTACCAGGGATACGTCACGAGTGGCAGGCTGTGGTTGGAGGCCTACATGGATGAACCCCTGCTTGTCGAGGAAGAACTGGAAGATCCGGAGTTAGGTTATTGTGGGCACCCCGATCTGATTATACGATCAGAAAAATTAGGCGGGGTAATTATGCCGGATTTGAAAACACCTGTTCAGTTGCACAGGAAAGTGTGGGGAGCGCAACTTACCGGATATGAGAACCTGGCTAAAAAGGATACCCGGTTCAGTCTACCAGAGATCGATCGATTGGGCAGCCTGCGTCTGTATGAAGACGGCAGGATGGCCAAGTTCGACGATTTTACCGACAACCGTGTCGCCTACTGGGCGGCGTTCTATGGTGCCCTAATAGCGCATAGGTTCTTTATGTCATAAAGGAGGTCAATGGAAAATGGCTTGGGGAAAAAAGAGGAAGTACGTAAAGGGAAAGGCCATCAAGAACATCGAAACACTGTTGGGGCATCTCAATAAAAAACGCTGGGTGTTCTGGCGGGATCGGCCCATGCACCCGATACTGCTCGAAAACATGACGTTAGCCACGCTGCGAAGGGCAGTGAAGAGGAAGATAATTTACAGGGCATGTCCAAACACTTGAAAGGAGGGAAGCGTATGAGTTTTAATTTTCCATTGGAAGAGGAGTCGGAAGGGGGCTTGAAAAAAAGAGGGGGGCCACCGCCACCAAGCCGAGCAGCCGTACAGCTAAAACCCTTTGATTTCGATGCGGCTAAAAAGGAGTTCGAGCCCTACCGCAAACAGATTGAGGAAATGAAGACGCAGGCAATCGGGTTTGAGGTCGTAGGGGTGGAAAGTAATACCCAGGCTGTCGCCATGATGGGGCAGGCCCGGATCTTGTCGAAAGCGATTACAGGACTAAAAGATAAAACACTGCGGCCGCACAACGACTTTCGGACGAAGGTAATCGCATTTGCAAAGGCTTTCTCCGTCCCGGCTGAGGAAGCCGTATCAATTCTAAACAAAAAAACTAAAGACTTCGCCTATCAAGAGCTCCTGAGAAAAAGAAAAGAGGAGAAAGAAGAAAGGGAACTTGCCGAAAAACGGCAAAAGGAACTGAATGATGAGGCGGACGCCGCTGGAGTAGAGAGGGTGGAGCTACCCCAAACCCCTATTGACAAGGGAGAGAAGGTCCAAACCCGAACAGAATCCGGCAGTAGCTTGAGTATTACGCTGGAGTGGAAGGGGGTTGTTGTAGATCCGGTTAAGGTTGAGCGAAGTTTGTGTTCTCCGGATCAAAAGAAGGTTGATGAAGCGGTAAAGGCAGGGCTTCGGGAGTCCCCGGGGATTGAGGGGTAGCAAAAACCACAACTGGAAAGGGGGGATGTACTTTACTAAGGGAAGGCGGGTAATTATGGCCCCGGAATGTTCACGTGGATTTAGCAATGGTTACGCATTTGAACACACCGTAATAGCAGAAAAAGCGTTAGGGAAACCATTGCCAAAACAAGCAGTGGTTCACCATGTAAACGGGAAGAAAGCGCCAAATGTTAATCCAAACTTAGTATTATGCGAGGATGATAATTATCATCGGTTTATCCACAAACGCAAGCGAGCGTATGAAGCATGTGGAAACTCACATTGGGTAAAATGCACAATATGCAAGACCTACGACGACCCTTTAAATTTGTATATTCGACCTGATGGGATTGGATATCATAGAGAATGCCGAAAATATAAATCAAGGAGGCTGCGACAGGTCCCCAATTATGGGTATAGACCATGCTTGTATTGCGAAACTCTTATGCCGCTATCTACAAAACGAGATTTAGAAAGAAAACTATTCTGTTCCCATTCTTGCAATGCTAAATGGAATTGGGCTAATGGAAACCTGAAAAAAAGGAGGAAGTAAAAATGACCACTACAAGTATGACAGTAAGAGACAAGGCCGTCTCACTTAGAGAATTCCTTTTTGAAAAAAAAAGGATGGAGACTTTCGAGGAAGCCTTACCGAAATGGCTGAGTGTAGAGCGTCTTTTGAGGGTGGTTTTCTCAAGTGCTCTCAAAAACCCGCGGATTTTGGATTGCACAAAGGAGAGCATCCTTAACGCTGTTATGGGCTGTGCAACTCTCGGGCTCGAACCCATACTGGGAAGGGCCTATCTCATACCCTACAATAATAATAAGCAGATAGGTGGCAAGTGGCAAAAGGTTTTGGAGTGCCAGTTCCAGGTAGGGTATCAGGGCTTGATCGACCTTGCACGGAGGTCGGGCACTATCTCAGATATTATAGGCTACAACGTGTATCAGAACGATGAATTTGATATTAGTTTCGGGATGAATCCGGACATCAAGCATCGACCGTGGTACATGCTTCCCGCTTATCAGAAAGAGGGGCCGGGTGAAATTATTGGGGCGTACTGTGTATGGACACTGAAAGACGGGACAAAACACCCTGAGTTTATGCCAATTTACGACATACATAAACGCCGGGACGTATCCCAGGCCTACCAGGCGGATGTCAAGTACAAAAAGAAAGATTCCCCCTGGCTCAAGTGGCCTGAGGATATGAATCTCAAAACCGTCATAAAACACTCGAGTAAGATGGTACCCGCCTCTATTGAATTCATGCAGGCTGTTGAGTATGATAATGATTCTGAGATGGGCAAAATGGGTATCAATCATTTCCTGGCAAGGGGGATGGGCGCCGGCCCAGGTCTAACAGATGACGACTCGCAGACCCCTCCCTCTAACACAGAGGCCTTCGATGCGATCATCCGGGAGAAAGGGTTGGACAAGGATCGGGTTG
>JAFDAS010000170.1 GCA_019313695.1 Deltaproteobacteria bacterium
AATAGGTTCAATGCAAGCTATTTATGCGGAAAATGAATTGCCGGACAAGTGCGCAGAACATTCAGGACGCCGTAGTAGTAGCTGGAACTGCTTCGGGTCATGGCATAAGGCATGCGGCCGTCTGCGTACTGAAACCTCATGACGAGGTTGTTTGAGCCGTCATACACAGCAAGCAACCGGGTCAGTCCCTGCCACAGGTATTTCTCCACCATAACACCACCCACCTTCTTGGCTATCCTCCTGCCAAGGGGGTCATGGACATATTCGATAATACGACCATCTGGCAAGTTTACATTTAGAAGCTCTCCACGAGAAGAGTAGTTATAGATGGTGAGGTTGGCACCATCTGTCTTGGTGGTTAGAAAGCCGTCCAAGTCATAAGAATACTCTACAGATCCGACAGACAAGAGATGATCCTCATCAGAATATGTAAGGTTTCTTCCGGAAATATCCCTTAGGGTATTCATCTCGTAGGTGCGTGTGCCGTTGAGGTCATACCGGTATTCCTCCACTAAAATACCGTTCTTGGTAACCGTCAACAGCCGTCCCATGGGGTCATATGTGTAGGCGTAATTGGAGGTGACGCCGGCAACGGTCTCGGTCTTTGCGGCTATCCTGCTGCCATCATTATCACGGGTCAAGTTCCATGAGTTGAGGCTGCCGGCGCCGATGGCAAAATCCTGACCATCCACTTCACCGTAGCCGTTGAAGGTGCGGTTCAGGCTCAAAGTCCCGTCTGTGACAGCTTCAGGCAGACCGTTTCCTGCATTGCGTGAAATAGTAAAGCTTCCAGATCCGGTTAACAATCCATCATTATCATAAGCATAACTTGCAGTGCCGCCTGCATAGGTGAAGCTCGTAAGGTTGAAGTCATTGTTATAGTCATAGGACAGGGATTGATTCAGAGTTCCGCTTAAAGTCTCGCATGTTATCAGAGAACCGTCGTATTCATACGCTATAGATTCAGTCCCCTTCGATATTGAGTCCACCTTTGCGCCGCAAAGATAGGTGAAATCGATGTTGCCCTCAGGGGTCTGTATTTGCAAGAGCCGGGTCTTTTCATAGACCTGGTTGATCTGGTACCCAGAAGGGAAATTGGTCTGGATCAAGCGGCGATCCTTGTCATACACATAGCTATAAGTGCCGCTTAGAGGTGTCTGGTAGGAACTGTTCAGATTGACCTTATTATAACTAAATCCGTGGTCGACGGTCAATGGATTGGTCAAAACCGTCATATTCCCGTTTTTGTCATAGTTGAATCTCACAGATGAGCCATCCGGGCGGCTGATTTCTGTCACCCGGCCCACAGGATCGTAGATGTATGAGGTTGTGTAACCTTTTGGATCCGTGACGGACCAGAGAAACCCCTGGCCATTGTAGGTAAAGGATGTCTCTCTCGTGTTATTTGTGATGGAGGTCAACCTCCCGCTGGTATTATACTCGTAGTTTGTCCCATAAAGACCCGGGACAGTAAGGCTTGTGGTCACCAGGGTATCCGGATCATAAGAGGCAGTCACAGTCCTCCCTTCGGGCGATGTCACACTCTTTGTGTCCTGGAGGGTGTCGGTCACAAGGGCTGTGGCCTTGCCATTGACGGTGAGTTTTTCCGTGATCCGGTCCTGGATGTCATCTGAATCCCTATCCTCATAGCTCTTTTGCCTGAGCGTCACCTTTTCCAAACCCGATGGTGTGCTCTCTAACATTTCCTTTATGTATTTGAACGCATATTCCTGATCTACCCCATATTTAAACCCAAGCTCTATACCGCAGGCAAGGGACTTGTTCACAGTCAATCCATCTGCCGAACGGTTAAAGACCAGTCTCGGCACCTGTGGGATCTATGATAGTCGAAGTGTAGGCGCCGGTAGAATAGGTGTGGTCTACATGAGAGGTAAGGGAACCTTCTGCTGAAAGTACTTCACCAAGAACATCACCATTTTCATATTCCAGTCTGGAATAGTGCCAGTGCCCTCCTTCATCGTCCGTTGTATTTGTCAGCCTTCCAATAGAATCGTACTGGTGCTCAAAACGGTTGCCCTCCGGATCTATCTCGGCAGTCATCAGGCCGCCTGAAGTGTATTCAAAGCCGAAAAAATTACCGTCCGGATAAATGATTCGGGTAAGCTGGTTATTGGCATCTACGGTCAGACGCGTTGTGATGCCATTGGGCGAAATGATAGCCGTGGGCACACCATTTGGCTCCCTTTCTATGCTGACCTTGTTGCTGAAGCGGTCGGTGATAGAGACCAGGTTGTTATTCTGGTCATAGCCGAATTCGTATATGATCGTGCCTCTGTCCAGGTCTACGGTGAATTTATGACTGCCGGCACCGGACATGATATACCCCCGGCTCTCCTCGGCAAAGAGAATATCTTCCAGGGTCATTGTACCCATAAGGACAAAGGGAGGCGCCACTCTACCAACACTCCGGCCCTGCGTAATATAGACGTTCCCAGAAGGGTCCACTGCCACGCTTTCAAGAAAGCTCAGACTTGCTTCTGTTGCAGGGCCCCCATCACCACTGCCACCGTAAACACCGCTACCGGCCACAGTGGTAATGATGCCGCTCGTATCCACCTTGCGAATCTGGCCACACCGTCGATCTACTACATAGAGGTTGCCCCAGGCGTCAACTGTTATCCCACGCGGCATCTTGAGGCCGGCTCCCATGGCAGGACCTCCGTCTCCGTCGCATCCATACCTATCCCCGGCCACCGTAGTGATGATGCCGCTGGGATCTACTTTACGGATGCGGTAGTTTCCCATATCATCAATATAGAGGTTACCCCAGGTATCAACTGCCACGCTATACGGATAGTTCAGGCTGGCCCCTGTCGCAGGGATCCCGTCTCCGTTGTAACCAGAAATTCCATCGCCGGCCACAGTGGTAATGATACCGCTCGCATCCACCTTGCGGATGCACTGGTTATAGGTATCCACGATATACATATTACCCGAGGCATCCACAGCCACGCCATACGTCCAACTAAGCTGTGCTTCTGTAGCAGGTCCCCCGTCTCCGCTATAACCATAAGTACCATTGCCGGCTACGGTGGTAATGATGCCACTGGGGTCCACTTTACGGATGCGAAAGTTATCCGAATCTGCAATAAAGAGATTTCCTGACGAATCCACCGTCACACTGGTCGGCGAATCAAGCTGTGCTTCTGTGGCAGGGCCCCCGTCTCCGCTGAAACCATCAGTACCATTTCCGGCCACGGTCTTAATAATGCTGACCTTATTCTTCACTGTGGTCCCGTCTCCCTTTTGAAGGGTGGACGGATCAATTGGACTAAGTTGATGGTGAATAGACACGGTCCAGCCATCTGCGATAAGGCCTATCCTTTTGGCCATTGGCTTAAGAGCTATATTATTGACCTTCCAGTAGGTGAACTCCTGCCGAGCAGGAATTCCGGTCACACGGCTGCCTGCCAGACCAAAGGATTGCGTAAAATCCCCTGGAATGTAATATACCCCATCGTACACAAAGCCCACTCTCACACTCGCATTTGCTGAATCCCTCACCTGCCTTCCCAGATGATCCAGACCGTTCCAGATAAATTCCGCCATTTGGTTGGGTAGGGGACCGAAAATCTCAT
>JAFDAS010000171.1 GCA_019313695.1 Deltaproteobacteria bacterium
GCCGTCCGCCTTGTTGACGGCAATGGCATCAGCCAGTTCCAGAACGCCCTTTTTCATTCCCTGAAGCTCATCTCCCGCCCCGGATATCATCAGCATCAGGAAAAAATCAACCATAGAAGCCACCGCAACCTCAGATTGACCGGAGCCCAGGGTTTCAACAATCACCACATCAAACCCGGCGGCCTCGCACACAAGCATGGTTTCTCTGGTCTTGCTTGCAACGCCCCCGAGGGTACCTCCCGAGGGAGAAGGCCGGATAAAGGCATTCTCATCGACGGAAAGTTTTTCCATTCGGGTCTTGTCCGCTAAAATGCTTCCCCCGCTTCTCACGCTGCTCGGATCGACGGCAAGAACGGCCACACTGTATCCCTTTTTCACCAGCATCATGCCGAGGGCCTCTATAAAAGTGCTTTTCCCGGCACCCGGCACCCCTGTTATCCCGAGGCGTATCGCCTTTCCCGTGTGAGAAAGCAGCTGATCGATAACAACCCGCGCTGCCTTCTTATGAGCCGGAAGCGTGCTTTCAATCAGTGTAATGGCCCTGGAGATTATACGCCTGTCGTGTCTGAGCACACCTTCTATATAAGGCTGGATATCGCCTGATATCATGCTTCTCCCTGCTCCAAGATGTTGAGCGTCCTGTTTGCGGAATCGAGAATGGGCGTCCCCGGACCGAATATCGCCGCCACACCCGCATCATAGAGAAAATCATAATCGCTGCGGGGAATTACCCCACCGGCAACCACCTTGATATCTTCTCCGCCCTCTTTCTTGAGGCTTTCCAGGAGCTGGGGAATAAGGGTCTTGTGACCGGCAGCCAGACTTGAGACGCCGACGACATGAACATCGTTTTCCACCGCCATCCTGGCCGCCTCCCCGGGAGTCTGGAACATGGGACCGATATCCACGTCAAACCCAAGATCCGCATAGGCCGTGGCGATCACCTTGCTCCCGCGGTCGTGACCGTCCTGCCCCATCTTGACAACCAGCATCCGCGGCCGTCTCCCTTCCCGTTCCATAAAATTACTCGTTCTCTTCTTTACAGCGGCGAATATCTCACTGTCGGAATACTCAGAAGCATAGGCTCCGGATATACACTGGGTGGTTGCCGTATACCGTCCGAAGACCTTCTCTATGGCATCTGAGATCTCTCCGAGCGTCGCCCTGGCCCGTGTGGCGGATATCGCCGCTTCCAGAAGGTTCCCCCCGGATTTGGCGCAGTTTGTCAGAGACTCCAGGGCCTTCCGCACAGTGACAGGGTCTCTTTTTGCCTTTAGCTCTTTTAATCTCGCGACCTGCTCATCCCGAACAGCCTCCGATACTTCACGAATATCATCAAGGGGCTCTTCCTCTATCCGATACTTGTTAACACCCACAATCACATCCAGTCCCTGGTCTATCCTGGCCTGCTTCCTAGCCGCCGATTCCTCTATCCGCATCTTCGGCATCCCGGTTTCGATGGCCCTGGCCATGCCGCCCAGTTCTTCGACCTCATCAATAATCTTTCTCGCCTCCCGGATAATCCCGGCTGTCAGGGCCTCGACATAATAGGAGCCGCCCAGTGGATCAATAACATGACATATCTGGGATTCTTCCTGAACAATGATCTGGGTGTTCCTCGCGATCCTGGCGGAAAAATCCGAGGGCGTGGCCACTGCCTCATCGAATGAATTGGTATGGAGAGACTGGGTTCCACCCAGAGTTGCAGCCATACATTCAATGGTGGTGCGCACAATGTTGTTGTATGGATCCTGCTCCGTCAGACTCCATCCTGAGGTCTGGCAATGGGTTCTGAGTATAGCGGATTTCGGGTTCTGAGGGTTGAACCGGCTGATCAGATCATGCCAGAGAAACCGGGCGGCCCTCAGCATGGCAATCTCCATGAAGAAGTTCATCCCGATCCCGAAGAAAAATGAGAGTCGCGGCGCGAATGCGTCGATATCAAGCCCCGCGTCGAGGGCGGCCCTCACATATTGAACTCCGTCGGCCAGGGTAAACGCGGTCTGAAGCACGGAGTTCGCTCCGGCCTCCATTATGTGATAACCGCTGATGCTGACGGTATTGTACCGGGGCATATTTTTCGAGCAGTACCAGATAATATCCGAAACGATCCTCATGGAAGGGCCCGGAGGGTATATGTACGTATTTCTCGTGAGGTATTCCTTGAGGATATCGTTCTGTATGGTCCCCGAAAGCTTGTCCCGCGTCACCCCCTGTTCCTCCGCCGCAACGATATACCCGGCGAGGCAGGGAAGAACGGCGCCGTTCATAGTCATGGAGACCGACATCTGATCCAGCGGAATCTGATCGAAGAGGACCTTCATATCCTCCACGGAATCTATTGCGACACCGGCCTTTCCGATATCGCCGACCACCCTGGGATGATCGGAGTCGTAGCCCCTGTGGGTCGCAAGATCGAAGGCCACCGAAAGCCCCTTCTGACCGGCGGCAAGATTTCTCCGGTAAAACTCATTCGATTCCTTCGCCGTGGAAAAGCCGGCATACTGCCGGATCGTCCATGGTCTCTGTGCATACATGGTGGCCTGCGGCCCCCTCACATAAGGCGGAAGTCCCGGGAGTGTGTTGACGCACTCCAGCGCCTCAAGGTCTTCGGCCGTATACAGGGGTTTTACCTGTATCCCCTCCGGGGTCATCCAGTTCAGGGATTCAACCGGCTTTCCTTTCAAACTCTTTCCTGCGAGTTCTTTCCATTTTTCTATATCCGGATGTTCTGACATGGTGTTATTCTTCCTCCCAATATTATAGTGTACAAATTTGCCTAATGCTGTTTCTTATCCTCCTTTTTCCTCAGATAATCCTTCATTCCCCTGATACTGTTAAGAGCGAGGTATTTTTCCCGGTTTTGCACATCCCGGGGAAGGGCATGATAATAAGCCATTCCTTGATCGTTTTTCAGCAGTTCACCAAAGATATATTCATCGGACAGCTCGTTGCCCAGACAGCAATGTTTTTTTACTGTGGCAAGCCAGTTATCCACTTGACTGAGGGCTGTATCAAATACATTTTTCGCATCATGTCTGGAACCGTAGTGGGCAAAGCATATATGAGAAACACCAAGAGAGGCAACCTTCTTCAGGGAATCCCTGTAAGTCTCGTATATGAATACGGGTGGTGTGGCTATTCTGAGATAAAAGCCATTTTTCAATGGACAGGTCACCCCTATAGCATCCCCGGTAAAAAGAATATCACCGGCACGATAGCAGAGGTGATGGGACGCATGACCGGGTGTTTTGATCGCATCTATGATGATTTTTCCGGCCTCGATGTGGTCCCGGTATCCAATATTTTTTTCAGGAATGGGTGCGATTTCTCCGTACATCTCCGCTATCTTACCAAGCGTTTTTCTGGATCCCTCCCATAGCCTGGCAGGGTTAACCATATGGCGAATTCCATCAGGATGGCAGATGACTTGTGCATCCGGGTAATGCTTCAGCAAAAGTCCGGCGCCACCTGCATGATCAATATGGATATGGGTCAGGAGGATGTAATCTATTTTCTTGATCCCCTGCCTTTTTAGCGCATCAACAAGGGTGGGAATGGAAGATCGAGGGCCGGGATC
>JAFDAS010000172.1 GCA_019313695.1 Deltaproteobacteria bacterium
CACGGTTAAGACAAGGGTAAAAGCTCTGCGTGAGCTCGGCGTAAAGCGGGTGCATATGCGTGTCAGCTCCCCTCCACATCGCTTTCCATGTCATTATGGTATAGATTTTTCAACGAGAGGTGAGTTGATAGCGGCAAATAAATCTGTTGAAGAGCTTTGTGGTCTGCTGGAACTGGATTCTCTTCATTATATCAGTATTGACGGTCTTCTTGAATCAACCGGCATGAATAACCCTGAGAATAACTTCTGCAAGGCATGTTTTGATGGATGCTATCCTGTAGAGTTTGATGAAAGTCTGTCAAAGGACTGCCTGGAAAGGATATAACCTCAGAAGTCAGAGGTCGGAGGCCAGAGATCAGCAAAAGAGAATTATATTATAATCTTGGTGTCTTGGTGCCTTTGTGGCAGAATAGTTACTACAATGATTGCAATTATTGATTATAAGGCCGGCAACCTGAGCAGTGTGGAACGTGCCCTGAAAAAATTGGGCTATGAGTGCCTGATTACTCAACGCCGGGAAGAAATCTTGAGCTGCGAAAGGATCATCTTTCCGGGTGTAGGGGCAGCCGGCAAGGCCATGTCCGAGCTAAAGGACCTGGGGTTGGATGAAGTGTTGAGGCATGAACTTAATGCCGGCAAGCCGATTCTTGGGATCTGTCTTGGCGCCCAGATTGTCCTTGAAAGAAGCCATGAGAATGAAGCCGAGTGTTTAGGGATTATCGAGGGAACGGTTGAATCGTTTCCTCAACCGCTTTTTTCTGAAGAAAAGGATCGGCTCAAAATACCCCATATGGGCTGGAACAGCGTAAATCCGCGGAAAGAGCATCCGGTACTGGAAGGTATCGCGCCGGAAGATGAGTTTTATTTTGTTCACGCGTATTATCCTCTGCCTGCATCGGATAAATATGTGTTTGGGACGACTTGCTACGGTATAGAGTTTGCCTCTGTAATCGGTTATAATAATTTGATTGCAGTACAGTTTCATCCTGAAAAGAGCGGCAAAGCAGGGCTGAGGCTTTTGGAAAATTTTTGCACCTGGGATGGCCGCTATGCTGAGTAAAAGAATCATACCCTGTCTTGATGTGAGAAACGGCAAAACCACCAAGGGTGTAAAGTTTCAAGGCAATATCGATATCGGCGACCCTGTGGAGATGGCTCGTTTCTATTATGAGGAAGGGGCTGACGAGATTGTCTTTTACGACATAACCGCTTCAAGCGACCACAGGGACATTATGATAGATGTGGTACGCCGTGTAGCTGAAGAGATTTTCATACCATTTTCCGTGGGTGGAGGGATCAGAACTATTGAAAATATGCGCAGTGTGCTTCTCGCCGGCGCGGAAAAAGTGAGTGTGAACACCGCGGCTGTCGGAAATCCTGAAATCATTGCAGATGGCGCACGGGTCTTCGGAAGCCAGTGCATTGTGTTAGGGATGGATGTCAAAAAGGTGGAGACTTCTCGCAAGATTCCGTCAGGATACGAAATTGTCATTCACGGAGGCAGGACTTATACGGGCATCGATGCCTTTGAGTGGGCAAAGCAGGCGGAAAACATGGGGGCAGGAGAAATCTGCCTTAATGCTATTGATGCGGACGGCACTCAGGAGGGTTACGAAATGACCTTGACTTCACTCATATCTGAAAATGTGAATATTCCGGTCATCGCTTCCGGTGGCGCCGGAAACATAGACCATATCTACGATGTTCTGACAAAAGGCAAAGCCGATGCCGCCCTTGTTGCCTCGATAGTTCACAATGGCACATATACGATAAAGCAAATCAAAGAAGCTCTGCACGCTCAGGACGTGAAAGTTCGTATGAGATGGTAATAGGTTCTCCCGATTAGCTGTAGTTAAAATTAAGGCAAAATAAGTGGATTATCTCTAATTGAGCAGGTGGACCCTTTTCTCCAACTAAATTGGAGAAGAACCAAAATTTAAAACTCAAAATTATATTTGAGGAAATAAACATGATTTTAATAATTGACTTTGGTTCCCAGTACAACCAGCTCATTGCCAGGCGGGTGCGTGAGCATCGTATCTACTGCCGGATTGAACCTCCTCAGATCAGCACTGCCGAGATCAAAGCGATGGCTCCTGAGGGGATTATCTTATCCGGAGGTCCTGCAAGCATTTATGAAAAAAAGAGTCCGCGGGTGGATCTTGGAATCTTTGACCTGGGCATTCCAATTCTCGGTATTTGTTACGGGATGCAGTACATGGCGGATGCCTTGGGTGGCAAAGTAAAGAAGGCGGAAAAGAGGGAATACGGTCTTGCCGAACTCCGAATAAAAAATGCTGCGGGTATTTTTTCCGGAATCGAGAAAAAGACAAAGAGCTGGATGAGCCATGGAGACACGGTCGGCAGCCTGCCCAAGGGTTTTCGGGTGACGGCATCAACCGCCAGCACCAATGTGGCAGCCATGGAAAATCCCGCGAAAAAGTTCTACGGATTACAATTCCATCCTGAAGTTGATCATACGCCTAAGGGGAAAAGGATGTTAAAGAACTTTCTGTTCGCTACCTGCAAGTGCAAGAAGACCTGGACGATGAAATCTTTCATCAAAGAATCGATCAAGGAGGTAAAGCACCTGGTCGGAGATAAGAAAGTGATCCTGGGCTTGAGTGGAGGTGTTGATTCCTCGGTGACAGCGCTTCTTCTCCATCGGGCTATCGGCAAGCAATTGACTTGCGTCTTTGTCGATAACGGCCTTTTGAGGCAAGATGAGGCAGAGCAGGTCAAGTTGCTCTTTAAGAAGCGTTTCAAGATGAATCTAAAATTTGTCAGCGCCAAGAGGGCGTTTCTGAATCGATTAAAGGGGGTTGTTGACCCTGAAAAGAAGCGGAAGATTATCGGACGCACGTTTATAGAAGTCTTTGAAAAAGAGGCACGCAAGCTCCGGGGTGTGAAATTTCTTGCTCAGGGAACTCTTTATCCGGATATCATCGAGTCAAAGTCGGCCTACGGAGGCCCCAGCGCGGTAATCAAATCTCACCATAATGTGGGTGGGCTCCCAAAGGATATGAAGCTCAAACTCATTGAACCGCTCAAACATCTTTTCAAAGATGAAGTGCGTGTTCTCGGAAAAGAACTCGGACTTACAGAAGATCTTGTCTGGAGACAACCCTTCCCAGGTCCGGGTCTGGCCATTCGAATTATCAGTGATGTTACCCAGGCAAGGCTTTCCATCTTGCGGAACGCGGACGCCATTCTCCTTGAAGAAATCAGGAAAAGTGGCCTGTACAGGAAGCTCTGGCAGTCCTTTGCGGTACTCCTTCCACTGAAAAGCGTGGGGATTATGGGAGACCAGAGGACTTACGAATACATTGCAGCCATTCGTGCGGTAACCAGCGCCGATGCCATGACCGCAGACTGGGCCAGACTCCCTCACTCTCTGCTCGGCAGAATCTCCAACCGCATTATTAATGAAGTAAGAGGCGTTAATCGCGTAGTCTATGACATCAGTTCCAAACCGCCCAGCACCATTGAGTGGGAATAGTGTTTGGGCAGCATACGCCCTTCAACCCCTGTTTTAATCCAATCTTATTCCTTAAAGTGGCGCGTATGTTTTGAA
>JAFDAS010000173.1 GCA_019313695.1 Deltaproteobacteria bacterium
TTTATTCTATCTGATTCGCCCATGTCGTGAGCTTTCACGGGGTTGGTTAACAACCATAAGATCTGTGACATAACAATTGGACACGGCATGGAACCGATGGTTTTCTGGGGTCCAGAAATGGACCAGGGGCTGATACAATAATATAACAGCCTTGATCCCGATGGGTGACTGGTGCGTATCAGAAATACATTGATCGCGAACCGATAAGATTGAAGTAACGGGTGTGAACGGAAGGATAAAGCGAAGCTGTGCCGAAATGCCCACTTGATGGACAAGCAAAAAAGAAGATCTATTTTTGTAATGGAGAGGTGTATTTTTTACTTGACCTCACCTTGAATGGGTGACCCTGATTCCTCTTGTCGGCGTGGAATTCATGCCGGCGACCGATGAAGGTGAGGTGCGGATCAACGCTGAAATGGAAGTGGGAACGAGGCTGGAATTGATGGGCGAAAAATTCAAACGGATCGAAGCCATCGTCAAGTCTGAGGTTCCTGAAGTGAAAAATGTGGTAGCGAGCATAGGGGGGTCGAGCTGGCGATCCCAGGGATCTCATTCCGGTCGAATGCGGATCGCCCTGGTGCCCAGAACGGAACGGTCCCGATCGAGTGAGCAGATCGCCTCCGATCTTCGCCGGAAGTTGAGTAATATCCCCGGCGTGACAATTCGCACCCGTGCCGGTCAGGGACTTTTTCTCCTGCGGATGCTTTCCGGGGGAACGGAAAAGATCCAGGTCGAGATACGCGGCTACGATCTGGAGATGGCCGATTCTCTCGCACAGCGGGTCCTGAGTATTGTTGAAGGCGTCGAGGGTGTCACCGATGCCGAGGTGAGCAGAAAATCGGGAAATCCCGAGGAGATTGTCCTTGTTGACAGGCAGAAGGCTGCCGACATGAGCCTGACAGTTTCTCAAATTGCCAACATACTTCAGACTGTCATCTCCGGCACCAAAGCGGGAAGCTACCGCGAAACCGGCGATGAGTACGATATCCGCGTCAAAATCAAGGATGCGGAAAAGATGGACATCAGAGAAATTATGGACATGACGTTGATCAATGCAGGCGGCGAGCCTGTAGTTCTTCGGAATGTTGTCAGCACCCGGCAGAAAACGGGGCCGGTCCGCATCGAGCGCAAAGACCAGGAACGGCTTGTAACGGTTTCTGTCAATATCAGCGGACGAGATATGGGCTCCATATTGAACGATATCCGTTCGCGACTCAGGTCAGTTGCCGTACCCCGCAATTTCACTATCGCCTTCGGAGGCGACTACGAAGAGCAGCAAAAAGCCTTCGGAGAACTCCTGCTGAGCCTGATTCTTGCCCTGCTGCTGGTGTATATGGTTATGGCGTCCCTCTACGAATCCATTCGCTATCCCATCGTGGTTATGTTCTCCGTACCCTTTGCCGCCATCGGGGTCATTCTCATGCTCTTCGTAACCAACACCACCTTTAACGTTCAGTCGTTCATCGGCTGTATCATGCTCGGAGGAATAGTGGTGAACAACGCCATTCTCCTGGTGGATCATATCAACGTGCTCCGTCGCCGCGACGGGATGCCCCTGCGGGAGGCCATTGAAGAGGGCGGGTGCAGACGGCTGCGCCCCATACTGATGACCGCCATGACAACTATCCTTGCCATGGTTCCACTGGCCATTGGGTTCGGCGAGGGCGGAGAGGTTCAGGCTCCTCTGGCACGGGCGGTTATCGGTGGACTGCTGAGTTCAACTCTGATTACGCTGCTGATCGTCCCGACAGTCTACCTGTTTTTCGATACAAAGCTGGTCCGGAAAAAGGACACCAAAAGACTACTTGCGGAAGACAAAAAATGACAAAGAAAAAAACAACACAAAATCTCGTAACGGCTTTTATCACGGTCGTAGGATGCATTGTCCTCGCATCCTGTATCTCCATGGACAACGGTTCCGTTGAAGATCACATCGGCCCCCGTACGGTATCGTCATTTTCGACCAATACGGAGAGGGAACTCACTCCACCGGGAGACCACAAAGCGACACCCACGGTCAAACCTGAAGGTCCGCTAACCGTGACGGTACAGGGCGCCATCCTGATGGCCCTGGAGAATAATCGCGCCCTGAAAGTAGAAAAACTCAATCCAGCCATCCTCCGCACAGCGGAAGAAGAGGAGCGGTCAGTGTTCGATCCGATCCTTACGGGCGGATATTCCCAATTTCGTAAAAAAAGCGAGAAACCGTCGGGGTCAACCGGCGCAGGCCTGAACAATGAAATCAACGCCAACCTCGGTGTGTCCGAATATCTCCCCACAGGAACGGATATCGGCATTGACATGTCAACAGACCAGTCATGGTCCAACCTTTACAGCGATGACCTGTACGCGTCACGCGTGGGACTCAGTATTACCCAGGCGCTCCTCAGAGGGGCCGGTCTGAATTATAATCTCGCCAGACTCCGCCAGGCAAGGCTGGGTACGCGAGTGTCGGCGTATGAGCTGCGCGGTTTTGCCGAGGCCCTGGTTGCGCAGGTAGAAGAAACATACTGGGACTATGCCCTCACGCAGCGGCAGATTAAAATCTTTCTTGACTCGCTCAAGCTGGCAGAACAGCAAAAAAATGAAACGGGGGAAATGATCAGGATCGGAGTCCTGGCCGAGTCGGAACTCGCCGCGGCCGAGGCGGAAATAGCGCTGCGGCGTGAGGGCCTGATTAATGCCCGCAGCAATCTTGAGAAGACCAGCCTGCAAATTTTGAGACTGCTCAATCCACCCGATACAAACCTGTGGCAGAGGGAAGTTATCCTTCTTCATGAGCCCAAAGTTCCGAACGTAAAGCTTGACGACATAGAATCACATGTCGGGGTTGCCCTGCGTATGAGACAGGACCTTAATCAAGCCCGGCTGCAGATACAGATGGGTGATCTTGAAATAGTAAAGACGAAAAACGGGCTTCTTCCCAAAATGGACTTCTTCATAAATCTGGGAAAAACGGGATACGCCGGTTCCTTCGGGAGCTCCGCCAGAGATATTGACGGGAATACTTATGATATCCTGGCTGGCGTCTCGCTGGAATATCCGTTCATAAACCGCAAGGCACGGGCCAGACACCGGAAATCGCTTCTCAGCCGAAAGCAGGCCGAAGAAGCCATGAAGAATCTTGTTCAACTCGTCCAGGTGGACGTCCGTTCAGCCTACATCGAGGCAAACCGGGCAAAAGAACAAATTTCCGCCACGGCAGCTACCCGGACTTTCCAGAAGGAAAAGGCACGCATTGAAACGGAAAAGTTCCGCGTTGGCAAATCGACAACACTGCTTGTTGCCCAGGCCCAGCGCGATCTCTTGTCAAGCCGGATCACCGAAACTCAGGCAATAGCAAATTATCTCAAGTCCCTCATCGAATTGTATCGACTCGAAGGTTCCCTGCTTGAACGCCGCGGCATCATGGCTCCCGGACGCGAACCCGTATCGGATAATGCCGGCATTTAACCCAAGTTTAACCCCATTCCGGACACAACCGTAGTGATATCGGGCGGTTGGGGCTGAGCGGCCAGATTTATGGTCACTACATCTTTAGATCTCAACCTTTGTACGCTT
>JAFDAS010000002.1 GCA_019313695.1 Deltaproteobacteria bacterium
TTTCCGAAGCTCCGGTGTATACTTTTCTTCCCTGTCGCATTCCTCCGCGATGGGCGCTATTTCCGCCTGAGCGAACTTGTAGGCCATATCCTGTAACATCTTCATTTCTTCGGGCAGTTCAAAGTCCATTCTTTCCTCCTCGTGTTTGTCGCACACCACTATGCGCATGGCAGAGATGCCGAACACATCCCCACTGCCGCGGTGCGTGCAGATTTTGTAGATACCACTTTAGAAACTTCTATATATTGCTTTGGTGGAATCTTGTCAATAATAGACCAGTGGGGACAGGTTTAAACCTGTCCCCGATTATTTGTTTTCAGCTGTAATCATACACTCCTTTGCCTGTTTTTCTGCCGTATCGCTTTGCCCTTACCAGTTGTTTTAATATGGGTGCAGGCCTGTATTTGTCACCCAGCTCTTCGTGGAGCCCTTCTACTACATGTAGAAGTGTGTCCAGGCCGACAAGATCGGAGAGCGCCAGAGGTCCGATCGGGTGGTTGCATCCCAATACCATTCCCTTGTCTATGTCTTCCGCGCTTGCGATTCCTTCTCCCAGTGTGTAGAACGCCTCGTTCAGCATGGTACACAGTATCCTGTTTACAGCAAAGGCCGGCGCTTCCTTTACGACGATGATTTCCTTGCCGATCTTTCCACCCCAGTCTTTCGCGATCTCCAGTGTTTCTTTGGATGTTTCATAGCCGTTTATGATTTCCAGAAGACGCATGACCGGCACGGGATTGAAGAAATGGGTGCCTATGAATTTATCCGGTCTTTTTGTAATGGATGCCATTTCCGTGATGCTGAGACCGGATGTATTGGTGAAAAAGAGGCAATGGTCCGGCACTATCTCTTCCAGCTCGTCGTACACCTTCTTTTTTACATCCATTACCTCTATAATCACTTCGACCACTATATCGGCGTCACAGGCAGCTTCTTTCATGTCCAAGGTGGGGTTAAGCCTCCCGATAATGGTATCCACCTCTTCCTGTGTCTTTTTCCCCTTCGACACGTCGCGGCCGAGGGTCTTTCTTATTGTGTCCATACCGCCGTCAATAAAACGCTGTTCTATGTCCCTCATGGAGACATCATAACCAGCCTGCGCGCAGACCTGGGCGATGCCGCTGCCCATCAGACCCGCACCCAAAACACATACTTTCCTTATTTCCATGCTTTCCTCCTGTATGATTTGTTTTCGATAATTGCTCAGGTATCAAATACTATCCAGTGTTTTTCTGTATGGGTGGAGACTGAAGTTGTCCCACCCGCTATTTCAGATATTTATCCGACAAGCACATCCCTATTATAGGAGCGGTTGTTGTGTCAATAGTTTATAACAAATTTTCGCATAAAGAAGGGTTTAAGGGTTATGTCTCCAGGCTTCCTTTAATTCTTTCCGCTATCTTCCTCACCCTCTCCATGGCTTCATCCTCGTTGATTGTAAGAAGCCTGCGGTTTTCCATCACTATCCTGCCGTTTATAATCACAGTCTCCACGTCTGATCCTCCCGCGGCATAGACGATGTGAGAATATTCATCATACATCGGGGTAAGGTGAGGTTTGTTCAGATCGATAATTATAATATCCGCCTTCATGCCTGTCTTCAATGACCCTGTGATATCTCCCATCCCCAGCACCCGGGCGCCGTTTCGAGTGGCCATCCGTGTTACTGTTTTCGCGGACATCACTGTGGGGTCGAGCATTTCGGTCTTTTCAAGCTTTGCGGCCGTGCCCATCTCACCGAACATGTCGAGGTTATTGTTACTGGCGCAGCCGTCGGTTCCCAGCCCGACAGTGATGCCATGTTCCAGCATGCTTGATATGGGGGCGACCCCGGAAGCCAGCTTCATATTGCTTTCGGGATTATGAACTACCTTGCAGCCGTGGTCGGCGAAGATCTTTATGTCTTCTTCATCCATACAGACACCGTGGAAGGCAAAAAAACGCTCATCAAGACAACCGATATCCCTTAAAAATGCGGTTGCCCTTTTACCGAATTTTTCCTTCAACTGTTTTGCTTCCATCTTATTTTCAAGAAAATGAGTTGCGAAGGGGACGTTGTATTGGTTGGCCAGAGCCTTGGCGTCTTTAATAAGCTGGGGAGAACATGTGTACAGTGAGTGTGGTTCAACCATGATGTTGACAAGGGGGTCGTCGGCCCACTTTTCGATGAGCATACGCGTGTATGCAAGCCCTTCCTTGGGGGTTTTTGCGTTTGGCGAGGGAAAATCAAAGAGTCCTTCTCCAAGGAGACATCTCATTCCGGCCTGGTGGGCGACCTGGGCGGTTTCGTCTTCGAACAGGTACATGTCACAGAAGGTCGTCGTCCCCGATTTTATCATTTCAGCGCATGCAAGCATACTCCCCCAGCAGGCCAGTTCCGGATCAACATTTCTGGCCTCGGCGGGAAATATATAATTGTTCAACCAGTCCATCAGTTCCATATCGTCCGCCAGGCCCCTGAAGCATGTCATGGCCGCGTGGGTGTGGCTGTTTATGAGGCCGGGCATAACCAGACAATCGTGAGCGTCTATGGTCCTGCGGCCTGAAAATCGCGTTTCTATCTCTTTGGACCTGCCGATACCGACAATTGTGTCTCCATCTATGGCGATAGAACCGGTATGGATGATAGAATCTTTTTTGTCCGATGTGAGGACCCTTCCTCCTGATATGATGATATCAACTTCCTGCATCCCGGGGCATAACCTCCTTGATCTGAAAATCTCATCTCGATACGGATGTCTTCTTATCACAGCATCCGTTTGGTCTTCAAGGAGGAATATCGCTGCTTAGTTAGTGTCCACCCAGAAATGCCCTTTTTCAAGAATGAAGACCACTGTCGTAACAATCAAGGAATATCATTTCGACCGCAGGGAGAAATCCAGGATTTCTCAGTCGTGAAGACTCCTTCAAAATGACAGAGTTTCATTGGCATGATACCAGAATCAATTCGCCTTTTATTATTCTTGATTATTTTCACGGTTTTGTTAGACTACCGGAAAGTATATTATGAAAGGAGGATTGGGAAATGGAAGAGAACAGAGACAATGGGACAAAAAGTGTTTTTGTAAGGGAATTTGCAAGGGCTGTTCCCTGGGGAATTGTAGTCATCATAACATTTCTTATCTGTTTCGGGATTACCATCTATGGTGGCAAAAATGTGATAAATTATGCCCAGGAAAATGCCGCAAATACAATACGCCAGATAGTTACAGACCCGGTCCTTGTCAATGGAATCAAGAGAAATATCAAGGAGGGGATAGAGTACACTCTTACCAGAACAAAAAAAGAGGTAAGGAGTGTTCTGACGGATCCTGAATTAAAACAGGACATGAAAGAAGCCCTGGAATACACCGGAGAGAAGATAAGGAAATAGGTTTGTGAAGATTCTGTTTGTTTGCACCGCCAATATCTGCCGGAGCTTTATGGCGGAGCGCGTATTCAGGAAAAGATCGGAGAAGAACGGCCGTGGCGACATCGAGGTGTCGTCGGCGTCCCTCTTTAATATGGAAGGAGCGCCGGCCGATCCCGGGGCTGTTGGTATTCTGGAAGAAAAGGGGTTTGATGGTTACGGCCATAAGTCAAGGCTGTTGACAGAAGATATGGTCGCTGAAACGGATATGATACTTGTAATGGAACAACAGCACCGGGAGATGCTCATTGAAAACTATCCAGACGCAAAAGGCAGGGTATTTCTCTTAAAACCATTTTCCAGTGGGTGCAGCCAGCTGAACAGCGGTGATATGGATGATATCAAAGATCCGTACAATCTGTCTAACTATCATTACAGGCTTTGCTTTGCCGAGATATACCTGGCCGTCGAGGGAGTGCTGAAATGTATTTAGAATACTGGGGTCTTAAAAGATTTCCCTTTGAAAACGTCCCGGACCCGGATTTCATGTACTATTCGCCCGAGCATGAAGAGGCGCTGGCCCGGCTTCTCTATGTGGTAAGAGGGAATAAAGGCATGGTTATGATTACCGGAGAGATCGGCAGCGGGAAAACTACTTTAAGCAGGGTTTTGCTGCAACAGCTTTCCGATGTGAAGTTTGATATAGGTTTGATGACGAATCCGATTCTTAAGCCGTTGGATTTTTTAAGAGAAATTCTCTATAATCTTGGCTTGAACCCGGCCAGGAATGCCGCTAAGTCTCACCTGCTGAAGATATTAAATGAGAAACTGCTGGAAAACCTCCGGAATGGGATGTCAACTCTACTGATATTTGATGAAGCGCATTTAATTTCCAGGAAAACCTTTGAAGAAATACGACTGCTGATGAACTTCCAGTTGAATGACAGATTTATGCTGACCATTATTCTGCTGGGTCAGCCGGAGCTGAAAGATATCGTCAAGGAAATAAAACAATTGGACCAGAGAGTCGCCACAAGGTATCACTTAAATCCCCTTAATTTTGTTGAAACGCGGAACTATATAAAAATACGTCTGGAGAAGGCCGGTTCAACCAATAATATAATTGACCCGCAGGCGTTAGATGACATATACGATTATTCCAAGGGAATACCAAGGCTGATAAATAACATTTGCGATATTAGCCTTATGGTAGGATTTGTTTCGAAGGCGGAGATTGTTGATTCCAAAATTATCAAAGAAGCCGCACGGGATCAGGGCTAATTTGTAGCAGCCGATTGATTCACCATTAAACTTTTTCTTTTTTGAAGATCATCAGGGGCCTTTCATTTGGCCCCCGTATTTCCCTTCCAATATTGCGGAATCCCAGCTTTTGAAAAAAACTGCAGGCAATATGAGAAGCCGGTTTTGCAATGCAGGCAGATTCATCATTTTTCTGAAGGATAGATAGTCCTTTCAGGGTTAATTCTGTTCCGATCCCCTTATTTCGAAAATCAGGAAGGACAGCCAATGTATAAAACTCGGGCATTTCACTGATGGCAGGCATCTGATTTTTTGAGGATTCAATAAACTCTTCCGTTTTGTCTGTTCTTATTTTAGGAGAGCAAAGCCGCCTGAAGGCCGCCGAGAAAATTCTGTGATCCGAAAAAATCCTCTTTATGACAGCGATCCCAAGAGACGCTTTGTGCTTCATTATTTCTTTTTCAAGGCACCGGCTGTCATAGACGAACAACGCAAGCCCGACAACCTTTCCCCCTAATTCCTTCACCAGGAGCAGGGTATTTTCAGAGGTCACAACCATGGGGTAGAATTTGTTTTTCAGGAACTCTTCTCCCAATCTGGGCAGGAGGGAATGCGGCAGAGAATCACTGTGGATTCTGGCAAGAGCTTCGATGTCTGATTTTACGGCTTCTCTAATCATGGTTTTGCGGAGGCTGAGGCCGGTGATTTCGCGGAAAAATTCTTTCTTGCGCGGTCGCTAAACTTTAAAGACGCGTGACAACACCTCTCTGATTCGGTTAAGATAGTGCTTGTAATTCATGTCGGCCTCGGAGATATAGCTTCTCTGGGCCAGGATATCCTTCGGTGGGAATAGTGTCCTCCCCACGAACTTCAACTTTTTCACCAGGCCTTTATTCATGGATAAATGTATCAGATAGCTGAGGCCGGGTGTGCGTTTATTTTCTGCAGCTTTGCGCATGAATATCTTTTCGGGAATACTGAATCTTTTGGGCTTAAGTTTCAGCAAAACATCTTCCGGGACGTTAGCTTTAATAAAATAATGCGAAAAATAGAGGGTTGTATAGACCATTTTATTAAGGTTAAATTTGATGGTGTCTCTGACCAGAAGGTCCCAGTCCAGATCTTCCCCATAATAATTGATGGCTCTGTCAATATCACAAAAATAGCTGAGTTTGTTTAGGGAGTGAGTAACCCGGAGGGCATGTTCGGACAGGTGTATAATAAGATGGTGCGGAGACATAACCCATGTTTTGGTGTCTGCGATATTTGTCCTTACGGCATCACGCCAGATATCCTCCATTTCAATATATCCGATATACGATTCGTTGGGTATTGTTGAATTGACGAAGTGCCAGTGGACATGAAAAGAAGGGGAGTTTTTAGCGGGGTTTCTGTAGTCGAGAGTTGTCAGGTAGGTTGAGTTAAAATCAACATAGTCAACAGATCGATCTGCCGGGGAATATCCCAGCTTTTTCAACAGTTCATCTGTTTGATAGAGATCTCCATTTTTTACAAGGAGGTCAACGTCCGACATGGGGCGCAGGGCCAGATTGCCGTATGCCGTTTCGGCAAGAGCCGCTCCTTTCATCACGATTACCTGAATTCCTCTCTGATGAAACAGACCGAGAACCTTTTTAAGCTCTTCAAAGATAAGGGCATTTTTTGTGGCGCTCAGGTAGTAATCTTTTTTCAGCTCTTCTGTTACATATTCTGGAATATCGTAATGCGCTGCAATCTCGGGAAGGTGGCTGAAAACCAGGGGTGAGACGCTTTCACCTCTCGCCTTTTCCAGAAAAACGTTCCAGTCAATATCCAGTAGTTCCGGAAGATTAGTTTTTTCCGTCCTGCAGCAGTAAAGCAGTAAGTGATCTTCGCTTGACCAGGTCAATTCAATTCCCCAAAATGTCGCCACTATTTTCTTTATAGTCTAAAGGCCCAAATAGTTGACCAGATCTTTTTTCTCTAATCCACTCTGTTTTAATATGTCGCTAAGTGTCCCTTTAGCTAAAGTTTTATGTAAAGGAACGATTGTCTTAAAAGTTTTTCCCGGAGTAACCTTTCTTAAGGAAATATGGCTCCCTTTTTGCCTTACTTTTTCAAAACCGGCTTTTTGCAACACTTTGATTAAGTCGGCTCCTGAGATTGTTGGCAGTTTGGTCATTTTATGCTGTTATTTCTAATGAGGTGAAAATCGGTTCGGATTTTTCGACAGGCATATCTTCGGTTCCAAAACTTTCAATATACAATTCAATTGCTTCTTGAAGATTTTTTCTGGCTTCCTCGAAAGTTTTTCCTTGAGATGTAACACCAATCTCTATAGATCGAGCTACGAACCAGTCTTTTTCCTGTGTAATAATAGCGCTCAATTTATATGCCAAATGAACCACACTCCTTTACTTGTAACTTGCTTTTTTTGACCCTCTTTGCAAATAAACGCCTTCATTTTACCAAGATTTGATATCCTTTACCAGAACAATTCTCAGGCGTGAGGTTTTTTTAGCCTCTTCTTGAAGCTGTTCGTTCAGTTCAGGAATGGAAATTTGGCGGAACCCTGATTTTCGATAAAGGTTGTTCGCGGGTTTGGCATCCTCAAAGACCAGAAGCTTAATTTCTGAAGCGCCATGTTTCGCTGCTATATCCGCAGCCATATTTGTCAATTTTTCGCCGATTCCCATTCTCCGATAGCGCCAATTTACCTTCATACCAAAAAGCCACCAGCCTGTATAAGGATAGTCACTTTCTTGAAACTCGGAAAGAGTTACACTGCCGATAACCATATCTTTTTGCTTTGCTACAAGCCAGTATCCTGAATCTTTGGGATTTTTGAGCTGTTCATACAAGGCATTCGCGGGATTTTCTGACTCAGGCTGTTGGTTATACCTGTAAAGCAGGGAGAGCGAAGAGGCATCGTCAGGAGTGGCAATTTTATATCGAAAGTTCTCTTTCACCAATTTTTTGGCTAAGAAGCAGTAAAACTCAACACTTTGAAGTTTCTCCAAAATAATGCCCAGTAATCTACGCCCTTTGTGCTTTACTTTACTTCCTATGGGATAAGTCCACCGGCTGAATGGGGATAGCCAAGCAAAGAATAAGTTGATTATCCGATGAAGTTTTGTATTTAGTTTTCTTTCTCTCCCGTTTCTTTCAATGGCTGTTACCCGGCCAAGGATCCTTTGAGTATCTACCCCTTCAGGTTGACCGAAGGCGGCATCTCCTTTAATGAAAAATACCGTTCCGCTACCCTTTATTGTTTTTCGGATCACACGGTGTACGATTGCCTGATCATCCATAGTCTTATATAAGACCACATCACCGACTCTGATGGGGAAATTCCACAGTGGGCTTACAGTAATCAGATCTTCGTCCTGAATAAAAGGCCGCATACTGAAGCCCTTTGCCTGAAAACGGATGGATGTGCCTCTTTCGAGGAGATCGTTGCTCAATTTTAATAGACTGGAGTTGCTTAAAGGGACGGGGCCTTTCACTTGTCTAAACATTTCTTACAAAATCGATGATTCTTTTATCCGGCAGGAAATTAAGCTCATAACAGGGCAGCTTGTTTGCCATACGATCAAGCAGGCCTAATGTGTAATCCATTCCTTTTTGATCCCACAGTGGGGGGAAAGACCGGGTTAGAAACATTGAAATTGCCTCTGCGCCCTTTTTGGGGACAGTAGAATTCTCTTTTCCATGTTTCAGAAAAAATACTTTACGAATTGGCATTCCCTTCGGTGACACTTCCCTAAAATCACCGTGCCATGGTGTTCCGTACATCCAGAACTGCCCGTTCTTTTCCCTTACAATAATCCTGTCATCATTCAATACTGTTGCGCCGCTTTCAAACCATAATTTTGCAATTGTTGATTTGCCGTGAGTTGATTTCCCTGAAAAAAGATGACCATAACCGTTATCATCAATAACAGCACAAGCATGTAACAATACTCCTTTACGAAGTGATGCGAGTAGGGTTATCATCAGGATCTGATTTAAGGGATATCCTAAAAGATCTGGAAAAATACGATTTGGGATATTGCCTCTGATATAGACGTTACCGGATTTAAGATCTGGCTCTAGGATAACCATGGTTTCAGGAAGAAGACCTGACTCCATGGATTCGTTCTGCAGGACATATTTTCCGAGGTTGCTGTAAAGAGACCAGTTGCTATCCGAATCGAATATCTTTCTTTTTTCTTTTATTTCAGGAATACGGTTGTGGTGTACACGAAGCTTTATCTCAGCGCTATAGCCTGTGGTAAGCTCATCGTTGATATTTTTAACTTCAAATTCAGGCAGAGGCCGATCAAAAAGAAAAGATATGCTAATATCAGCTATAACTACCGTAAATTCTTTCGGTTCTTTTCCATTTACCACAATATTATTATCCTTCCGGAAGTTTTTCTTGAATCACCATTTTTTGTGGGTTTCATGGCGTAAAAGCAAAATTACGGGAGTTTTTTTAATTACAATTGATTTAAGTGACAATCAAATTTGACCGGGAGCGCACTCGCAAGTCCCGCCCTGTAGGCGAGGGGCTTCACTTAAACTATGAACCCACAATATTTTGGCAGCTGCTGGCGGCAAGTCCAATTTTACACGGCGATTTCCCGGCCCCACCTTTTGCACTACCAGCGACAGTTGCCTTACATGCAGCTAAAACAGCGTCCTCGATTTCCAGCTTGACCTGACTTACTTGTGGCTTTTTATAGTATTTATGGGTTTTTTCTTTTGGCTTCATTTTTTATCTCCTTTCTTGCCTAAGATTTCTTTAAATTAAATGCCTCTGCCCGAAGATGGGCAATCTGACAGAGATATTCTACAGGGGCTTCCGGATTACCGTTCTCCAGCCATCCCCAGCCCGGGCATTGACCACACAAAGATATTAATTCACACTTGCCGCACGGATAGTCTCCTTCAGGTTTCAGGGTTAAAAATTCAGGAATAGATTTACTCCAGCCCTCTTCAAAAGGGCCACAACGCAAATCATGATTCTGAAACCTGGTCATTTCACAGGCGCTCATTTTTCCGTATGGATCTATATGGAATGTGGAGATGCCGGCACCGCAGATATAAAGATTATCGGATTCAGATGGACCTGCAAACTTTTCGCAAAACTCTCGCCATTCTTTAACCCTTTTCTCATCAGACAAATCCAACTTTACCACCTCTTCAGGTGACAACCTGAATTTGCAAGGTGCTTTAGAGCCGTCCAGTCTTGGGTTAAGTGCGGGGTCAAAACGGAACTTCATCCCCAATCCTTCAGCGTATTCTTTTATCTGCCAGAGATCATCTTTGTTCAAGGTCATTGCCATGGTTTTCAACCCAAGGGTAATCTTCCGCTCCAAAAGCAGGTCAATACCCCTTTTGCATCGCTTAAATGAGCCGGAAATTCCGGTTACTCTTTCATGCGTTTCACTTGTTACACCATATAAAGTTATCTCCACTTTATACGGCGGATATTGAACAAGATAGTCGGCAATCTCCGGGGTAATAAGAGTCCCATTTGTAAACAACGTAACGACGAACCCTTTCTTCTTCGCGTATGTATATATTTCCAGAAAGTCTTCCCGTAAGAGGGGTTCTCCGCCGGTTATCAAAAGCCACAGGCATCCAGCTTCTGCGATCTGGTCAAGGATATTGAATACTTCTTCAGTCGTCAGTTCTTTCTCGATTGCCTCCTGATCATTTGCCGGCAGGTTGCAGTAACAATGTGCGCATCGCAGATTGCAGCGGAAGGTAAGCTCAAACGATCCGCCGAGCGGAATCCTCCTTGTCACAGCCTTGTCATATAGCCGTTCCCCAAACTGAGCAAGGCTAATCTCCGGTATATGCGGACATTCCATGATTCTTACTCTTCTGTTATGGCTTTTATACTTTCTGAAGCAATTGAAAGTACTTCTCTCTGCTCATCCCGATTATACGCATGTTGTTTTTGATAACGAATGCCGGCACTTCTTTGTGTTTCGGTATGACCACAGGCCTGATAGCTCCGGGATAATGATAAATAACATGATCACCTTTTGTCCGAGCATACACGCACCCGGCCATTTCAAAAATCTTGATCTGAACTTGATAATGAGTCGGCTTAATTTTCATCAGGCAGACACTTCGATAGGCGTAAATCCAACCAACTCTTTGCGCGCGCTCAATGTGTCGGCACTAATTTCCTCCAATCCGCAATCTTCAATAAACTGCTCAAATGTCCCCATCTTTTTCGTTTCTTCAATATTGATTGTAATTGCTTCCAGGAGATTTTTTTTTGCCTGCTGGACATCCTCGCCGCAGGAAGAAATATCCAATTCAGGACAATATGAAACATACATGTTGCCCTCTTTCCATACCTCTTCAGTCAAACGTATTTTCATGGGTTTAACTCCTTCGTAATCTGGTCTCCGATATGAGGACATTCCATAATTCTTAGCCTTCTGTTATGGCGTTTATTTCTTCTAATTGCATGAGGTGTTCCACGATATCCTTTTCGGCTTCTTCAGGCGTTACTTCGAATTCTTCAATCAGCTTTTCTTTTATTTTCTCGACTTTCGTTTTGCCGTCGATCAGCTCCCAAATGTACGCGGCGGTTTCATTCAGAGTATAGATGCTTTCCAAGTCACCTACGTTTTGCCTGATGGGAACCAGGATAAATTCATCGGCTATCTTTCTGGATACGATGGAATCGCTCTTGCTGTAAACTTTATCAAGAAAATTCATAAGATTTAATTCCTAATATCAATGATTTTGTGGTAATAGTTTAGCGAACATAATAGTGAAAGTCAAACTTCTTTTTACGGTTAACCGGAGGCAAAACACTTGACAGGATAACAGGATAAGCATGATATAAATCCAAACAATATCAAGTTAATCCTGTCAGAAGATTTTTCAACAGCCCGCAGGTGGTAATATGGAATATAAAGAAGTGACGGAGACAATTATCGGCTGTGCTTATCGTGTTTATAATAAAATGGGTTTTGGTTTTCTTGAAAGCGTATATGAAAAATGCTTGCTCATAGAATTGCATAAAGCAGGCCTTAAGGCAGAATCACAAAAGCCAATTACAGTTTACTATGAGGATGAAATCGTAGGACAATTCGTAGCTGACATTATAGTTAATGATACGATTATCCTGGAGTTGAAGTCAGTAAGAAAGATTATTAAGGCGCATGAAGTTCAGTTGGTTAACTATCTTGTTGCTACTGGAAAACCTGTGGGGCTGATTCTTAATTTTGGAGAACAAAAAGTTGAAATTAAGCGTAAGGTCAAGGATCTAAACTAAGAGATCAACAGGATAAGGAAAATTATCAAGTCAATCCTGTTATCCTGTCTAAAAAACAGATGAACTGTTAGGTTAAACAGTATGGAAAGCTTTTTTGCATATATAAAACATGGCCTTTCCCGGAAACAGTCCGAAGATCCTCTGGCCGGAGAACGTGGTCATTCCGTAATCAGGGAAAACCTTAAGAATTTGCACCCGTTTATAAAGCGGCACTGGAAGAAGGGTCTTTGGGGTGCACTTATTATTGCAGCAACCTCTCTGCTCAGTTTTCCGGCGCCCCTTATTTTCCGCTATCTTGTTGACGACGTGATACTGAGCCGTCAGATGGCTCTTCTTGCGGGTACAATCATTTTGCTTGCGGTGATTTTGTTGGTTTGGAAGCTTATGGAGCTATGGGGGCAGTTCTATTTCAAACGGCTGGAGCAGGAGATTATTCTCGATGTCCAGCAAGCTCTTTTTGACAGGACACTTCGCTTTCCCAAGGCGTTTTTCGACAGGAATAAAACCGGCTATCTCATGTCACGGCTTTCCTCTGATGTGGAGGAACTGCGCTGGTTTTTTTCCGGCACTATTGTTTACATAATCAGCAATGTGCTCCGCTTCATCGGTGGTCTGGCATTTCTCTTCTATCTCGAATGGAGGCTTGCCATCGGGGTTCTCATCGTTATCCCGGGGCTTTTTTACAGCATTCGCTACTTTTCCGGGAAAATACATGTCTTGAGTCATGAGGGTATGGAGCAGGATGCCAATGTGTCGAGCCGCCTCCAGGAATCAATTGCCGCCATTCCACTGATAAAGGCATTTTCTGCCGAGGATCGCGCGGGAAAAGGCATCATAGCCGAATTGAAGAAGGCCTTTCAGATATCGCTGGAAGAGACAACAGTCAGTTCAGTGGCAGGTCTGGTGATCAATTCCATGCCGTGGCTTGCCAAGGGCTCTGTCCTGGCATTAGGGGCCTACTGGGTTATTAAGGGGCAGTGGACCCTTGGTTCTCTCCTCGCTTTTCTGGCATATCTTGGTTACGTCTTCGGACCGGCGCAATTTCTGGCATCGGCCAATCTTCAGCTTCAAAAGGCGCTCGCCGCCCTGGAGAGAGTATCCGCACTTTTTGATATCACTGTTGAGGAGAATGTGGGTGTCGGCAGGAAGGTTGAGAAATTGAAGGGAAAGATTGAATTCAGGGAAGTTACTTTTTCTTACGATGAGCGGGAGCCAGTGCTCGAAAATGTTTCCCTTGTAATAGAACCGGGGGAGCGGGTTGCGCTTGTGGGGCCAAGCGGTGTGGGAAAGACCACCCTTTTGAGCCTTGTGCTCTGTTTCTACAGACCTGTCTCCGGTGAAATTTTCTTTGATAATCTACCGGTGTCGGAATGCGATGTAAGTTCCCTGCGAAGCCGGATTGGTTATGTTTCTCAGGATACATTGCTTTTGTCCGGCACTATTGCTGAAAATCTCTGTTACGGCAATCCGGAGGCAAAAAAAGCGGATATCGTCAAGACCGCCAAAACAGCCGGCATACATGATTTTATTGAGAGCCTGCCGGCCGGTTATGAAACCCTTATCGGTGAAAAAGGAGTTAACCTGTCGGAAGGGGAAAAGCAGAGAATGGCCCTTGCCAGAGCACTCATCAAAGATCCCGATATCCTGGTTCTGGATGAGCCGGCCTCCGCGCTGGACAGCGTGACGGAAAGGTCAATCTTTCAGTCGCTTCCCGACCTTGTAAAGGGCAAGACCCTTATTGTGGTTGCCCACAGGCTCTCCACAATCATGGATTCCGACAGGATTTTCCTTCTGAACGAGAACAGACTTGTGGCGGTTGGCACCCATCTAACACTTCTGGAAACAAACGATTATTATCGCTTTCTGGTTGCCTGCCAGCAAACGGACGACAGGCAGATAGACAGGTTGTAGCCTAAACGATCTGATTTGAGGGAAGTTCTTCTTCGCTGACAGCGGCTGTGACGTATAAAATGGGATGTTCTTCGAGATTGATTACGTTTTTACCAGATGCTTTATTTCCATGTCCGTTAAAGGTGATTTTAATAGTTGGTTTAAGTGGATGGTCCTTGCTGGTTGCAATTACTTTGCCTATTTCCGAATTGTTGAGCCTGACATAGCTTCCGACAGGGAAAACTCCCATTTCATCAAGAAATGCTTTGATTATCTTTGAAGAAAACAGAAAATTCTTTGATCCAACCAGCTCTTTCACCGAAAAATGCTGTGCCAATGCTTTTCTGTACGGGCGGTTGTGGATCATGGCATCAAAGGTATCAACAAGCCCCATTATTTTTGCGTATTCGCATATCTCATTCCCCTCTAACTGCGCGGGATAACCACTGCCATTTTCTCTTTCATGATGTTCCCGGGCGACCCGGGGCAGCATCGGGTGCTCAGTCTGAAAACGGGACAGGATGTCCCCCCCGATTTCGGCATGTTTTTTTATGATATCTAACTCAGCGTCTGTCAGCGTTCCTCTTTTTTCCGTTATCTTCTCCGGCATCTTGAAGAGTCCTATGTCGTAGAAGAGTGCGGCCAGTCCAAGTTCAAGGAGTTTCTTCCTGGAGTATTTTAAGCCTGCTCCAACCTTGAGTGCATATACCATGACCTTGATCAGATGATAAGTTAAGTAATCTTCATTATCATTCTTGGACAGGATTGTTGCCTGGTAGAACTTTTCAACCAGATCAGGCGTGTTTACGATATGGGCTACGGTATCAACGGCCTGCTTGATGTCGAACGGCTCATCATTTTTGACCAGTCCCTGAACTTTCTTAAGATAATCCACAATGGTTGCACAAAGCTGCTCCATGTATTCAGTGTCTTTTTCCGCAGGCAGGGCGGCTAACTCTGAAGATGTGCTGAATTCCTTTATGGCGCTGAAACGTAAAGAGGCATCAGTCTTTTTTGGATCTGTCAGGTCTTTTGTGCCGTCTTCATCCTTTTTTTTGACACTGTCCTTTATGATATCGGAGTATCTTACCATAAAATTACCACGTTACTGTGTTGAAAACGTACAGCATTTGTATTTTTTCGCAACTCGGCGCAGGGATATTCAAATACTCGGCAAAAATTCTCACATCCCTATTTTGTGCAATTACCCGTTTAAAATCAATATGTTACAAAACCCATCTGCGGTGAACTTTATAACATTTACAAGTTTTGCAAGCACTTTACCTTGCAGCGCTTGGAATAATATATGATAACTTGTCCGAATTCAAGATAAATATTGATTTTCTTTTCTTTTTTTGGTTTAACTGAGAAAAGTTTTTATGCAGTGATGTATAATTAAACCTGTGAGGGACTTGATGCAGGGTAAAATTAAGGAGAGATGTCTATGTCTTGCAGGACAGTAAATATGATTCTGGCATTGTTTGCGGGTTTTTGTGTTCTGTTTATTTCATCGTGTACCTTCGAGACAAGGGGGATACCGGTGAAGGAATTCAGGCCTGCAGCGGCAGCTGAAGAGGCAGATACAAAACAGAAAAAAGAGATGGAAAAAGAGATTGTCAGGATGAGTCAGATTACAGGAAACAGTGTATTTACAGAGATACGGGGTGTTTCTGAATACAGGATAGGTCCTGGCGATGTACTGATCATTACTTTCTGGGATGTAGCCAAATCCGTGCCGTATACCACTGTGGTCAGACCGGATGGGAAAATATCATATTCCTATATGGATGATATTGCAGTGGCTGGTCATACTTCTCACGAGGTGGATGAAATATTGACGAAAGCGCTTAAAGAATATATCAGAAAGCCGAGGCTCGATGTTGTGGTAAAAGAGTATAGAAGCAAAAGTGCCCTGTTGTTTGGGCAGATAAACCGTCTTCAAACAGGGATTTCAGGCCCCGGAAAGTATCCGCTAATGGGCAAGACAAGGATACTTGATCTTATTGTAATAGCAGGAGGGCCAATTGCGGGTGAGGAGTTTGGAAACGCGGATCTCAGGAAAGTGGAAGTGGTAAGAAGGGGAAAAAGCTATACAGTCAACCTTTATGAGGCGATGTTCAAGGGAGATATGAGTCAGAATATCGTTATAGATAATGGTGATATCGTAACAGTGCCGGAGCTTCCGACTTACGGGGAAAGGGTGTATGTTTTTGGAGAGGTCAACTCTCAGGGCATATACAGGCTCAAGGATGCCTATGATCTTCTGGCGGCTGTATCCAAGGCAGGCGGCACGACGAGGGTGGCTGTGGATTCAGATGTAAAAATTATCAGGGGCTACGAGAAAGATCGGAACAAGCCGATTATACTTGCCGCGAACCTTAATGAAATCTTAAAGAAGGGGGATATAGCTCAGAATATTTCCCTTCAGGATGGTGATGTGGTTTATGTGCCAAGGACAGCGATAGGCGATATTAATGAGTTTATCGCAAATACAGTGCCGCTTCTGGATTATCTGCTCTATCCTGATACATACAGAGACGCGTATTTTAATCCAGACACCATGCTTCGTTTTAACAAGCTTAATTAGTTAAAGGATAACAGCTAATCCGCAAGGCCCAAAGGTCTGTAAAATAGTCGACCACTTGACTACTCAACCAAGGGGGTTTTCCCAGTATGGCGATACAATATGATTTGAACCTCAGAGATTACTGGCGTGTTCTCAGAAAAAGGAAGATTATTATCATCTTTACCATGGTTGCCATGGGAGTTTTCAGCTTTTTGTTTTCGATTATGCAGCAGCCCGTTCCTCTGTATCAGGCAACTGCCAGCGTAAAGGTTGAGCAAAGCGGTTCCATCACAGGTCTTTATATCCAAACAGTTTCCTGGTCACAGACAGATTATATGCAGACCCAGGCAGCCATAATAAAAAGCTATTATGTTATGGAAACTGTCGCAAAGAAGCTCGGCCTTATACCTTCTGATCTTCCATCCGAGAAAGTGCGTGCCAGTCAGAAGTATCAAAGTATCATGACAGATCTGAAAAAAAATGTAGAAACAGAGCAGGAGGGTTACAGCAACATCATTAATATACTGGTAACTTGGGAAGACCCTGTGTTTGCCCAGCGGATGGCCAATACCATAGCCCATGTTTACAAGGAACAGCATGCCCTCGATCTTAACAAGAGAACATTCGAAGCGAAAAAGTTCATCGAGAGCCAATTGACAACCGTCAAGGAGAAATTAAGAAATTCCGAAGACGCGGTCAGAAAGTTCAGGGAAGAGAGCAAGTTGATTTCATTGAGCGCTCAGACCTCCAGAATGCTGGGCCAGATGACGGCACTGCAGGCAGGCTATGAAAAGTCATTGGAAAGCTATAAAAAGATAAACAATATAGAAAAACTGCTTGAAAGGGCAGGAGACAAGCCACTGACCTCAGAGACAAGTTATTCTATTAAAGAGGCGCCCGGTCTTTACCAAAGTCTCAATAGCAGACTTGTTAGCCTCATGTTAAAGAGGGATTCGCTGCTTCTTATTTACACGGAGAAATATCCTCAGGTTGTAGAAATCAACGAGCAGATCCGTGAAATAGTGGTGAATATGACGGCCCAGCTTTCTTCCCAGAAAAAGATTCTTGCAGAAAGCATAAAAACCCTTAAAAAGAAAATTGATGAGATGGATGAGCAGATCAAGGCGCTGCCGGCGAAGGGGTTGGAACTGGCGAGACTGGAGCAAAGGGTAAAGCTCAACGGGGTGGTTTATACACTCCTGGAAAAGAAGTATCAGGAAGCACTTATAAAAGAGGCCGAAAAGATAGAAGAAGTACAGATAGTGAAGCCCGCCCTGGAACCGACCAAGCCTGTAAATCCGCCAAAGACAATGGCAACCGGCGTTGTCGGGACCATTATCGGATTAATCCTGGGCCTTCTATTTGCCTTTGTGGCGGAGGCTTTTGATACTTCCATAGGCGCCATCGAAGAAGTCGAAGAGATTACAGGTGTTCATGTTCTGGGTATTATTCCCCATGTCACAATCCAGGAGATCAAAGCAACACTTCTTGGTGGAGAAAGTCCGGAGGAGATGGATGACAAAACCGCGGAGAAGTATTCAAGAATCGTGTCGCATTTTGCGCCCAAATCTACTCTGGCGGAAAGTTACAGGGCGCTCAGAACCAATTTGAGTTTTGCCGGCCTGGAAGGTGATATGAAGACAATTGCCTTTACCAGTTCCTCTCCGAGGGAAGGTAAAACTACGATAGTGATAAATCTCGCTGTTACCATGGCCCAGGCCGGCAACAAAGTCCTTCTTATAGATGGAGACATGAGGAAACCCATGGTTGCCAATGTGTTTGGCATTGAACCGGTGCCTGGTCTGTCGGATGTAATATTAGGAAACTATTCACTGGAAGATACTGTAAGGAGTGTTACGGATATCATGACGGGGAAAATAAGCATGGAAGATATTATGAAAACCCCCGGAATGGATAACCTTTACATTGTAACGAGTGGAACAATCCCACCTAATCCTGCCGAACTGGCCGGTTCCGGCAGGATCGCGGAACTGATTGAACAGGCAAAATCTGAGTATGATATGGTTTTGATCGATACTCCTCCGCTTCTTTCCGCGACCGATGCCGCAATTTATGGCTCCATGGTGGATGGTGTAATTCTGGTGTATCGTGTGGGGATGGTTGGCCGGGCTGTCCTGAAAAGGGCGAAAGCTCAGCTCGATAATGTCAGGGCAAAGGTTATGGGCATTGTTCTTAACGGCCTGAAAGCGGAGATAAGTCCTGATTTTACCCGTCATGATTATTACAAATATTATTACTATTACGGTGGAGGAGAAGACAAAGGAGGGCAGGAAGAATCACTTTGGGGCAAGTTACTGTCGATTCCCGGCCGTCTGTCCGAATGGGTCCCAAAGAAGAAATAGGTATGCTGAACTGAGCAGCGGCGGATACTTGAAATATGGGTGAAAGACGAAAATACAAGAAGGCAAAGAGAAAAGAGTCCACCTTTAAGAACGAATTGCGATATCTGGTTCTAATTACCTTTATTTGCCTTATACTTGGTTTTGTTCTGGCTTTCGTCACCGGCAATGTCCCGTCTTTTCTGGATAGAACGATTCAAAAGCAGGCGGATCGTATAGTTAGTGAAAAGGTGAAAGATGTTGAAAGTGAAATAATGGAAAAGGTCAAAAAAGAAAACATGGATGATGTTATTAAAAAGTATAAAGATAAGGCAAAAGGCTTACGTTAACATGGCAAGCAGTCAGTAGTCTCCCGGTGAAATGATAAGAACAGAAAATGGACAAATCGAAGCAAAATCAACATTCCTTTTACTTGCCCTCGTCATCCTGACAGGCCTTGGCGGTCTTCTTGTTGCCAAAGCATCCATAACCATATCTCTGCTCGTAGTAACGCTTTTTGCGCTTATTGTTGTCGGTTTCCTGAGTGCGGAAGTAGCGTTGTATCTTCTTATTGCGTCCATGCTCCTCAGTCCGGAGTTTATAGTGGGGGACCTGTTGGGCAAAGGAACAGGTGAGCGAGGCGTTACCATTCGATTTGACGACATCCTGTTGATAGTTATAGGCCTTGGCTGGTTTGCAAAAAGCGCCATAAAAAAGGAGCTTGGTCTTTTTCTGAAGACTCCGCTGAACAGACCAATTGTACTCTATATTGTTATCTGTCTTGTATCAACCTTGATTGGATTCGCAATGGGCAGGCTTGAGTTAAAAACGGGGTTATTCTATGTCTTAAAATACTTTGAATATTTCATCGTATATTTTATGGCGGTAAATCATCTAAGAGACAAGGAGCAGGTTAAGCGCTTTGTTGTGGTCATGCTGGCGGTTTGCATGGTTATTTGTGTTATCGCGATACTGCAGATACCTGCAGGCGGCAGGGTGACGGCGCCGTTTGAAGGTACGGCTGGTGGTGAGCCGAATACACTTGGCGGATATCTTGTTTTAATGCTTTCGATCACTCTTGGGCTTCTGGTAACATCGGATTCAATGAAAGGGAAAACATTTTTGGGAGTTCTGGTGATCTTGATTGCAATTTCACTTTTAGCAACTCTTTCCAGAAGTTCCTGGCTGGCAATGGGGCCTATGCTGCTTACCCTTATCTATTTCAGCAAGAGGAGGCTGGTAATCGTTGTTCCCTTGGTCATCATTATGTTAATTTTACCGTTTGTTATGCCGAAGGCAGTAAAAGAAAGGGCGCTTTTTACCGTTACACAGAGACAACATATGGGACAGATAGAAATAGGCGGCATAAGGCTTGATACTTCTACTTCTGCAAGGGTAAAGGCTTGGAAACGTATTTTGACAACGGAGTTTATCGAGTATCCTGTTTTCGGCCGCGGTGTTGCTGCCTATGGCCTTATAGATGCGCAATATCCAAGGGTTTTAATTGAGACGGGAATGTTAGGTTTGGTTGCATTTTTAGCACTACTTTTTTTCATATACAAACACGCGTTGAGTACGTATCGAAATACCTCGGATCCCTTTTTAAACGGTGTTTCTCTTGGATATCTGGCAGGGTTTGTTGCCATGGCTATACATGCAATTGGGACAAATACCTTTGTTATCGTGCGCATCATGGAACCCTTCTGGTTTTTGACAGCTATTATCATTACGATTCCCACGATAGAAGCAGGTGAAGTAGAGGCAGAAGTGTCCGTGAAAGGTTGAAAATATACGCTTTTGTCATTCCCGCGCAGGCGGGAATCCAGAATAGAGTATGTCGATCATGTCCCTGAAGATAAGGAAATTTTTTTTGGAAACTGTAGTGGTAAGGATTTAAGTGTAGAGGAACAGTAGCTGTTGAAAAACTAAACAATGGTGAAGCAACTAACATGAACAATAACCATGAGCCCGAATCCCTTTCAAAAAAAGTTGTCCGTGGCGGAATGTGGGTCTTTGGGCTGCGGATTATCGATCGTGGCCTCGGCTTTGTCAGAACCATTATCCTTGCACGACTGCTTGCTCCGGAAGATTTTGGCCTCCTCGGCATTGCTATGCTTGCCATAGCCACTCTGGAAACCTTTTCACAGACAGGATTTCAGACTGCCTTAATACAGAAGAAGGAAAATGTTGAATCATACCTTGACACCGCCTGGACGGTTTCCGCTATAAGGGGTGTCCTGATTTTCCTTATCCTGTTTCTTTTCGCTCCTCTGGTAGCCACATTCTTTAACTCGCCCCAGGCCATGCTGGTGATAAAAGTCATTGCCGTATCTACGCTCCTTTCGGGATTTAGAAACATTGGTATTCTGTTCTTTCAGAAGGAACTGGAATTTAATAAACAATTTATTTATGAGTTTTCCGCTACTTTAGTTGATATTACTATAGCAATCACACTGGCATTTATGCTCCGAAGTGTCTGGGCACTGGTCTGGGGAGGGCTTGCAGCTAACTTTGTTCGGCTTTTCATGTCTTATATCCTACACCCATACCGACCTCATGTCAGACTCAATAAAGGTGAATTTAAAGAGCTTTTCGGTTTTGGCAAATGGGTTCTGGGCTCAAGCATATTGGTCTTTCTGGTTACTCAGGGCGATGATATTTTTGTAGGTAAAATGTTGGGTGTTACAGCTTTAGGTTTTTACCAGATGGCTTACCTGATATCCAATATGCCAACCACCGAGATAGCTCATGTAGCTTCCCAGGTAACATTCCCGGCGTATTCAAAGTTGCAGAATGATATACAAAGGTTGAAGGAAGCATATTTTGATGCGTTGCAGCTGACTGCTTTTGTTTCGATACCGATGGCAGGAGGAATATTTGTTCTTGCTCCTGAGTTTACGCAAATATTTTTAGGGGAGAAATGGATGCCTATGGTGTCGGCGATGCAGGTATTAGTTTTAGCAGGATTAGTGAGATCAATTGCAGCTACGGCAGGCACCCTTTTTGTAGCAATTGGGAGACCCCAAATAGATACCCTGTGGGAGATTACCCGCTTATTTGTTTTGGCTACTTTAATATATCCATTTGCTATGAAATGGGGACTGACAGGTGTTTCAATTGTTGTATTTTTAAGCATTTTAGTAATGAGTATAGGATTTGGTTTTGAAGTGGTAAAGATCACAAAGTGCAGAGGAGAAAGATTTTTGAGAGTTGTATTCTTTCCCCTAATAAATACAACATTTATGATATCGTTGATATCAACTTTGAAGATTGGTAATAATATGGTAGGTATCTGGAGATTTTTTCTATTTATAATTATAGGAGTTTTAGCTTACTTTGGCATAGCTTACTTGCTAGATAGATTCTTTAATTATGGAATACGGGCTCTAATAAAACAAAGTTTAGCAACCTTTATGGCGCCATAATGGGGGAGTATGATTTTAAAACACAACAATTTATTCTATCGTGCAAGTCATCTTGTAAGACAGCAGAAAACTTGCCTGGAAATGTTGCCTTTTGTTAATATTTTGAGTAACTTTTTAAAATGTAAGAAAACCAGTACCCATTATATTCCAAAGGTTTTCTACATAGAGACCACCTAATATCTTAAACACAACTTTTGATTATATCTCACTTAAACGTTCACGACAGCTGTTCTGATCTGTTCTTTGTTCAAATATTTCCTAGGATATATTCTTTGAGTCGGTTGTAAGGTGTGTGTATGGGCAATAAATACAGGATGATAGCAACTGGGGTAGAGGGATGAGCGGACTGGTTGGATCTCTATTATTTGACTCGGACGGATTGGAATTCACTCTGGATATGGCGAAGACCCTTATTTTTACCCATGAAGCCCAAATCAAAAACTGGGGCAAGGATAACTTAAACATCGCTCGTGTTCATCATGGAAAGACTCTAGCAGATAAGCAACCTGTCTGTAATGAAGATGAATCCATTTGGGTGATGATAGAAGGGGAGATTTTTAATTGGGAAGGGGAAAAGGAAAACCTGATAAATCGCGGATGCCGGTTTAGGTATCCTCATAATGATGCGGAATATTGCCTTCGGCTGTGGGAAGCAAAAGGGGAAAAGGGGCTGAGAGAGCTGAATGGCTCATTTGTTCTTGTCATCTATAACAGTAAAGATAGGGAATTAAATATTGTTACGGATCGATTTTCATCGTGTCCCTTGTTTTATTACTACGACGACCACGGATTGATATTTGCAACGCAGCTTAGCCCTCTTTTACTTTATGATCGGTTGCCAAAGGAATTAGACAGAACAGCGGTATTTGACTTTTTTACGTTTAAGGCAGTGCAAACCGGAAAGAGCTACTATAAAAGCGTTAGGGTGCTATTACCTGCGACAATTTTTAAATTCGCACTTCATGCAGCGTCGAAGAAGAAATATTGGGACATGCAATATCATGATGAAAAGCATAGTGAAGAATATTTTGTTGAAGCTCTCGCAGACGGCATTAAGCGATCAGTCGAGAGGAGGACCAGTGATTCAAAGAAGAGGTACGGGGTGCTACTTAGTGGTGGCCTTGATTCCAGAGCAGTCCTTGCGTGTATAGACAGCAATGTAAAGGGGATCACGTTAGGTGATTATTTCAATCGGGAAGTCAGTATTGCTAAAAAGACCTGTGAGATTAAAGGATGTGAACACATCTTCCTGAAAAGAGATTCTAACTATTTTCCTCGAATCTTGGATCGGTCTGTTCGTCTTGGCAATGGCATGTTCTCGTTTGTACATGCCCATAATTTGGGGTTCGTAAATGAAATTACGAATCAATGCGATGTATTGTTAAGTGGTTTTGGTTTTGACACTTTTTTCAAAGGCCTTCACATTCCCATGAAAGGAATTACACTGTTTGGTTCTCGCTTTGAGATACTTGTTCCAAGGCTCAGCTCAAGCGCTTCCCCTGATGCTGTCGCAGATCTGATGCTGAAGGAAAGTCTTTATGGTAAAGGTTCGGAAATGATTTTCAGGGCTGAGTTCCGAAATGAGCAAAAGGATTACCTGTATTCAGCTGTTCGAACGCTCGTGCGAGAAGCGTTGAATTGTGGAGGGAGTGACGCACATCGGATGATGGACTTTTTCGTATTTCACGGTGCACTTCAGGTCCCGGAATATCTCCATGTTTTACACAACCGTGCATTTATCAAGGAGAGAACCGTTTCTTTTGATAACGAGCTTTTTGATATCTACCTTAAAATGCCGTATCCCATGCGTGCAAACGGTAAAGTTTTTAGAAAGGTACTGAAACGGATAGATCCTTGCTTAGCTTCCCTGCCGAGTGCCAACACAGGATTTCGAGCTGATATTCCGCCCGTATATGAAAAATGCCTGCTTTTTGGGAAGAGCATCCTTAGGGCCGCAAGAATTATTCCAAGAGAAGGTCAAGGCCTGCCTGATCCGACATTCACCCGGGGGTCATGGCCAGAGTATTCAGAGCTCATTCGCCGAAACGAAAGTATGAAATTGATTATAAACTCGCTGATCAACGATAATAACTCTCTTGATCCAATGCTGTTTGACATTCCGAATATACGAAAAATGTTTAATAATCATTTAGACAGAAAAGAGAATTACGTGGATTTGTTATTACTTTTAATGACCTTTGGAAGTTGGCATCAAAAGTATGGGCTTAAGTAATGCCTCATGGCTTGGCGAGGTGCTTGATAGAAAAATACGCGGAATAACTAATACATCAATTTTTTGTATCCGTTTTTAATGATTTTTCTGGAGGTGGTTTCAAAACAAAAGAGAATACAACCCCAGAGAAAAATTTTGATTTTAGAGGAATTCAGCGGTTTATCCAAGGATCTCAGGTTTTGGTAGAATGAGTAAATATTTTCAAGTGCGTAATAGTTGCCCTGTTTGCAATTCTTCGAAAGTCAATAGTATTTATTCAAACAGCTATCTATCATCATCAATTAAGGAAGCCTTGGAAAGGTTCTATCCACGGCAAGGGAAAATAGAGTTTGAATATTTGATCAATGCAACATATGTTCTGAAGGAATGTAATGACTGTGGTTTGATTTACCAGAAGGAAGTCCTGATGGTTTTTTTAACGACAAACACTGTATGAGGAATGGATTGTAGTATGCGGGGGTGACAAGAGTGATTATGAATTCCGGATATGATGAGTCGATTTGGAAAGAGGTGTACCGAGAGTTTTCCTCGGAGAGGTATTTCCAGGGCACCGTTTTTCGAAATAAAAAAATTATAAATGAATTTGTAAAATTTGTAAAACCAGAAGATGGACCAATTCTTGATGTGGGTGCATATCGTGGATATAATTCCTTTACTTTGAACTTGATGGGTTATTGTGTCAATGCAATTGACGTTTTGACAGTAATAAACGAGCATAGCATCGCATTGCATTATACTAAACGTAATATCCCTTTTAGATCATATAAAGTGGGGCAAGGACAAAGAATTCCTGCCGATGCCGAGAGCTATGCTGGCGCTCTCGTCGTTGAAGTATTGGAGCATTTGCAAGTCAATCCGATGTACCTGTTTTTTGAGTTAGAGCGTGTCCTATTACCGGGGGGCTATGTTATTCTTACCACTCCCAATCAAGTCCGATTGAGAGGAAGGATAAAGGTTCTTTTCGGGCATTCTATGAATGATGATTGCAGTAGTTTCTTTAAAAAATTCGATTCACATAAATATTTTGACGATACTGGGTATCATTGGAAGCTCTATACATTGCACGAAGTCAAAAAGCTAGCCGTTGCGGCAGGATTACAGGTTGTTTCTGCTAAGTATCAATGGATGCCTGTTGCTTCGCAAGGGAGTTTTGTTGAGTTGATGATTAGAAATATAGAACGAACTATCGGAATAGGTATTCCATCTTGTCGGGATTGGTTGGTTTTCATAATAAGGAAAAAGAAGAGTTATTACACCGGCAACTAAATATGGCAATGCATGATGGACGTTTACAAGTGAAATACAGACAATTTGCTCAAATTCAATGGTCATGTTTAATTGCCGGAGTAATAATAAAGAACTTTTTGTTTTTGCTTCTAATGTGGAAATACAAAAATGTTCCATGGGCGACTCAGCAAAGCTATAGTAGATAATAGTTTACTGTCATATATCATAATGGATATCATTGAAAATATTTTAGGCAAACAAAATTAGAGGAGACAATTTTCAGGCAGATGAATCAGTATTTTATTACACGTAAAAATTGTCCATCATGCAAGTCAACAAAGAACAGAGTTATTTATTCTTGCAGTTTCCTGTCATCACCTATCAAGGAGTTCTTGGCTGGATTTTATTCGCCGCAGGGAAAAATAGAATTTGAATATTTAAGTAATGCAACGTTTATTCTTGAAGAATGTAATGACTGTGGCTTGGTCTTTCAGAAAGAGATTCCAAATGAATTCTTGACGGGTAAATTGTATGAAGAATGGATTGATCCAGAGAAAAATTTTGAGCGGAACTTAAACAGTAATGATTTGTTTTATCGTTCTAAGTCTGCGCAGGAAGTAATGATTATAATTGCATTTTTTAACGTGGCAGCCAGCCGGTTAAAGATACTCGATTTTGGAATGGGGTGGGGCAAGTGGTGTTTTATGGCAAGTGCATTTGGTTGCAATTGTTATGGAGTTGAATTGTCAAATTCCAAATCGGAATATGCTAAATCGCGAGGAATAAAAGTGATTACGTATAATGAAATTTCAGATCACAACTTTGATTTTATTAATACCGATCAAGTTTTTGAACATATTCCGGAACCTTTCGAAACCCTATGCCACATGAAAAAATCCTTGAAACCAAAAGGTGTTATAAGGATAAGCGTGCCGGATGGACGGAATATTGAAAGGAGATTAAAAATTGAGGATTGGACAGCACCTATAGGGTCTCCAAATTCCCTTAACCCTGTTAGTCCACTTGAGCATATAAATTGTTTTAACCGGGAATCTCTTATTAAAATGGTATGGTTGGCAGGGTTTGAAATTGTACAAATGCCTATATTGCTACAATTATCTTATGCAACAAACTGGAGTACACCCAAAAATATACTTAAAAACTTAATCTATCCTGTATATAGAAATATATTTTCAAAGGGTACGGATTTATATTTTCGCAAAAAGAAAGATCATAAATGACAAAATGATAAGAACCAGCGAGACCCTTAAGATTTGCTATGTCGTTTCTACTTTCTATCCAACGCCTGGAGCTACAACGCCCTATGAAATATCATCTCATGTTGCATCGAGGGGCCATGATGTTTTCGTAGTTGCTCCCAGGTTAAAGGGCCAGAGGCGTTTAGAAGAAGTCAATAACGTGGTGGTTTATCGTGTGAATGTTCCCGGCCGCCCGGTACGTTTTAGTAATATTGTTCTTGCCTTGAAGGCTCTCATGATCGTGTTGCGAAAATCTCCTGATATTGTCCATGTAACATTCTCTCCCCAACAGTTTTTACTTCCTCTATTGGGAAAGCTGCTCTTCAAACTAAAAAAACCTAAATGGATATTTCACATGATTTCTGTGTCTGTTGATAAAAATCCTATGAGAAGGTTTTTGCAGAACAAAAAGTCGAAATTTGAATCCAGATTTTTTGACGCCGTTGTAACTTCCAATAAGTATATTAAAGAAAGAATGCTTGGCAGAAATTGGAGGCGTCCAGTGTATCTGGTGCCGATAGGCGTTAATTGTACGCGTTTTGCCAATCCTGATCCTTGTGATATTGAAGAGCTCCGTAATAAATGGGGAATAAAGTCAAATCAGTGCATCTTGATCTATGTCGGTACGTTATCAGGCAGAAATCTTTCAATACTTATTAATGCCTTTAAAAGAGTTACAGAACATCATGAAGGAGTACGCCTTTTTTTAGTAGGGGAAGGTGAAGAAAAGGAGAAATTGCATCGGTTGGCTGAAAGATTGAATATTTCTAATCAGGTTGTATTTACGGGTTACCTGGCCTATCAATTGGTTCCGGCTTTCTTGAAATTGGCTCAAATAGCCATTTCACCTATACCGAAAAATGATATATACGACATACAGCCACCACTGAAAACCCTTGAGTATATCTCCAGCGGCTTGCCAACAGTAGCAACTGATACCCTTGCCAACCGGATTTTTATAAAAGATGGGATCAATGGGATTTTGGTAAGTGATGATGAAGAAAGTATTTTCAATGGAATGGATCGATTACTTTCAGATGAAAAACTTCGTAGCTCGCTGAGTTCTAATGCGAAGATATCAGCAGGTAGTTTTGATTGGGATGTATCGGTTGGAAATAGCCTGGAACCGGCTTACCGTGATATTTTAAGGAGATAATAATTAGACAAGATTGGTGATTGCAACTGAGGTATGTATTTCGTTTGTGTAAAAATAAAATCTTATCAAAATGTTTGGTAGCATCGCATGAAAAATACTTCGAAAAGGATAGATCTATGAGGGTGCTTCTCCTGACAAGTGGGGGTGAAGGTGGTATCGGAGGATCAGAAGTTTTTGATATGGAATTGATCAATCGAATCGATAAGAACACTTTTCACTTTATGGTGTGCTGTATAGATAAAGGCAACCTGACAGAGATGTTAAAAGATGTTGCTAATGGAGCCGGTTGCGAGTTTTTCGAAGTCAAATACGAAAAGAAGTTTCGCGTAGATATAAGGGCTATTTTACGAATCAGAAAAATTATCAAGAACCGAAAAATTGAAGTTATACATGCTTCTTCCGGCTATACTGCAATATCCAGTATACTGGCAAGTTTGTTTTTGAAATTACCTATTATTTATACTCACCAAATGCCCGCGAATTTTTCCTGGTGGACAAGACTTTTCTTTTCTTTTTTCGGAAGGCGGATAAGTCGACGTACAGCTGTTTCAAGAGCGACGGCACAAAGTGTAGAGCAGGGGGGATATTCGTTTACATCGCAAAAGGTAGACCGTGTTATATACTGCGGCGTTGATTTAAGACGCTTCGTACCTGTAGATACGGGTAAGGCAAAGTGTTCCTTGGGCCTGCAGGGGAATGTTGTAGTGGGAGCTGTGGGGAAGCTCATCCCTCTGAAAGGATATAGTTATTTAATCCATGCCATTCCAAAAATAAAGAAGGTGTTTCCGGATGCCAAGTTGGTTTTAGCAGGTGAGGGTGAGGAGGAAAATAAGCTGAGATTATTAGCTAATAGATTGGGTATTGAAAACGACGTTGTCTTTCTTGGGAACAGGAGAGATATCCCTGATGTTCTAAGCAGTTTCGATGTGTTTGTATTGCCATCTTTTTCCGAGGGCCTGCCCATTGTTATATTAGAAGCTTTTTCTTTATGTAAACCAGTCGTTGCAACGAATGTAGGGGGTATCCATGAGATGGTAATTAATGGGGAAAATGGTTTTTTGGTGCAGCCAAAAGATTCAAATGCTCTGGCAGAAAGAATTATCACCTTGCTAAAGGATCCGCTATTGGCCGGTAGAATGGGTAAGAAAGGCAGACGTCTGGTGGAAGAGAATTTTGATATAAACAATAAGATAAGGGAATACGAATCCCTGTATCTGGAGGTTAGAGACAGGAAGTAAATAGTTTTGAATTTGAAGGATATGTTGTTGCTCATGTAGACTGGGGAGAGATGAGAATTGAATAGTACAGATTGCTCGATATCAATACTTTTTGTCATCGATGGTTTGGAGTTTGGAGGCGGCGAAAGGACTTTCCTGCAGCTAATACAGGGATTGCCATGTGAACGTTATGCCATTCATGTCGCTACAAGTCCTGAAGGTGACTTTTTTAAAATTCTGACCGGGATGGGAATAGATGTTGTCCCGTTGGATCTGAGGAAAAGGGTAAGTGTCAATAATATTAAAAAGCTGTCTGGAATTATCCGGAAAAGGAAGATTGATATTGTTCACAGTCAGGGGGGGAGATCTGATTTTTATGCCAGAATCGCGGCAAGGAGACTAAAGCCGAAGATTAAAATTGTGAATACTGTTGCGATGCCCGTCAAAGGTTATGATGTGAGTGCATTGAGAAAGGGGGCTTATCGGTTTTTCGATTGGGTTTCTGAAAGATATGCAGACCGGTTTATTGTAGTTTCCGAGGTTCTGAAAGAAACTTTGCTCAATAGTTACAGGATACCGCCTGATAAAGTGATTAAAATTTATAATGGCATAGAGCTGAATGAATATAGGCCAAATGGTAAAGAAGTCAGAAGTCAGAAGTCAGAAGTCAGAAGAGAGTTTGGGCTATCAAAAGATGCTCCGGTTATTGGCGCGATTGGTAGGATGGTCTGGCAAAAAGGGTTTGAATATTTGATTGAATGTATTCCCGAGATTGTAAGGACATATCCGGATGCAAAAATATTAATTGTTGGTGATGGGCCGTTAAGGGAAAGACTCGGAGCTTTGAGCGAAGAGCTTGGAGTAAGAGATAATGTAATTTTTGCCGGGTTTCGAAGTGACATAAAAGAAATCCTTTCTGCTGTTGATTTACTGGTGGTTCCTTCGCTTCTTGAAGGCTTCCCAATGGTAACTCTGGAAGCCATGGCTATGGCCAAGCCGATTGTTGCTACGAATATAGATGGGATAACTGAGCAGATAACAGATGGAATTGATGGGATTTTAGTGTCGCCAAGAGACCCGTCTACGTTGGCTAAGGCTGTCATTCGAGTTTTAAATGACAACGAACTTGTAAGAACTATGGGATTGTCCGCGAGAGAAAGAGTTGAGCAAGATTTTTCCGTTGAAAAGATGGTTGCAGAAACAGAAAAAGTTTATATGTCTCTTCACTACTGTCCGGTTAAACTCTATGGATCAACGTAAAAATCATTTGATAACAAAGGTTTGCATCGTTATTTTGATTTGTCGACTTCAATATTTTTCAAATACTGCAATCAATGAACTCAATAGCTTGTAGCTGGAAATTGCCAACAATTTGAGTTGACCGGACAGTAGTGATGTCTCTTATTGGAGCTAATTAGTATGAATTGTCCATACTGCAAAGCCTCCGGGAATTTCTATTTTAAGGTTGCTTCAAGTGCCTATAACCGGTGTACGGGGTGTGATCTTATTTATAAGGAAGACCAGGATTCTTATGATAACGTCCTGGCCCATTATCGTGATGATTACTTTGGCTGGTATTCTGCTGACCAGATGAACGGGAACAGGGACAGGTTGTTTGGCAGGATTTTAGATTTGATAGAAAAGAAAGGGGGTACTGGCAGATTATTGGATATTGGCGCCGGCTGTGGGAGATTTCTGACAGCAGCTCAAAAAAGGGGATGGACGGTAAAGGGGATTGAACCCTCAATACAATCGGTTGAAGTGGCTCGAGGTCAATATGGCCTTGATATTTATAATGGCGCTTTTCAAGAATACGATGAGGATGGTAAATTTGATGTAATCACTCTTATTAATGTTCTTGATCATTCAGTAGGGCCTTGGGAGGAGATCGGAAAAGTTTATAGTTTGCTTAAACCGGGAGGCATTATTTACCTGAGGTTTCCTAATGGCCTTTTCCATTCATTCCTTTTTAAGACGTCAGAAAGTCTTAATATTGAGCGAATTATCAGAAAATTTCTTGTTTTTCATGAATATTGCTTCACGCCGGGATTTATAAGAAGGCTGTTGCCTGATCAGGGTTTTGCAAATGTTGAGGTTTGTAATGCGAGCCTTTCCGGGGAAAGTTTAATTAGCTCCTTTCCTGCTTTTAGTTTTGTTACGAGACCAATTGAAGTAGTGAAAAAATTAACAGGTTTAATTTCTGGCGGAAAAGTTCTCTGGTGTCCTTCGCTGGAAGTGATCGCAAGAAAAAAGTAGGAGATTTTATTGAACTGTAAAAGCGAGGAAGAAATATAACGTCTCCTTTACCTTCTCTGATCAACCTTCCCTGAAATTTCCCTGTCCTTGAAAAACCAATCCAATTTCCGTCACAAAAAAACTTTACTCTTATTATTGTTTATGACATAATAACCCCTAAAGATATCATTTATAATAAATAAAAGACCCCTTATAAAATCTCAACATAGGAGCGATATGTATCGTTTTGCATCTGAATATCTAAAGAAATGGAAATCGAGTAAACGTCGCAAGCCATTGGTAATTCGAGGCGCCCGGCAGGTTGGAAAGACATATTTAGTCAGATCCTTTGCCGGAGAACATTTTGATCGGCTGCTGGAAATAAATTTTGAACAGGAACCTGATATTGCGTTGCTTTTTTCTTCCAACAAACCTCATAAAATAATTGAATTGCTTGAATTGCAATTCAATATTCCGATATCTGGCGGGAAAACACTTATTTTTCTTGATGAAGTTCAGGCTGCCCCGGAAGTATTGGGGTCACTACGATATTTTTATGAGGAAGTTCCAGAGCAGCATATAATTGCGGCCGGTTCATTATTGGAATTTGCATTTGAAGAACCGTCTTTTCCCATGCCGGTTGGTCGTATAGAATATTTATACCTGGGGCCTATGCAGTTTGAAGAGTTCCTACTTGCATCCGGAAAAGATAAACTTGTTTCATTTCTTGGTAATTTTAATTATCAGGATAGTATTCTAAAACCGGTTCATTTACAGCTTATAGAGTTGATGCGGACATTTTTTGTTACCGGTGGTATGCCTGAACCTGTCTCAACATATTTAGAAAGCCGTTCATGGCGGGAGTGCGAATCAGTCAAACATGCTCTATTTAGAACCTTTCAGGATGATTTTAATAAATACGGCAGGCGGATTAAAAATCGGAGGCTTCAGCTTTTGTTTAAAAAAATACCACTTGTTGTCGGTAATAAGTTTAAATATGTGAATATCGATCGTCACGAAAGAGCCGGAGATCTGGCCAAGGCTTTGAATCTGCTTTGTCTCGCGCATTTAGTATATAGAGTTCAACATTCATCATGCACTGGAATTCCTGTCGGTGCAACTGCTGATGCCAAAAAATTTAAAACAATTTTTCTTGATGTTGGAATAATGTCAACTGTGTGCGGTTTGAATCTGCTTGATTACGAAAAAGTTGAAGATGTTATGCTGGTTAATTCAGGTAGTATTTGTGAGCAGTATATTGGCCAGCATTTGTTATTTTCTCAACAATTCTTTAAGGAACCTGAACTACATTACTGGATCAGAGAAAAGAAAGGCTCTTCGGCTGAAGTTGACTATGTGATAGCAGAAGGCGCGCGCATTGTTCCTGTTGAAGTTAAAGCCGGCAAAAGTGGAAGCCTGAAATCTCTTCAAGTATTTGTTAATGAAAAACGTCCTGATATGTGTGTCCGCTTTAATAGCGAACCCCCTTCTTTTTTTAAGGGATTAACTGCACTGCCGGATGGGCAAAAGACACCTTTTCAATTACTTTCCCTGCCCTTATATATGGCAGGTCAGACAAGACGTCTAATAGCCCAGGTCGCAAGTGATGATAGATACCTGGGTTGATGACTCCGCCATATAACAAAAGGAGTTGCTTTTTTAGAGCATATAATCCTATATTATAAGACAGGTAAGGTATATTTGATCATAGCTCCAAGGAAAATAAAATAAAGCAAACTGGTATTTAAGGAGATTCTGCACATGCAAACTGAGAGTATGAAACAGGAAGCCTATCACATATTGGACAATCTGTCGGACGAAGCGACATGGGATGATTTAATGTATAAAATCTATGTTCGTCAGACGATTGAAGCGGGAGTAAAAGATAGCGATAAAGGCCGAACAGTCGATGTCAAGGAAGTACGCAAAAGGTTTGGACTGGCCGAATGAGAGTTCACTGGACAGAGAACGCCATCGGGCATCTTGTTAATATTTACGAATATATTGCTATCAATTCTCCAACCTATGGCAAGCGAATGGTGGATAAAATCACCCGACGCTCCAGGCAAATCGCTATTCATCCCCTCTCCGGTCGCAAAGTACCGGAATATGAAGCCGAGGACATCCGGGAACTAATCGAAATGCCATATCGGATCATTTACCGGATTAAACCGGGTCAAATCGATGTATTGGCGGTCATTCACGGTGTACGTTTACTAACGGATGAAATTCAAAAACGGTAGTGTCTCTGAACTGCGCAGCCACTGAGTTATCTGCAAAAAGTATTGTGACCAGTTGCTATTCGGTTTGATTGCTGAAAAAAGCATGCTGAAAAAAGCATTGACAATTTTAATAATATGCGTAAAATGTAAAGCATGTCTTTAAAATCACGCCTAATAGCAAAAAAGATTGTGGCTCTCCACAAGAGAAGCCGTGGGAGGATTGTGGTTCTTACCGGGGCCAGGCAGACAGGCAAGACAACTTTGGCTTCAAAGTTGTTTCCTGATCATGTTTTGCTCTCTATGGAAGATCCGGTTGTTCGCCCTGAGTTTTCCCGTTTGACGGCTAAGGACTGGGCGATAAGGTATCCAAAGGCTGTTATTGACGAAGTACAGAAACTTCCGGCCCTGATGGAGACCATCAAGGCTTGCTACGATCAATTCGACAATGTGCAATATGTTTTGTTGGGTTCAAGCCAGATAATGTTGATGAAAAGTGTTCAAGAGACGCTGGCCGGACGGGTAGCCATAAAACATTTGTTCCCACTGACATTGCCTGAATTGATGACATCTTCATGGGGAGAAATACCACAGGAAAGCCGTCTTATCAAATGGCTGTCGCAATCACCCTCTTGTGATCCCGGCGATTTTTTAACAGGGATTCCGGGTGTTGATGAACGTTATGCAAAAGCTAAAAGGTGTTGGGAATATTATTTGGAGTGGGGCGGCATGCCGGCTCTCCTGCACAATGACTTCACTCTGGATGACCGAAAAAACTGGCTCGAAGATTACTTTGCCACCTACCTGCAAAGAGACCTTTCTGATCTTGCGCGCTTGAACGATCTTGAACCGTTTGTCCGGGCACAACAGGCAATAGCTCTGAAGACCTCCAAGGCCATCAATTATTCTGAACTTGGCCGGCTGGCTGGTGTGAGTTCACCTACAGCCAAAAAATTTATGCGCTATCTGGAGATAAGCTATCAGGTTCTGCAGATCCCCGCGTTCTATAGAAATCTCGAAAAGAGGTTGTCGAAACAGCCGAAGGTAATATGTCTGGATCCTGGCGTGCGGAGGGGCATACTCAGAAAAGGGGGCATGATGGATGGCCTGGAGTGGGAATCGACTGTTATTGCTGAAATATTCAAGCAAGTAAAAACAGCTTCTTTGCCTGTGTCATTTTATCATCTGAGAACACTCGATGGAAAAGAAGTAGACCTCCTTCTCGAATGCGATGAAGGATTTGTGGCTGTGGAATGTAAAATGGCTCGTCGAATTGTGCCCGCAGACTTCAGAGCAATAAAGAGTCTGCCGGCCATTCTCGATAAACCGCTTTTGGCTGGATTTGTTATATGCCGGGAAGATTCGATTCAAAGATGGGAGGGCGACATCCCCCTTTATTCAGTCCCTGCTGCATGGCTGTTATCCTGACAGAAATTATATTCGCTCTATTGTAACAATGTCCTTTGTCCTGCTTAATTCTGGATTTCCGGTAATGATAAATGCTGGAAATTTAAGGGCAGTGACTGCGACGAAATCCCGACTCGTCGGGACGCTGATATGGCAAATCTGGTTTTGATTTCATGGCCTTCATTATGATTTGACAAAGTATTTTTATATTGGTATGAATTACTTATTCAGAAAGATGGAGGTATAAAATATGAAAATATCTGAACGAGGACAAATTACTGTCCCCAAGCCGCTTCGCGATCGATTTGGTCTGTATAAAAATGTTGAGATCCAAATGATTTCGTCGAAAGAAGGTATTCTAATCCAAAAACAAAGCCGTGGCAAACATCCTGTTGATTTAATATACGGGATTCTCGAGAAACCGTCTGATACTGATACATATATTGAAGAGGTCCGGGGAAGATGATCACTGCTGTTGATACCAATATCCTCCTGGATGTTTTCCTTCCGGATAAAAAATTTGCCTCAGATTCTTCAAAACTTCTAAAGCTGGCATACGACGAGGGGGCGTTGGTCATCTGCGATATAGTTTATGCTGAACTTGTGCCCCAATTTGAGAAGAGACTTGTGCTGGATAGCACACTGACAACCATAAATGTATCTTTGTCATCTGTGGATAAAGATGTTGCATTTATTGCCGGGGAAAGATGGAAAAAATATAGAGAGTCGGGTGGAAAAAGGGAACGAATCATTACAGATTTTCTCATAGGTGCACATGCTATGATCAAGGCAGAACGCTTCCTCACTCGAGACAGAGGTTTCTATAAATCCTATTTTCCTGATCTTAAAATATTTTCCCTGTAATCGGTCAGTCTTATCTGGTTGGACGTTCCATTTGAATCAGTATTATCAAAAAGAGTTTGATCGAACTGTTGGTGGTAAAAGAGGGTTGAATCTTGAATGTTTTGTTCGTTTCCGATGTTTCAATAACTAAAGCGACTTCTGGAGCCGAAAGGGTTCTATTTGAGCAGAGCACCATCTTGCAAAAGAGGGGACATAGTGTTCATATCCTAACCCGTAAATTGCCGGAACATGAATCAAGTCATGAAATTATTCAGGGTGTTAATGAATGGAGATACGATGCTGATCAGAAAAGTATTCCCTCTTTTAGTAAATCAATTTTTTTTGACTGCAAAAAGCTTTTCGAGTTTCTTCAGGACCAATTTTCTTTTGATGTAATAAATTTTCACCAACCATTTTCCGCTTTCGGTGTTATCCGCTCGTCCGCCAGTCAGAAAATAAAAAAAATCTATACATGCCATTCTTTGTCGTTTGAGGAGTTTCAATCAAGGAATTCAAAACCGAGAAACGTTATAAAAAAAGTCTTATATTCACTAAATATTAAAGTACGGAGATTTATCGAAAGAAAAGCGCTGAATTCATCCGGAAAGATTGTTGTTCTCAGCCGGTTTACGCAGGAGAAATTGCAGTGTATCTATAAAATCCCTGTTGAAAAAGTCACAGTTATTCCGGGAGGAGTCGATCTTAAACGATTTCATCCCACTGTCGAAAGAACAAAAGTAAGGCAGCGTTTAAATATTCCTAAAGAAAAAATGATATTGCTTACAGTGCGTGATTTGGAACCGCGAATGGGTTTGGAAAATCTCATTTATGCTGTAAAAAAAGTAAGGTTGGAGTTGCCTGATATTTATCTCGTTTTAGGCGGGAAGGGGCCTTTGGGTGTAGACCTTAAATTGTTAACTCGAAAGCTTGGTATTGAAGATTGCATCAGATTTACCGGTTTTATTCCGGAAGAACTACTTCCTGATTATTATCGAATGGCCGATATTTTTATTCTTCCAACTTTAGAATTAGAAGGGTTTGGGTTAATTACCCTGGAAGCACTGGGATCAGGTGTTCCTGTTCTGGGAACGCCGGTAGGCGGCACAGTTGAAATTTTGAGCAGGCTGAATTCCAAATATCTTTTCAAAGATACCAAACCAGAGTCCATGGCAGAATTAATTATTGAGACATGTCAGGAGTTTGAAAACAATCCAGAACTCTGGCAGAATGTTTCTTCTCAGTGCAGGTTATTTGCGGAGGAAAATTATTCCTGGGAGAAGAATGCCAAATCTCTGGAAAATTTATTTGCAGAAGTAACAGCAGGGTGAAAGTCGTGAAAGAAATACCAGTTTTACTCTATCAAAATGTAGGCCATTATCCGGCGGATGCAATGGAGGATGGCCTTCCACCTGAACCGTTCAAACGGCAGATGAGATTCCTTTCAGAAAATGGCTATAATATCGTAACGCTGGATCAGGCGTTGGATCATCTTGCCGGTCATGACAAGCTACCCCCCAAATCCCTTGCGATCACCATTGATGGCGGCTATCGAGACGCCTGCACGAATGTATTCCCCGTTTTAAAAAGTCATGATTTTCACGCAACATTTTTTATCATTCCGGAATGTGTTGGTGGTGAAAGGAAAATTAAGGGGAATTCTATAGCGTGCTTAAATTGGAACCAGGTAAATGAAATGGCAGATAGTGGTATGGAAATAGGTTTGCTGGCCTATGAGGGCAGAGGGATTAAAGGTCGGTATGACGAGGAGTCCGTAAAACAAAGCATCTCCGATTCACTAAAGATAATAGCTGAAAACTATAGTGGGGATATTCGATTCTGTGCGTTCAAGGAGGGAGTGCCGGAAAAACCATTATGGAATTTTTTGAGGGGCCGGGGATTTCAGGCAGTTTTCACGCAGTGTCCTACAAATAGGCGACCCGGTCTGTCCGGTATTGGCCGAATCCAGATCGATGACGATGACCACAATATCTTTCTCACCAAGATTTCTAAAATATACCTCTTTTTTAAAGATAAACGCTCTTGGAAATATATTCGCAGGTATAAAATTGACAAGCTGGCCCATCGAATATCTGAGACACTGAATGCGATTAGAGGGGGATAAGGACTGCTTTATAAGGGATAACACGAGTCAGTGATTTGCTGGTATTCCAATTATATGGAAGGATAATATTGTTGGAAAAGATAAAGGTTGCGCATATCATTACCCGATTTGATAAAGGTGGGTCTTCAGAAAATACCTTTTTGACGGTTGTGGGTCTTGATAAAGAAAAATACGACGTTATTTTGATCAAAGGCCTTTCGCTGGAGTCTGAAATGGGTGTACGGGAAGCCCGGTCGGTGAAAGATAACCTGACTGAGGTTGAAAGGTGCAGGATCAGAACATTAACCATTCCCGAGCTTGTTAGAAAGATTTCTCTTCTGCATGATTTGAAAACCTTTATTTCTTTAATCAAAATATTCCTGAAAGAAAAACCACATATTGTTCATACCCATACTTCAAAGGCTGGGATTCTGGGAAGATGGGCGGCTTTTTTTGCTCTAATTCCTGTCATTGTTCATACTCCACACGGCCACGTATTCTGGGGGTATTTTGGCAGGTGTAAGACAACATTCTACATTATCCTCGAAAAGTTGACGGCCTGCATCACGGATAAGATTATCGCGCTTACACAGCAGGAAAAAAACGATCATCTTCACTTCCGCATCGCTCCCGAGGATAGGTTTTCAGTTGTGCATAGCGGTGTTGATCTGGACAAGTTTTTCAATACGTCTGTTAATCCCGCGGCGATGAAAAAAAGACTGGAGATTCCCGAAGGCAATCTGGTTGTGGGAACTGTCGGTCGGCTTACACCGATAAAAGGACACAGATATTTGATCGAGGCGGCAGGGAAAAATTTGGATGTCAGGCCGGATACGACGTTTGTCTTTTTGGGCGATGGCGAACTTTTAGGCGAACTCAAAAATATGGCCACTAAGTTGGGCGTAAAAGAGAATGTAAAGTTTTTAGGCTGGCGTGATGATGTGGCTGAAGTAATGTCAGTATTTGATATATTTGTTCTGCCTTCGCTGAACGAAGGAATGGGACGGGTACTCGTTGAGGCAATGGCCCTTGGGAAGCCGGTTGTGGCAAGTGATGTAGGCGGAATCCCTGACCTTGTAGTCGACTGTAAAAACGGATACCTGGTCCCTGTTGGTGATGTAGAGACCCTGGTTGCGAAAATAAAAGAACTTCTTGATGATCCCGGAAAAATGGAAGAAATGGGCAAATGCGGAAAGAAGATAGCCGTTGATTACAGTGCGAATGCAATGGTACAAAAAATTGATCAGTTATACCATGAGTTGTTGCGTGGGAAGGATATAACGATCTGACATGGGAAAACCTTTCAAAATAAAAAAATGCCTCCTTATTCTTTCGATCATTGCGTTGTTGCTTTTGCCTGTTGCCTCCCAGGGGGCTTCATATCAGCAGGTTGCCGGTCTGATTGACCTTCGCAGTACTTTTTCTGATGGCGCTTATGATATAGAAACCCTTGTGAAAATGGCAAAGGCCAGGGGATTTGAGGTTCTTGTTATCAATGACCACGACAGGGTGGCCATGGAATACGGGGTGCCGCCTTTCAGGAATATACTCAGGAAAAGGGTAGAGCTGCCCTCCATAAACAAGAATGGCGCAAAGGCCTATCTGGATTCAATAAAGCGTGTGCAGGAAAAGTATCCCGATATGGTCATCATTCCCGGTTCGGAGACAGCCGCTTTTTATTACTGGACCGGTTCCTATTTCAAAAAAAATATTACCGCCCATAATCACGAGAGGCGCATCCTGACCATAGGAATGGAAGAACCCGAGGACTATGAAAATCTTCCTATTTTACACAACGGTTCTTCTACTAAGTATATGCGCGCCGCTGTTTTTGGGGTACTGCTGGGGCTGGTCTTTATACTGGTTTCATTTTTCCTTGTCAGAAAAAGGGGTTTTTACAGGGCGTGCGGTGTAATCTCTCTGATTTTGGGTGTGGTCTTTATTATCAACAGCAATCCCTTCAGGAGTTCGCCCTTTGATCAGTATCATGGTGACCAGGGGATGGCACCTTACCGGCTTCTGACAGATTATGTAAATTCGAGAGGTGGACTGACCTTCTGGAACTATCCTGAAACAAACTCCGGTGTCAGAAAAATGGGACCGATTATGGTTGATACGCCCCCTTATCCGGAGGTACTGGAGGAATCTGAAGGCTATACGGGATTTGCCGCTCTTTACGGGGACAACATAACTGTTACTGAACCCGGGAATATATGGGATAGAGTTCTAACCGCGTATTGTAAAGGGGTAAGAAACAGACCGGTCTGGGGAATATCTACGGCTGATTTTCATAAGGAAGGTGGAGCCGGGGAAAAACTGGGGAATTTTCCGACGGTTTTTCTTGTTCGGGAAAAAAGCAGGAAAGGCGTTATGGAAGCGCTGAAAAATGGAAAGATGTATGCCTATAGAGGTGGATATCCGCAGTTCGTCAGGCTTGATGAATTTTCTGTCTGTTCGCCCGACGGTAAAAATGAGGGCATTTCAGGGGACGAGATCGTATTAAAAGAAAGCCCAAGAATCAGGATCTCTCTTTCAGCCTCAGAGATCTCAGAAAAAAAAGTAAAAGTTCGGTTGATAAGATCGGGAGAGCTGGTTAAGACCTTTGAAGGAACGCTGCCTATGCAGATCGATTATGAAGATAAATATTTTCAACCCGGTGAGAAGGTTTTTTACAGAATGGATATGCGCGGCTGTGGTACACTCGTCTCCAATCCTATCTTTGTGAGGTTTGAATAATTTATTGAGGGATTATATGAAATTATCAATTATCATGCCTGTCTATAATGAGCGCTATACAATCAGAGAATGTATAAACAGAGTTTTGAATGCGGAGCTACCTGAGAACACAACAAGAGAACTGATAATAGTTGATGACCACTCAGATGATGGAACCTGGGAAATAATTCAGGATTTGGCGAAGTTGCATGATAACATAACAATTTTAAGACAGGAAAAAAACCAGGGAAAAGGGACGGCTATAAAAAGGGCTGTGGATGAGATATCCGGTGATATAGTTATTATCCAAGATGCAGATCTGGAGTACAGCCCTGATGAATATAAAAAGCTTATAAGACCTATATTAAATGGAGATGCCGATGTGGTATATGGCTCCCGTTTCGGTTTTTCTGAGATGAGGCGCATTCTCTATTTCAAGCATGCTCTGGGGAATAAGCTCTTAACATTCTTATCAAATTGGTTTACTGACTTGAATTTAACAGATATTGAGACCTGTTATAAAGCTTTCAGGGCATCAATATTAAAGAGTATACCGATCAGATCAAAAAGATTTGGTTTTGAACCGGAAATTACAGCAAAAATAGCAAAAAGAAATCTAAGAATTTTTGAGGTTCCTATTTCCTATTTTGGACGGACCTACCGCGAGGGAAAGAAAATTACCTGGAGAGATGGTTTTGCTGCAATATGGGTTATAGTAAAATTTTGGTTTATTGATGATCTTTATAGGGATGAAGATAAAACTATTCTTCTTGCAATGTCCAATACACGCCATTTTAACAAGTGGCTTGCCTCTCTTCTCAGGCCGTATTTAGGTGATAAAATTTTAGAAGTGGGTGCGGGCATGGGAACTATGACATTAGAATTTCTCCCCAGAGAGCACTATACTTGTCTGGAAATAGACCCGTTGCACATAATAACGCTGGAAAACATGTTTATGAACAAATCAAATGTCGATGTATTAGAGTTAAACATTGAGGACACAAAAAAAGTAAAAACGCTTAACAAATCATACGATACAATGCTGTGTCTGAATGTTTTGGAGCATTTACAAGATGATTATGAGGCATTAAAAAATATGAATGAATTACTTACAGAAGGAGGGAGGCTTGTATTGGTTGTTCCAAATTGCCCGAAACTATACAATTCGCTTGACAGAGCGCTTGGACACATAAAGAGATATAAAGTAAAAGATATAGAAAATTTATTGACAAGCTTCGGTTATAAAATCATATGGCTGAAAACGTTTAACAAGGTTAGTATCCTTGGCTGGTTTTTAAATGGGAATTTGCTTAAAAGAACTCATTTCAGCAAAATTCAGCTAAAAATTTATGATTGTTTTGTCTGGCTTTGGAGACTTGTAGATCCTTTTCTGCCTTGGCCAGGGCAGTCAATTATCGCTGTTGGAGAGAAGAGTGCCAATAAAGAGGGTGCCACAGAATGAGTGACATTTAAGCTTTATGAAAATATCAAGTGAAAGAAAAATATACATACTTCTTTTTATTATTATCGTGCTGACAGCAGCAATTTATCTCATCTCATTTAGACCTGGTCATAACTGGGGTGGAGATTTTTCTGAATATATAGCACAGGCAAGGAGCATATCTGAAGGGCATGACTTTCCTGGTGAATTTACGGGAACATATGTCGCATCATCTGTAGGCCCAGATGCATATCCGTGGGGGTTTCCACTTCTATTATCTCCTATTTACTCTCTTTTTGGGTTAAACATATTTGCGATGAAAGTTTATGTCAGCTTATTTTTTCTTTTCTCATTACCAGTAATTTTTCTGCTCTTTAAAGAAAAGCTAACCTCTGTCCAGGCATTATTACTTGTTACTATTTTTGCGTTAAATCCTGAGTTTTTTTATTTTAAAGATAAGGTGCTATCCGATATTCCCTTCTTTTTCTTTTCTTTGCTTTCGATACTTTTAATCCAAGAGATAGTTATAAATAAAAAAATATGGATAAATAGATTTGTTAGTTACTCGCTGATTGGATTTTTTATATTCTGTTCATATTTTATTAGAACACAAGGAATTTTATTAATTCCCACATTGTTAGTTTGCCAATTCATTAATAATAGAATTTTTTTTCAACAAGATCTCATATCCTGTATACGATCGAATAAGTCAGAATTTATTCCATATATAGTATTTATTACCTTTGTAGTAGTTATTAACAATGTATTTCCAAAAGGTGGCAATGGCTACTATGAACTGTTATTGCAGAATTTGACAATCCAATCGGTTATACGAAATATTTATTATTATACAGTTCTCATGTCTGACTTTTTCGGCAGTCGGTCGATTGCCAAGGTACTTTTTGGCATTACTGTCCCATTTGCAACTCTGGGAATAATTAAAAATGCCAAAGAAGATTATTTGTATTTAATATATGTATTTTTTACACTACTACTATTGATTTTTTGGCCGCATCAACAAGGATTGCGTTTTATATTTTCCATGTTACCTTTTTATGTGTATTTCTTATTTATGGGGCTATCAAAAATTCCTACCTCTCTTTTTATCTCTGATAAATTCAATCCACTAAACTGGAACCTGGTTAATATTGCCAGTGTCATGCTCATTTTATATTCATGCCTGTATACTGGTGCTATTTACGATCGATATCACTCCAGTGTAATTGAAGGACCTTATACCGCTGAGAGTGTTGAGATGTTTGATTACATTTCTACAAATACCTCAAAAAGGGATATAATTGCATTTAGAAAACCACGTGTTATGACATTATATACAGATAGGACATCCTTATTGTCTAATAAATTTAATAAATTCGATCAAATAATAAGCTCAAAAGTAAATTATTTGGTGTGCTGGGAACACCTTCCCAAGCCATTGCTAATTACTATTATAAAGGACAATGAAGAAAGTTTTGAGCTCGTATTCCAAAATAATAAATTTAAAATTTATAAGATTATAAGGCCATTTTCTGAAACGTAGATGTAGTTGGAGAAAAATGATCATATTTTGATCAAAATAGTCGAAGGGAAGAAAAGCGGGTTGTTGGCTGTGGTACACTCGTCTCCAATCCAATCTTTGTGAAGTTTGAGGGATAAAAGATGATCGTTTCGGTACATCAGCCGCAATATCTGCCGTGGCTCGGTTATTTCGATAAAATCGACAGGGCGGATATATTTGTCCTGCTTGATAATGTTCAGTTCAAGAAGAATGAATGGCAGAACCGGAATAAGATTAAGACTGCAAACGGCTGGCAATGGCTGACCGTTCCTGTCATGTACAAATTTCCACAGTTGATAAACGAGGTTGAGATTAACAACAAAGACAAATGGCGGCACCGGCAGAGGCAGACGATTATCTCTAATTATAAAAAGGCCCCCTGCTGGTCTCTGCTTGAGGGATTTTTTGAGGAGATATTTTCCTCTGAGTGGCAGCATGTTTCTCAATTAAATATTCACGTGGTGAAGAGGCTTGCCGGATTGTTAGGCATTACGACGCCCATCCATGTTGCCTCTGAGCTTGGCGAGTTTCCTGAAGATCCTGACGACAGGCTGATTGCCTTGACGAAGCATTTTAATGCGGATATATATCTTGCTGGAGGCGGTGGGAAGGGATACATGGATATGGAGAAATACACCCGAAGTGGCATAAAGGTCATTTTCCAGGAGTACTCTCATCCCGTTTATGATCAGCTTTTTGGCGTATTTGAGCCGTTTATGTCGATTGTTGATCTCATTTATAACCATGGAGAAAAGAGTCTTGAAATATTAGTAAGTTAGAAATTATTTTCTGCATTTTTCCGGCAGAAAATAATTTTGCTAACGCGCTTATCCCGTTTATCGGGGATTAAGGGGGGAATCATGAAAATTCTTGCCATAGGGTCCCATCCCGATGATATTGAAATTGGCTGCGCAGGCAATCTTTTAAAATATGTCGATTCCGGCGATGATCTGTATCTGATGGTTATGACGATGGGTGGAAAAGGGGGAGAGACGGAAATAAGAAAGGCGGAGCAGATCAGGTCCGCGGAGATTCTGAAGGCCAGGGACCTGGTCTGGGGCGGGTATGAAGATACACAGCTTACACCCCGCATGAATGATATGGTTGTTGATATTGAAAAGCTTTTAAAGAAAATAGAGCCGGATTTCTTTTTTGTTAATTACGGCGACGACAGCCATCAGGATCACAGGGCGCTATGCAAGGCCGCTACCTCCGCTTCACGATACATAAGGAATGTCCTTTTTTATGAAGTGCCGACCACGCAGAATTTTTTGCCATCCGTGTTTGTGGATATCAGGGATACAATAGACGGCAAGGTGGACGCACTGCTGGCCCATGAATCCCAGGCGGCAAAGACAAATATTGAGGGGTTGTCCATAGTTGATGCCGCGAGATCCACTGCGGTTTTCAGGGGAATCCAGGGAAGGGTTCATCTGGCGGAGGGGTTCGTGCCGCTTCGGTTGTTTGTAAATATTTAATGGAGATTGTCGCAGGATAACGTATGATCGCGCACTCAAAACCAACTCTGGATGTAGATGATTACAGAAGTGTTATGGATGTTCTGAAATCGGGCCAGCTTGTTCAGGGTGAACAGGTTGCAAGGTTTGAGGAAGGCATCTCCTCTTTTGTCGGCGTCAAAAGCGGAGTTGCCGTCAGCTCCGGCACAGCGGCCCTCCATTTATCGCTCATTGCCCTTGGAGCAGGGAAGGGCGATGAGGTCATTGTTCCGAGTTATGTCTGCTCCGCTCTTCTCAACGCGGTCATGTATGTAAATGCCGTTCCTGTTGTTGCGGACATTGACAGATCCACGTTCAATATCGATATCGATGATCTGAAAAAGAGGATAACAAAAAGGACAAAGGCGATCATTGTTCCCCACATGTTCGGTCTTGCGGCAGATATCGATGAGATTGTGTCACTGGGCATTCCTGTCATTGAGGATTGCGCCCAGTCCATCGGGGCGAAATATCAGGGCCGTTATACTGGGAGTTTCGGCGTCTGTTCAATATTTTCTTTTTATGCCACCAAGATGCTTTCTACCGGCGAGGGGGGGATGATCCTGTCGGATGACGACAGGCTTGCAGGGATTGCAAGGGATTTGCGGGATTATGACGAAAAAGACGGCTATTCGATAAGATATAACTACAAGATGACCGATATGCAGGCGGCGCTGGGCATAAGCCAGTTGAAAAAGCTTCCATCTTTTATTGAGAGAAGAAAAGAGGTCGCTGGTCTCTATAATGAGGCGTTGCAAAAGATGGCCTTCCCGATTCCGATGGTTCAGGAAGGACGGGAGCACATCTATTACAGGTATGTCTTGTCCCTTGACGATTCATCCGGATTTGTGGAAGAGATGCTGAAGCTGGGAGTTGGGTGCAGAAGGCCGATATTCAAACCGCTGCACGAATATCTCGGCCTGTCCGGATACTCTGGTACAGAGGAAGCGATGGCTCGGGCGGTATCCATCCCTCTTTATCCTTCACTGAGCGATGAAGAGGCGCGCAAGATTGCCGCCGGTATGGTGGATAGGTTGTAGCGTTGCCCCTCTGCGGGCAACATGATTGTTGGGCAGAGACCCCACTTAATCTGTAGCGTGCCCACTCTGTGGGGCACAGAGCCCCCACGCTACATGTGAAAGGCTAACGGATGTTTGATTCAAAAGGGATATCATTCAGGAGTATCGTCTGGTGTTTTTCTCTTGTTATTTTTGCCGCGCTTCTTCTTCCGTGGTTTCGCAGCCATTTTACTTATCTGGGCTTGAGATGGCTCTATATCTTTCTATTTTCCTTTTCTCTTTCGGTCATATTGACACCGGTGATGCGGCTTGTTGCCCTGAAATTAAGGATCGTTGACATACCCGGGGGGCGAAAGATTCATGAAAAAGTGACACCACTTCTTGGAGGCGTCGCAATCGTTGTGGCTTTCAGCGTCGCCCTTCTGGCGAATATGGTTCTGGAAAGGGATGTTGTTTTTCTGCTCTGTGGAGGGGTTGTTGTTGCAATGATGGGGCTGGTGGATGATTGGCGTGGTGTGTCGGCCAGGCTGAAGCTGTTTGTCCAGATTCTTGTTGTTCTTGTTTTGATTCACTCCGGAATTGTATTGAATCTGTTTCCTCATACCATGTGGGGATACTGGTTAAATGTTTTATTTACGATCCTCTGGATTATCGGGCTGACAAACGCAATGAATTTCATTGACGGCATGGATGGACTGGCATCGGGTATTGCCGCGATTATGGCCATGTTTATGGGAATGGTGGCATTTCAGACCGATCAGCCATTTATGGGGTGGATTGCCATAGCCATGATGGGAAGCTGCCTCGGGTTTCTCCCCTTTAATTTTGGGTTAAAGAGACCTGCCTCCATATATCTCGGCGACGCGGGGAGCACCTTTATCGGTTTTATGCTGGCTGCCCTGGCCATCAAGGGAGACTGGGCGGACAGCAGCCGGATTGTATCGTTTTCCGCGCCTGTGCTGATCTTCTGGGTGTTGATATATGATATGACCTACATAACGGTGGAGAGGATCGTGACCGGCAAGGTAAAGAGTCTGAAGGAATGGATCGATTATGTCGGCACGGATCACATCCATCACAGATTATATGCCCTTCTCGGTGACAGAAGAAAGGCCGTTTTATTCATTTATTTCCTGTGCGCGACGCTGGGTATCAGTGCCATAACCCTTCGTTACGCGAGACCTATCGATGGTGTTCTCCTTGTCATTCAGGCCTTTCTGGTTACCATTCTTGTTTCCATAGCGGAATATTCGGGCCGGAAGCGATAATGTGTCTTTATTCGTCTGGTGTGAGGATTCTTCCTCAAGTATGTCTAATATAACCTTGACATGTTTTTTTAAAAATAATAGTAACTGTTCTGAAATTACAGGCAGGGAAGGTGGATCAGCGCCGAAGGCCGAATCCACCGGATTTCTGCCGGATGTACGCATTGTATGCCTGGGTGGCGGAACTGGTAGACGCAAGGGACTTAAAATCCCTCGGTGCTTAGCACTGTGAGAGTTCGATTCTCTCCCCAGGCACCACATTGAGGGTCACATCTTAATTATTAACTATTCGTTCGCTGTTCAGTTTAAAACCTTCGAGGCGAAGATCGAATAGTTAATAATTAAGATGTGACCCTACTTTACGGGGGTTATCAAATGCGCATTATTAAGAGCAGAGCATTCAGTGGCATCCTGGGGTTTGTTTGCATTCTCTTGTTGGTGACTTCCTGTTCCATGCATGGCGGATTTTCCGGAAGATATGGCGGGATAGCGCCGAACAGAGAAGCCACAAAATCGTTTGAGTCCTACAGTGTAAGCAGTGACCTTAATTACTATATAAGCGGACCCGATTTATATCCGAATGCCATTATTGGTATTGACAGGAGGCATGTTCTTGTTTCTGATTTGTGGAAGAAAAGAGAATTTACACCTGATGGGTTGAAGATTCTTGTAAAAAACATGCAGTCAAAGGCATGGGAATATGGTTCTATGATGCATGGATTCAATGTTCTTGATGACAGGGGGAACGATATTGGCGACATGTATTCAATCCTGTCGGTGATTATAACCGTTAAGATGGTAGATGAGAACAAAGTAATTATTTATACACCGCCCCTTGATACCTACGAGAAATTCAAGATTAAAATGAGAGACAGTGATTAGCGGGCAGTGTCATGTCAACGGTACTCTGTCATTTCGAAGGAGTTTTAGCGACTGAGAAATCCTGGATTTTCCCCTGCGGTCGAAATGACATTTCCTGACATGACACTATATTCTCTTGTATCCATAAATTGTCCTTTACGCCGGCCAGTTGGCAAAATCTATTTTCTTGACCCCCGCGCCGGTTTCACCTATATAACGCTTCCGGATCACATCTTAAATATTGCCAGCGATTATCTTTGCGAATTCTTGATATAAGATATGAATAGTTAATAATTAAGATGTGACCCTACTTTTAATGGAGGTTTAAATATGAAGATCGTACTTTTGGGTGCGCCCGGGGCCGGAAAGGGCACCGTGGCCAAGCTTCTTTCGGAGATTGACGGTTCTGTACAGATTTCGACAGGGGATATCCTGCGCGCCGCTGTGAAGGGCGGGACTGATCTCGGTAATAAGGCGAAGGCGTATATGGATGCCGGTGATCTGGTCCCCGATTCCCTGATCATGGAGATTATGGAAGTTCGTCTGAGGGAAGATGATTGCGAAAAGGGATTTATCCTCGACGGTTTTCCGAGGACGATCCCGCAGGCCGAGGCGCTTGAGGAACTTCTGGGCAGGCTGGGCAGCGCCCTGGATTTTGTGGCCAATCTCGAGGTTCCGAGAGATGTCATACTGGATCGTCTTACCACGCGAAGGACCTGCTCTAATTCCGAATGCCAGGAGATATATAACATCAAGAGCAATCCACCCACGCCGGACGGAATGTGCAAAAAGTGTGGCAGCCCTGTCATACAGCGCGATGACGAGACGGAAGAAGCGATACTGAACCGTCTTGAAACATACAACGAAAAGACCGCGCCTCTGATCGGGTTTTATGAGGGGAAGGGTCTTCTCAGAAATTTTGTTTCCCTCAGCAGTAAAGATACTGTTGGAGAGATTAAGAAAAGCATCAAGGACTGACGCGAAGCAGCCCTGTAAACGAAAAACGTGATTGACTACGAAAAAGAACTCAACCCGGAACAACTCGATGTGGTGAAGGCCGCGGGCGGTCCTATCCTCGTGATTGCCGGCGCCGGAAGCGGCAAGACGCGGGCATTGACGTACAGGGTTGCCCACCTGATAGATCAGGGGACAGATCCGGAGCGTATCCTGCTTGCCACCTTTACCAACAAGGCCGCGCGCTCCATGCTCTCCCGCGTTGAGACGCTTGTGGATGTGGATATCGGCAAACTGTGGGGCGGAACCTTTCACCATGTGGGAAATCGCATGCTAAGGAGACACGCCGGGCTTCTCGGTTATGAGAGAAACTATTCAATTGTGGACGCGGAGGATTCCAGACAGCTTCTCAATGCGTGCATAAGGGAGCTTGGAATCCATACCGCGGATGGAAATTTTCCCAAGCCCGGCGTTGTGGGAGATATCATAAGCCTTTCTTCGAACACCAGAGTAGAAATAGAGGATATAGTCACAAACAGGTATCGCAGTTTTTCCCATTGCATCACCGATATTCTCAAGGTTGCCCTGCGCTACCGGATCAGGAAAAGGGAACTGACCGTGATGGACTTTGACGATATCCTCATCAACTGGTGTGAGCTGTTATCCGGTTTCCCCGACGTAAGAGACGAATATTCAGAAAAATTCCGGCATATACTTGTGGATGAGTATCAGGACACCAATATCATCCAGGCGGAGATACTGGATCTTCTCGCCGGTCATCATAAAAACCTGATGGTGGTGGGGGACGACTCACAGAGCATATATTCCTTCAGGGGGGCGAATTTTGCCAATATTATCAGGTTTCCGGAAAAGTATCCGGACGCGAAGATATTCAAGCTCGAAACCAACTACAGGAGCACGCCTGAAATTCTCCACCTGGCAAATATGAGTATCGAAAACAACCGGCAGCAGTTCGAAAAGGAGCTGAGGGCGGTCAGGAGAAAGGGTGTCAGGCCTGTCTTTGTTCCTGTGAGAAATGTCCTGCAGCAGGCCGATTTTGTCGCTCAGCGCATAATTGAACTGATCGATAAAGGGATGCCGATGGAAGAGATCGCCGTGCTTTACCGGGCCCATTATCACTCCATGGAACTGCAGATGGAGCTGGTCAGAAGGGGCATTCCCTTTGAGATTAGATCGGGAATCAGGTTTTTTGAGCAGGCCCACATAAAGGATGTGACCGCGTTTATGAGGATTGCCGCGAACCCCCTCGATGAGATCGCGTGGAAGAGGGTGATGAAACTCTATGACAAGATAGGGGAGGTGACGGCAGGCAGGATATGGGGGTTTGTGTCTTCCCATGATGAGCCCCGCGCAGCTGTCTTCTCCGATGAGTTTCTGGAATGTGTTCCGAAGGCTGCCCTGCCGGGCATCAGGAGATTCAGGGAGACCCTCACAGACATTCTGGAACTGTCCGGGGTCAATGCCCTGACAGAGATTACAGGAGCCATACTGAATGGTGGCTACAGGGAGTGTATAGAGGAGAGATACGGGGACGTAACCTCACGCGAAGATGACCTGAAGCAATTATCAAACTTTTCCTCGGAATTTGCTTCGCTGGAGGAATTTCTGAGCGATCTCGCCCTGATGGCTAACATAACGGAGGAAGACTCCGGTCGAACGGGAGACGACAACCACAAGGTTGTCCTGAGCTCCATTCACCAGGCCAAGGGCCTTGAATGGTCGGCGGTGTTCATGATCTGGTGTTCTGAAGGCATGATTCCTCTGGCGCGGGCACTGAGGGAGCCCGGCGGTGAAGATGAGGAGAGGAGGCTCTTCTATGTCGCGATCACCAGGGCGAAAGACCAGCTGTATTTCTGTCATCCTCTGGTAAGTCGCTCCGGGGGCGCGTGGGGCAGGGATGCTGTTCCGTCCCGTTTCATAGCGGAACTGGCCCCCACCGATCTCGAACCCGAAGAGCTGCCCTTTGATCAGTGGGTGGTGCGCTGAGGTACCGGTTGTTTAGGCTGAAGGCTGTTAGCCAGGCATTCATAACCCACCACACGTGGCAAATAAAGTATGTGTTTTTTCGGTGGATTCGACGCTCCTGCCTCCTAACTACTGACTACGATCCCTTCTTTTTTTCGCCTCGTATTCCGCCTTCAGGGCAAGTCTCGTCGCTTCCGCTATATCCTCCACCCTGTTTGCCCATTCTTCGAACTTGATATCCACGCCGAATATGCCGGCAACATCATCGTTGTCATCCATAATGGGGCCTGACACGGTTATGCACAATGCCCCTGTCATCCTTGATATGTAGAAATTGGTCACATGTGTCTTTCCTGACTGCAGGGGGCCATAGTACCACTCTCTGTCTGAATAGTCTGTTCCCACGCCAAAGTTTTCGTACCTTGCCCTGTCGGCTATACTGGTAATGTTCTTTGTGGTCTTTATGCCGTTTACATCCACGACATAGGCCCACTGAATGGAGGGATTCTCGTCGATCACCTGCTGCATGACGGGCTCCTGAAGATCGGATTTCATCGTCCTCATCGCCGGATGTTCCACAGCTTTTTCAACGACTGCCATGGCTGCCACCGACGCATTGTGTTTTATCTTTTCCATATCGGACATGAACAGTTCCGGGAGGAACTTTCGAACCTTTTTTTCCATTTCTTCATGGGAGATGCTGGTTATCCTGCCCGTTTCATATTCGCCGGCTATCCACTTATGTATCTTTGAGATACCGGGGTGTCTTTTTGTTATGACATCTTCACCCTTCAGTCCAAGACGTATATTTATCCAGTGCGAAACCCCGGCCTTGCCCGATTTGTCAGTAATCTCTATCAACACCGGCCTTTTCAGTATCTTTTCGGTGTCAAATATATTGTATATTTCCTCATTTTTGATAAGACCGTCCACGTGAACGCCGGCCCTCGTAACGTTGAAGTCAGAACCAACAAAGGGCATATTGTTCGGAATTTTTACACCCAGTTCTTCTTCGAAGTAATTGGCTATTTCCGTAATAACGGTTGTGTCGATTTCCGCTTCGTTGCCTCGCAGGGCGATGTATTCCATTATGAGACTCTCTATGGGGGTATTCCCCGTTCTCTCGCCAAGACCCAGAAGCGTGCCGTTAGCCGCGCCGCACCCGTACAGCCAGGCGGTGGAGGCATTTATATGGGCCTTGTGGAAATCGTTGTGACCATGCCACTCAAGAAGATGTCCCGGCACCCCGGCATCGTCGATGAACGCGCGCACCATTTTAGGCACGCTGCGCGGGAGCGCCGCCTCCGGATATGTGATCCCGTAGCCCAGCGTGTCGCAGAGTCGTATCTTGATATCAATACCGCTTTCCTCTCTTATCTTCATCAGCTCTATGGCGAACGGTATGCAGAAGCCATAGATGTCCGCTCTTGTTATGTCCTCAAAATGGCACCTCGGGACGATGCCCGCGTCCAGGATTGATTTGACTATGCCAAGATAGGCGTCCAGCGCTTTTTTCCTTGTGAGTCCCAGCTTCAGAAAGATGTGATAATCGGATACAGATGTAAGGATGCCGGTCTCCCTCAGTCCGGCATTTTTAACAAGGGGGATGTCTTCCTTTTTGGCCCTTATCCATCCGGTAATCTCCGGGTACCTGAAGTTCATTTCGAGACATCGATCCAACGCTTCTCTGTCTTTATCGGTGTAAAGAAAGAATTCCGACTGTCTTATGATGCCGCTTTTGCCGCTTAGCTTGTTCAGCATCTTCCATAGATTGAGTATCTGCTCCACGGTAAAAGGGGGTCTCGACTGCTGGCCATCTCTGAAGGTGGTGTCTGTTATAAAGCAGGGCGCATTGATAGGATTTTGAATGCTGATGCTCGAAGATGTTTTTTTCCTTATTCCATTTCATCATGATCTGTCATCCTTTAAATATTTTAAAAAAAATAGGGGGCACCTTTTGTGCCCCCTATAGTGAATACGGGATTGAAAGGTGTGTTTAATCAAGGGGCGGCATAGAGCCCTCCGGTGGAGTGTATGGATGCTCCGCTCCGGCCCAGCGTCTTGCCTCTCTGATCTCATCCATTGAGTATCCGCTCCTGGGAATGTAGAACGTCTGGCCCGGGTAGATGAGGTCGGGATTCCTGATCTGATCACTGTTAGCGCTGTAGATCAACGGCCACATGAAGGGATCGTTGTATATGTCCTCATATTCCGCAATCCACCAGAGACACTCGCCGCTTTTTACAACATGATTCCCGGTAAGAACGGCCTTTTCTTCCAAGGCTTCTGTCAGGACAAAATCTCTCTTTTCAAGAACAATGATCTCTTCCGTCACTGTTTCTTCCAGAACGACGGTCTGTTCTTCCGCGGCAGGCGTCGAGGTTACACCCTGTTTTTTCGCGCAGCATCCTGAAACCAAGAAAACAAGGCCCACCAAAACAATGATAGATATAAACAATGTGCCTCTTTTCATTTCCATGCCCCCTTTTGTTGTATGGGATTTTGCCGTATGCGGCGACAATTGAAACAAGTGCTACTTATATGAATATCCCGGGTGTCTGTCAAGCGATAGAATGACACATTCGTAAAAAGTCCCAAAAACGTCATGCCGGACTTGATAAGCCTGCCCCGTACTTGATACGGGGGCATCCAGAACATATTGAAATTACTGGATTCCGGCTTCCGCCGGAATGACATACAAAATCGCCATAACTTATTGATACTTCTTAACATATGCCAAGTAATACACGAATTTAAATAATGCAAGTTACTTCCAGTTATAATGTCCCGACTCGTTGAGGCATAGCGGAGCTTTTTACGAGTTCATCAAGAATGGTGGTGCGATAAAGAATGCCGTATCAGGATCATATCGTTTTCAGTGACAGCTCGGCAAGTTGTTCGGCGCTGACCTCCGATGGCGCGCCGGTCAGGAGGCACGTCGCCTTCAGCGTCTTCGGGAATGCTATTACATCCCTTATGGATTCTGCACCCGCCATTATCATGAGCATGCGGTCGAGACCGAAAGCTATGCCGCCGTGCGGTGGAGTGCCGTACTTGAGCGCGTCCAGGAGAAAGCCGAATTTTGCCCGCGCCTCATCTTCACTTAATCCAAGGGCTTTAAAGGCCATTGACTGGACATCCGATTTGTGGATTCGAATGCTTCCTCCGCCTATCTCGGAACCGTTAAGGACGAGATCGTAGGCCCTGGCCCGTACTTTGCCGGGGTCGGTTTCGAGGAGGGGTATGTCCTGTGCCACCGGGGAGGTGAAAGGATGATGGGTCGCCATATAGCGATCTTCCGTTTTGCTGTATTCAAACATCGGGAATTCAGTAATCCAGGTGAAGGCAAAGACATCCGCGTCGATCAGGCCCAGTTTTTCCGCGAGGTGTATCCTCAGAGCTCCGAGGGCGTTGTTGACCACATCCTCCGTGTCGGCAACGAAAAGTATCAGAGACCCCGGCCCTGCACCCATTTTTTCGTTTATACGTTTTATCTCTTCCTGATCGAAGAACTTGGCTATCGAGCCCGTCCATCCATCTTCATTCACCCTTACCCATGCGAGCCCCTTCGCGCCATATCCACCCACAAACCCTCCAAGGGCGTCGAGATCTTTCCGTGAGAGGGTTTTCCCATCCGCCAGGAGCAGGGCTTTTACCATGCCTCCGTTCTTTACAACCTCGGAAAAGACGCGAAAACCCGATCCCCCGGCGATGTCCGTCAGGTCTTCAAGCTCAAGGGAGAAACGCGTGTCGGGATTGTCTCTTCCATATCTGTCGATCGCCTCTCTGTAGGTAAGCCGGGGAAATGGAACCTGCAACTCTCTGTCGAGACATGCCTTGAAGATGTGCGCCATCATGCCTTCAATTGTATTGATGATATCGCTCTCCGATATGAAAGACATCTCCATGTCTATCTGGGTAAATTCAGGCTGACGGTCCGCTCTCAGATCCTCATCGCGGAAGCATTTTACTATCTGGTAATATTTGTCGAAACCGGACACCATCAGCAGCTGTTTGAAGAGCTGGGGTGATTGTGGAAGGGCGTAGAAGGCCCCGGGACTTACCCTGCTTGGAACGAGATAGTCACGCGCCCCCTCAGGTGTGCTTTTTGTCAGGAAGGGTGTTTCGATTTCGATGAAGCCCTCCTTCTGAAGATAACTTCTTGTTTCAGCCGCAACCCTGCTTCTCAGGATGATGTTCTGCTGTATGCCTCTGCGCCTCAGGTCCAGGTAACGGTATTTGAGGAGCAGATTCTCGGATACCTCGGTCTCGCCGTCGAGGACGAAGGGTGGTGTGTCGGATTCATTGAGGATCTCAAGTTCATCGGTTATAACCTCGACCTCGCCGGTTTTCAGTGAAGGGTTGATCATGTCGGCGGGGCGAAGATTTACACGGCCCTTTATTGCCAGCACGAATTCGCTTCTTATATCGTGCGCAAGCGCGTGCGCCTGTGATTTTTTCTCCGGATCGAAGACGATCTGTACGATTCCCTCTCTGTCTCTCAGGTCTATAAAGATCAGTCCTCCGAGGTCTCTCCTCCTGTGAACCCATCCCATAAGCACAACATCTTCACCCGCGTGCTGTGCCCTGATGTTGCCGCAATAATGAGTCCGTTTATCTTCGGTTATAAATTCAGACAAAAGATCATCACCTTTCTTCGATGTTCGTAACCATTGTATTAATTGTATTATTTGACAAAGTCGTAAAAAGTCAAAAAACACCATTTTTTGTCATTCCGGCGCGTCACCCCGGCAAAAGCCGGGGCGGAATCCAGTAATTTCAATATGTTCTGGATGCCCCCGTATCAAGTACGGGGCAGGTTTATCAAGTTCGGCATGACGTTTTTGGGACTTTTTATGAGTGCATCTTATTTAATATTTTACTCTTTCGGCAATGAGTTGACGATGGTCCAGTAAAGTTTCATCTCTTTGATTTTCTTCACAAACTCGCCAAAGTCCACAGGTTTGGTCACGTAGCTGTTGGCCCCGCCTGCATAGCTTCTCGCTATCTCTTCATCCCTGGATGACGTGGTCAGCATGATGATGGGGATGGACTTGAGATCGGCAGGTGGATATCGAGAAGTATCAAACCCGGCCTGGGGTATTTTTCCGCATCTTCGTATTTGCCTCGATGATATACAAAATCGAGCGCTTCCTGTCCATCTTTAACAACATGGATGTCATTTATGAGATGGTTGTTTTTCAGCGCCCTCAACGTCAGTTCCGCATGATCCTCATTGTCCTCTACTAACAGAATGTCTATCGGTTTTCCTTTCATTTGATATTAACTCCTTTATATTCAGGTATTTAGGTTGAAGGTAGAAGACTGAAGAAAAACAGACTGAAGGCTGTTAGGGCTGAAGGAATAGTAATCATAACCACCTTCTACCTTCTACCTTCTACCTTCCACCTTTTTTATCCCTATACAGCGCATCATCAGCTGTCTTGATGAAATCTTCCATGCTGCTTTCATGATCATATTCCGCAACGCCCGCGCTGATGCCGATATTGCCCATCTTCTTTTCTCTGACCAGTTCCCGGATTCGCCCGGCCACGACGTCGGCC